>JAYOFM010000016.1:0-40105 GCA_038117225.1 Rhodospirillales bacterium
TTTTCCTCACTATAACGGTGGACCACTTCAGTGGGGGAGGCTCACGACCAGTGGCTGTACCTGCCGGCGTTGAAACGGGTCAAACGCATCTCGTCGGTCAACAAATCCGGACCCTTCGTCGGCAGCGAGTTCGCCTTCGAGGACTTCACCTCGCTGGAACTCAACAAGTTCACCTACACCTATCTGAAAGCCGAGGCCTGCGGCGATCTTAAGTGCGACATGGTCGAGCGCAAACCCCGTTACGAACATTCCGGTTACACCAAACAGATCGCCTGGATCGACCAAACGGATTTTCAAATTCGCAAGGTCGATTTCTATGACCGCCGGGGTGATCTGTTGAAGACCCTGGAACAGAATAAGTGGAAGCACTACGGCGGCAAATTCTGGCGCCCGCATATGATGACCATGGTCAACCACCAGACCGGCAAGAGCACCGACTTCATATACGGCGGTTATGCGTTCAACGCCGGCCTCGGCGAGCGAGATTTCGTCAAGGGCGTCTTGAAACGCAGCCGCTGACCGCTCACTGTATCGCGAAATCGGTGGCGACGATGACCATGACCGGTAATCCCTCCCCCCTCTTATCCCCCCTGAGAGGCTTGATGCTCGCGGCGTTGGCGTGGCTGGTCCCCCTGTCGACGTCGGCCGAGGACATCAGGGTTTCCGGTTTCGTCGCCACCGAGGCGCGGTGGTTTGTCGAACGCCCCGCGTTTGCGAACCAAATGAGCGGCCTTCAAGGCTCCGTCATCCTCAATCCGGAATTCAGGCTCAAGACCAAGAACCGGGCCGACCGGTTCAACCTTATCCCGTTTCTGCGCGTCGACGGCCGTGATGCGCGGCGCACACACGGTGATATTCGCGAAGCCTACTGGCTGCACCTGGAAGACGAATGGGAAGTTTTGGTCGGCGTCAATACGGTGTTTTGGGGTGTCACGGAATCGCGCCATCTGGTCAACATCATCAACCAGACCGACGCCGTCGAGGACACCGACGAGGAGGACAAGCTCGGCCAGACCATGCTCAACCTTGCGACCCAACAGGATTGGGGCCGCGTCGAAGTTTATATCATGCCGGGTTTTCGCGAACGCACATTCCCCGGCAAAACCGGACGGCTGCGGCTGCCGGAAAAGATCGCCTTCGGCGACGAGGTTTACGAATCAGATTTGAAACAGGCATTCCCGGATACGGCGCTACGATATTCCCACGCCCTTGGCGACTGGGATATCGGTGCCGCCGTCTTTCATGGCACCAGCCGCGAACCGCGCCTTGAAAAAAACGCCACCGGCACGCTTCGCATCCCGCATTACGATATCATCAGCCAACTGGGTATCGATCTGCAGTACACGCAGGACGCCTGGTTGTGGAAGTTCGAGGCAATCGGCCGCGAAGGCCACGGCGACAGCTTCTTGGCCGCCGTCGGCGGTTTTGAATACACGCTGTTTCAGATTAACGAGACGGACGCCGATCTCGGCTTGTTGGTGGAGTATCTCTATGACGGCCGCGACAACAACCGCGCGCCCGCCACCTTCTTCAAGGACGACGTCTTCGTTGCCGCCCGCCTCGCGCTCAACGATACCCAGGATACCGAGATGCTGGCCGGCGCCGTCATCGACCGGGACGACGGCTCGACGTTCTTCAACGTCGAATTCAGCCGCCGGCTCGGCGATGCTTGGAAGATCGAGGCTGACGCCCGCGTG
Organism: Rhodospirillales bacterium; assembly: GCA_038117225.1. Lineage (GTDB taxonomy): Bacteria > Pseudomonadota > Alphaproteobacteria > Rhodospirillales > Casp-alpha2 > JAYOFM01. The sequence continues at coordinate 1,698 of JAYOFM010000016.1, forward strand.
CTGCTCAATGTCGACGGCGGCAACGGCTTCGCGCCGCTGAAGGAAGACAGTTTCGTCAACGTACGGCTATCACGGTTTTTCTGAGCTCCCGACATTCCAGATACCCCGTCCGTCAGATTCCCGGTTGACCCCCCGTGGGGCAGGTTCGACACTTGGCGAACTGGGAGGAATCCATGCCGAGAACCCTGTTCCAGAAAATCTGGGACGCCCATGTTGTTGCCGAACGCGACGATGGTGAGGCGTTGCTGTATGTCGACCGGCACCTGACGCACGATCTGCATTACCGCCGCTTCGACGCGCTACGCGAACAGGGCCGCACCGTGCGGCGTCCGGAGCTGCTATTCGCCACCCCGGATCACAGCATTCCGACGACGGCGCGCACCATCGCCGACATTCCGGCCGGCGAAATGCGCGATACCGTTGAGGGTCTGGCGCGCAATGCCGCCGAATTCGGCGTCACCCATTTCGACATGACCGACGAGCGCCACGGCATCGTCCACGTGGTCGGGCCGGAACAGGGCCTGACGCTGCCGGGCATCACACTGGTTTGCGGTGATTCCCATACCTCGACTCATGGCGCGCTTGGATGTCTCGCGTTCGGCATCGGCGCGTCGGAGGTGGAGCATGTGCTGGCGACCCAGACTCTGTGGCAAACCAAGCCGAAGACCATGCGCATCAGCGTCGATGGCGGCCTCGGCTTCGGTGTCACCGCCAAGGACGTGATCCTCGCCATCATCCGCCAGATCGGTGCCGCTGGCGGCACCGGCCACGCCGTCGAGTACGCCGGTTCGGCGATCCGCGGCCTGTCCATGGAAGGCCGCATGACGCTCTGTAACATGACCATCGAGGCCGGGGCGCGGTCGGGCCTGGTCGCTCCCGACGATTCCACCATCGATTATGTCGCCGGGCGGCCGTTCGCGCCAAAGGACGACAAGTGGGATCTCGCGGTCGCCTACTGGCGCGGCCTGCCATCCGACGATGAAGCCCGGTTCGACACCGAGATAACGGTTGACGGCGATGCCATCGCGCCCATGGTAACCTGGGGCAACAGCCCGCAGGACGCGGTGCAGGTGACCGATCGCATTCCCGATCCGAGCGCCGAGAGCGACCCCGAACGCCGCGCCGATATGGAAACGACACTCGGCTATATGGACCTGAAGCCGGGCACGCCAATGACCGACGTCGCTGTCGACAAAGTATTCATCGGCTCCTGCACCAACAGTCGCATCGAGGACCTGCGCGTCGCCGCGTTGGTCGCCAAGGGCCGGCGCGCCCAGGTGCAAACTTTGGTGGTTCCAGGATCCGGATTGGTCAAACGGCAGGCGGAAGCGGAAGGCCTGGATCGTATCTTCACCAACGCCGGCATGGAATGGCGCGAACCGGGCTGTTCCATGTGTGTCGCCATGAACGGCGACATGCTGGCCCCCGGCGAACGCGCGGCATCGACCAGCAACCGCAATTTCCGGGGTCGCCAGGGTCTCGGCAGCCGCACCCATTTGGTCAGCCCGGCCATGGCCGCGGCGGCGGCGGTTTCCGGCCGCTTCGCCGATGTCCGCGTACTAATGCGGGGGGCCAATTGATGCAGCCCTTCACCACGCTGACCGCCGTCGCCGTGCCGATCGATATCGCCAACTGCGATACCGACCAGATCATCCCGGCCCGTTTTCTGCGCCGCGCCAAGGATGATCCCGAGTACCCACGTTTTCTGTTTCACGATCTACGCTTCAACACTGATGGATCGGAAAAGGATTTCAGCTTCAACGACAGCGCATTTCAGGGCGCCGGCATCGTCGTCGCCGATATCAACTGGGGTTGCGGATCGTCGCGGGAAAACGCCGTGACCGCGCTGCTGGCCAACGGTATCCGCGCGGTCATCGCGCCCAGTATCGCCGATATCCATTACAGCAACTGCACCAAGCGGGGCGTCGTCCCGGTCATCCTGGATCGCGATACCTGCGCCCTCATGCGCCGCCAGTTACACGACAACCCGAGCGCCAGGATCACCGTCGATCTGAAAGCCCAGACGGTTCTTGGGCCGGATGGCGCGCGCCATGATTTCGACATCCGCGCCTTCGATCGTTACCGCCTGCTGCACGGGCTCGACGACATCGCGTTGACGCTTGAGCACGAGGCCGCGATCACCGCCTTCGAGGCCAACCGGCGCGCCGCGTCGGACTGGCTTTCCTGAAACCCGGAGGAACGGCCGGTGGCGCGAATCCTCTATATCGAAGACGATGCGAGCCTAGCCACCCTGTTCAAGGAGGTCGTTGAATCCCACGGCCACGCGGTCGAGACCGCCAACGTCGGCCAGGCCGGCATGGCCCTGCACCGCGCCGATCCATTCGACATCGTCGTCGTCGATTACGAGTTGCCGGGCCTTAGTGGTCTCGACGTCGCGCGCGAGTTGCTGGAGGAAAATCCGGACCTGTTCATGCTGATGGTCACGGGGCGCGGCAACGAACGGGTGGCGGCGGAAGCCATGTCTGTCGGCATCGCGAATTACGTCATCAAGGATGACGTGGGCATCTATCTGGATGTCATCCCGAGCTATATTAAATCACTAATCGAGCGGCTGGAACTGCAACGCCGCTACGCCGCCCTCGAACGCCCGGTCATCGAACAGGAAACCAGTTTTCGTCATCTCATCGAAAATTTCGACCACGGCATTTTCATTCATCGGAACTATCACCCGCTGTTCGTCAACAACGCCCTGCTGAGGATCTTCGGCTACGAATCGATGGAAGACCTGATCAACGCCGGCGGCGTTGATCAGCTTTATGCCCCGCATGAACGCGAGCGCCTGCGCCGCTACTTCGAGGAGCGCATGCGCGACACCAGCACGGCCCCTAAGGGGGCACCCAACCAGTACGTGTTCGAGGGACGGCGCAAGGACGGCACGTCCATCTGGCTGCAGCGGAGTTCGCAAACGGTCATCTGGGACAACGGTCCAGCGGTATTGGGGTCCGTGTTCGATATCAGCGAGCATGTCGCGGCGGAGCAGGCTCTTCGTGTCAACGAGGAGCGCTTCAGGCAATTCATCGACTACTCGCCATCGGAGTTCACGCTCAAGGACCTGGATGGCAACTATTTGATGGTCAACCACAAGTTCCGTGAGGGTTTATCGTGGGGCGAGGCGGAACACGTCGGCAAGTCGATCTATGACGTACTTCCGGCCGACGCCGCCGATGCCGCCCTCGCCCATGAGCGCGAGGTGGCGGCATCGGGGATATCTTCCCATGTGGAACGGACACTACAAATTCGTGGCGCCGAGCGAACCTATTTCGTCACCAAGTTCCCGGTTTTTGACAGCAACGGAATGATCACCAGCATCGGCAGCATCAATACGGAGATCAGCGAGCGGGTCCGCATCGAACGTTCACTGGAACAGAGCGAGCAGCGGTTCCGGGATTTCGCCCAATCGGCGTCGGACTGGTTTTGGGAAACGGATGAAAATCTGCGTTTTACCTATTTCTCGGAACGTAGCCGCGAAATTACCGGTTTTGAACCCGAGAAACTCATCGGCAAGACGCGGCGCGACATCACGGCGGAGAACGCCACAGATGCGAAATGGGCCCGGCATCTTGATGACCTGGACAACCACCGGCCATTTCGGGATTTCCGCTATGATCTGATCATCGCCGACGGCAGCGTGATGACGCTCAGTACCAGCGGCGTTCCCATCTTCGACGCGGACGGCAATTTCCGCGGTTATCGCGGCACCGGTTCGGACATCACGGAACGCCGGCGCGCCACCGAGGCGCGGGATCAGGCGATGCGGGAAGCGGAACGGGCGAGCCGCGCCAAATCCGAGTTCCTGGCCACCATGAGTCACGAGTTCCGCACTCCGTTGAACGCCATTCTCGGTTTTTCGGAAATTCTGCGATCGCAGCTCTTCGGCCCGCTGGGGGCCAAGCATTACGAAGAGTACGCCGCCGATATCCACGCCAGCGGTACCCACATGCTGGCACTGATCAACGATATTCTCGATATCGCGGCGATCGAAGCCGGTAAGCGGCCCCTAACCATGGAGGCCATCGATCTAGAATTCGTATTCCGTGAGTCCTTGAAGAACTTCAAACTACAGGCCGACGCAAAGGACATCCGACTGTCATTGGATATCGCCACCGGCCTGCCCAACGTGCTCGCGGACAAGCGATCGCTCTTTCAGATGGTACAGAACCTTTTATCGAACGCGGTTAAATTCACCGGCCCCGACGGTGACATCGTCCTGTCGGCAAGGTCGGCCGACGGTCAACTAACGGTCCAGGTCAGCGATTCAGGCATCGGTATTCCGTCCGACACCCTGCCGGGAATCACCGAACCGTTCGCCCAGTCCAAAACCGACCCGCATATCACCCAAACCGGAACCGGGCTCGGCCTATCGATCGTCAAGTCACTGATCGAGGCACACGACGGCACGCTGACCATCGATAGCCTGGAGGGGACGGGAACGACGGTGACATTGATCTTTCCGGCCACGCGGCTCGTCACCACCCTCGACGGTTAAACGGCAAACTACTCGGCGGCTTCCTGCATCGTCTCTGCGACCACGTCGGCGACCTCGCGGATGATGGTATTGCGGTCGAAATCCTTCGGCGTGTAGACGCGGGCGACGCCATCGCGGCGACAGGCGTCGGCATCCGCAACTTCGAGCCGGCGTCGGAACGGAAGGCCATCGCCCTGGAACGCGACGTCCCGGACGGCCTGCCGGTGCTGGTCGAGGTCCATGATGGAACTCTCGCCATCGACGGCGAGGTCGAGGTGGGCACGACGGTGACGCCGACCCTGCCGCTGGCGGACCCGACCACGGTGGCTTGAAACAGCCGCTCCCATGCCCATATCCCGTCTACCGACACGGCATCGGGTACCTTTTGGCCGCTGGGGCGTCTAATAGTAACAACAGGAACAGCACCGAAAGGAGGCCCCATGCCCGCGATCGAAGCACTTCCCGACTCGAGCCGCGAGGAGGAGCCGGCTTCGGCCATCCACGATGGCGGCCGAGACGCCTTTGTCCGCATGATGCGGGACAACAACCAGCGACTCTACCGCATCGTCCGCGCGATGGTGCCCAGCGATCACGAGGCCGAGGACATCGTTCAGGAAACCTATGTCCGCGCCTTCCGTGCCTTCGCCGATTTCCGCGGCGAAGCCAGCACCGCTACCTGGTTGACCCGCATCGCCATGAACGAAACCCGGGACCGACAGCGCCGACGCCGACCGACGGTGCTGTTGGACGAGGTAACCAATGTCCTGCCAATGGAGGTCGATCGGACCATGAACGAAACCGAACTTCGGCGGAACGATCCCGAGGCGGCGACGGCGCGGGCGGAAATCCGTCGTTATCTGGAGCGGGCCATCAACGACCTGCCGGAGGGCCTGCGCGGCGTGTTCGCCTTACGGGCCTTCGAGGAACGTTCGACGCTGGAAGTCGCCGACATTCTCGACCTGAAACCGGAAACCGTGAAAACGCGGTACCACCGGGCCAAGGCAATGCTGCGTGACGTCATCGATGCGGAGATTCACTCCGCCCTGGACGAGGCTTTTCCGTTCGGCGGCACGCGCTGCAACCGCATGGTTGCCCTCGTACTCGACCGGCTCGCCCGGAACTAACAGCCCCCAGACCCCCAGGTGGAAGCCGACGCGGGAGCGTTCCCGCGAACACCCCCGTGCGCTCGATCCACGCACCCAACCTCGAAGGAGATGACCCATGACCATCGAAACCGTCACACACCCTGCCACTCCCGAAACGGCCGCCAGCCGTCGCGGCTTCTTGTCCGGCTTAGTCCGAACCGTCCTTTCGGGAACGGCCGTCGCCATTCTGGCCGGCTGCGAAACCCTGGCCAGCAGCGGCGCCGCCAACGCCGACACCATGGCGGACGACGCCCGCATCCTGAACACGGCGTTGGGCGCGGAACTGGAAGCCATCGCCGCCTATCAGGTGGGCGCCGAGAGCGGCCTCCTGTCGAAGGGCGTCCTGGATGTGGCCGTGAAGTTCCAGGGTCATCACAAGGAGCACGCCGATGTACTGTCGAAGACCGTGACCAAGCTCGGCGGCGTGCCCGTTGGGCCTTTGGCCTCCTATGACTTCCCCGTGGACAAGCTGAAGAGCGAGGCCGATGTGCTGAAGTTCGCCGCCGGGCTGGAGAAGGGCGCGGTCAGCGCCTATCTTGGGGCCGTGCCGCTGTTCGGGAACCGTGACCTGGCCAAGGCGGCGGCCAGCATCCTCGGGGACGAGGCCATGCACTGGGCCGTGTTGCGCGGCGCGCTGGGCCTCGATCCGGTGCCGGGCGCCTTCGTGTCCTGATCACCTCCCATGACACCTTTCCTCCCCCATCGGGCGGTGCGCGCCGACGCCGCGATCCTGGTCGCGGCGCTGGCGCAGTTCCCGGTCACGGAAGTCCGCGCCCAATCGGCGGACGGCGCATCCGTCTACGACCGCTGCGTTGCGTGTCACGCCCTGGCGCGAAACCGAACGGGCCCCCGCCACTGCGGCCTCGCCGGACGACGGGCGGGCAGCGTGCCTGGATTCCCGTATTCGACGGCCATGCGCGCATCGGGGATCATCTGGGACCGGCGAACCCTCGACACCTTTCTGGCCGCGCCGACGCGATTCCTTCCCGGCACCAGCATGGGCTACGACGGAATCAAGAATCCGACGGAGCGCAAGGCCCTGGTCGATTGGCTGATGTCGCGGCCACCCTGCGGTTGACGCCTACTCCGCCGCCGCCCGGCGCGAAGCGTTGACCACGTCGGCGACCTCGCGGATGATCGTATTGAGGTCGAAATCCTTCGGCGTGTAGACGCGGGCGACGCCATCGCGGCGCAAGGCGTCGGCATCCGCATCGGGAATGATGCCGCCGATGATCACCGGCAGGTTTGGGCGGCCACGCACAGCCAATTCCCTTAACACTTCCGTGACCAGTGCCACGTGGGAGCCCGATAGAATCGACAAGCCGACCACGTCGACGTCCTCTTCCACCGCCGCCTGGGCTATTTCGGCCGGGGTCAGTCGGATGCCCTGGTAGACCACCTCGAAGCCGGCGTCGCGGGCGCGCACGGCGATTTGCTCGGCGCCATTGGAATGTCCGTCGAGGCCAGGTTTACCGACCAGGATTTTCAACGGCCGGCCGAGCCCGTCGGCGACCTCGGTGACGTGCTGGCGCACCACGCCCAGATCATGGCCCGGCGCGGCGGCGCCGGAGACACCGGTGGGCGCGCGGTATTCGCCGAACACCCGGCGCAGGGTTTCGCCCCACTCGCCGGTGGTAACGCCCGCATGGGCGCAGGCGATCGACGGTTCCATGATGTTCGTGCCATCGCGCGCCGCCGTTTCGAGAGCGCCGAGCGCCACCGCGACGGCCGCGTCGTCGCGATCCCGGCGCCAGGCCGCGAGGTTTTCCAGCTGCGTGCGTTCGGCATCGGCATCCGGGGTCAGAAAGCTCGCCGCCGCTTCCGTCAGCGGCGACGGTTCTGCCTCGGTAAATGCATTAACGCCGATGACGGTTTGCTCGCCGCTTTCGATGGCGGCGACCCGGCGGGCGTTGGATTCCACCAGGGCGCGCTTCATCAGACCCTGCTCCACGGCGGCGACGGCGCCGCCGACTGCCTCGATCGCGGCCATTTCATTGAGCGCCGCCGTCTTCAACTCGGCGACTTTTTCGGCGACCACGGGCGAGCCGTCGAACAGATCGCCAAATTCCAACAGATCGGTTTCATGGGCGACGATCTGTTGCAGACGCAACGACCATTGCTGGTCCCACGGCCGCGGCAGGCCGAGTGCCTCATTCCACGCCGGCAACTGCACGGCACGCGCACGCGCCCCTTTCGACAGGGTCACCGACAGCATTTCCAGTAGGATTCGATAGACGTTATTTTCCGGTTGCTGCTCGGTCAAACCCAACGAGTTGACCTGGACGCCGTAGCGGAATCGGCGCAACTTTTCGTCCTCGACGCCGTAGCGTTGGCGGCAAATGTCGTCCCACAATTCGGTAAAGGCGCGCATCTTGCACATTTCCGTGACGAAGCGGATACCGGCGTTGACAAAGAAACTGATGCGCCCGACCACGGTCGGAAAATCCTCGGCCGGTACCTGGCCGGATGCCTTGATGGCATCCAGTACGGCGATGGCAACGGAGAGCGAAAAGGCAATTTCCTGTACCGGCGTGGCGCCCGCTTCCTGAAGGTGGTAGGGGCAGACGTTGATCGGGTTCCAACGCGGCACCTCCGTATAGGCGAAGGCGATCATGTCGGTGGTCAACCGCATGGACGGAGCCGGCGGGAACATATACGTGCCGCGCGAAAGATATTCCTTGATGATGTCGTTCTGCGTGGTGCCAGAGAGATCGGCCCGCGCCACACCCTGCTTCTCCGCCGCCGCGATATACAATGCCAGCATCCACGCCGCCGGCGCGTTGATCGTCATCGAAGTGTTCATGCGATCGAGCGGGATGCCATCGACCAGGGTCAGCATATCGCCGAGATGGCTGACCGGAACGCCGACCTTGCCGACCTCGCCGCGCGCCAGCGTATGATCGGCGTCGAGACCGGTCTGCGTCGGTAGATCGAAGGCGATGGAAAGGCCTGTCTGACCCTTGGCAAGATTGGCGCGGTAGAGCGCGTTCGATGCCGCCGCCGAGGAGTGGCCCGAATACGTGCGCATCAGCCACGGCCGTTCTTTCTTTACGGTCGCGGTCGATGGGTCGCTTTTCGCGCCTGCGTTATCCAACATCAGCCAAACTCCAGATGTTCACAAATTGGTATCAAATTCGGACCATAGCTCAAATTCACGTAATATTATTGCGTCTTTGTTTAGACTCAAGAAACTTAACCAATTGTGCATTGCGAAGAAAGCCCCAAAGCGCTATTCCATGTTCGCGCTTGCAGCATAGAGGTTGAACCGCTAAAGGCGCAACGGGGAGACCAACGATCAACGATGCGGAGCCATACCATGACCGAAGCCGCCGAAGTCATTGAACTACACCCAGGCCTGAGCGATCTGCCGAGGAAAGACCTATACAATATCGGCGAAATTCCGCCGCTTGGTCATGTCCCGAAGAAAATGCACGCCTGGTCGATTCGGCGCGAACGCCACGGTGAGCCGGATACCGCCATGCAGGTCGAGGTTCTCGACGTGCCGAAGCCGGACTCGCACGAAATTCTGATCATGGTGATGGCCGCCGGCGTCAATTACAACGGCGTGTGGGCCTCGTTGGGTAAGCCGATTTCGGTGTTCGACGTCCACAAGCAGGATTTCCACATCGCCGGTTCGGACGCGTCGGGTGTGGTTTGGGCGGTCGGTTCGGCGGTCAAGCGCTTCAAGATCGGCGATGAGGTGGTGGTGCATTGTAACCAGGACGACGGCGACGACGAGGAATGCAATGGCGGTGATCCCATGTACTCGCCGTCGCAGCGAATCTGGGGCTACGAGACTCCGGACGGCTCATTTGCTCAGTTCACCTGTATCCAGGCGCAGCAGTGCATGCCCCGTCCGAAGCATCTGACGTGGGAAGAAAGCGCCTGTTACACGCTGACCCTGGCAACCGCATACCGCATGCTGTTTGGCCATCGGCCGCACATCCTGCGCCCGGGTCACAACGTACTGGTGTGGGGGGCGTCGGGCGGTCTCGGCTCGATGGCGATCCAGCTGATCGCCACCGCCGGCGCCAACGCCATCGGTGTTATCTCCGACGAAGACAAGCGCGAATTCGTCATGTCGCTGGGCGCCAAGGGTGTCATCAACCGCAAGGACTACGATTGTTGGGGCCGCCTGCCCGAGGTCGATGATACGGGCGGTTATGGCGAGTACATGAAGGAGTGCCGCAAGGTCGGCAAGGCGATCTGGGACATCACCGGCAAGGGAAACGATGTCGATTTCGTCTTCGAACATCCGGGCGAGGCGACGTTCCCGGTCAGCTGCTTTCTGGTCAAGCGCGGCGGCATGGTGGTGTTCTGCGCCGGCACCACCGGCTACAACCTGACCATGGACGCGCGCTTCGTGTGGATGCGCCAAAAGCGAATCCAGGGCTCCCACTTCGCCAACCTGAAGCAAGCAGCGCAGGCCAACCAACTGGTGATCGAACGGCGACTGGATCCCTGCATGTCGGAGGTATTCGGCTGGGACGACATTCCGACGGCGCACATGAAGATGATGCGCAACGAGCACAAGCCCGGCAACATGGCCGTGCTGGTACAGGCCAAGCGCCCCGGCTTCCGTACCATTGAGGACTGCGTCGAGGGCTAGGCGCCCGCCTCAAGGCACGGAAGGAAAAGCCAATGGATGTAGCCGGATCCAGCGAGGCCGACCGCCTCGCAGATTTGATCCCCGCCTGCCGCGACGCCCTCGGCGACGCCGAGACCCTGCTGGCGCAAGCCCGCCACGCGGTCACCGACATGGTAACGCGGGACGGCAAGCCGGACGGCGAGCTGTTGGAACGTCATCAGCATGCCGCCCATGGGCTGGCCTGGCTGGCGACCTATGTCGAGGGTCTGCGCCAGATGCTGGGCTGGACCGACCGGCTCGCCGCGGCCGGCAACCTGGGCGAGATCGAGACCCTGATGCTGGGCGCGGCCTACGGCGAATATCTGGCGCAAATGGCCGGCGGTATTCCGTTGAGCCAGGTGGAAATGGTGCGCCCCGCCGACATGGGTCTCGACGCCAGCGTCGTCGACGCCTTCCGCAGCGACGCGGTCGAAACCTTGATCCAAGGTGGCAACACCAACGCCGTTCGCATGCGCATCGCAGCGCTGTCCGCCGACGGCAATTTCGGCGCCTTGGGGCTCGACGACGACACCCTGGACATGGTGCGCGACCAGTTCCGCCGCTTCGCCGATGCCGAGGTGGCGCCGCATGCGCACGGCTGGCACCTGCGCGATGAACTGATCCCCATTGAGATCGTCGAGCAGATGGCCGAACTCGGCGTATTCGGACTCACCGTGCCGGAAGACCGCGGCGGTCTCGGCATGGGCAAGACGGCCATGTGCGTGGTCACGGAAGAACTGTCGCGCGCCTACATCGGCGTCGGCTCGCTGGGCACGCGCTCGGAAATTGCCGCCGAACTGATTCGCCTCGGCGGCACGGAAGAACAGAAACAGCAATATCTGCCGGCCATCGCGTCGGGCGAATTGCTGCCGACCGCCGTGTTTACCGAAGCCGGCACCGGTTCGGATTTGGCCAGCCTGAAGACCCGCGCCGTGCGCGACGGCGATGTCTACCGCATCACCGGCAACAAGACCTGGATCACCCACGCGGCGCGCACCGACATGATGACCCTGCTCGCTCGCACCGATGCGGACGATGCCGGCTATCGCGGCCTCTCCATGTTCCTGATCGAGAAACCGCGCGGCACCGACGACGATCCGTTCCCACTCGACGGCATGACCGGCGGCGAAATCGGCGTCTTGGGTTATCGCGGCATGAAGGAATACGAACTCGGGTTCGACGGGCTGGAAGTGCCGGCATCGGCGCTGCTCGGCGGCGAGGAGGGCCAGGGTTTCAAGCAACTCATGGCGACCTTCGAATCGGCGCGCATCCAGACCGCGGCGCGCGCCGTCGGCGTGGCGCAGAACGCCATGGAACTGGGCCTGCAATACGCCCTCGACCGCCAGCAGTTCGGCAAGGCCATCCACGCGTTTCCCCGGGTCGCCGGCAAATTGGCCTGGATGGCGGTGGAAACCATGATCGCCCGGCAGCTGACCTACTATGCCGGACGGGAAAAGGACTCCGATCGCCGCTGCGACATGGAAGCCGGATTCGCCAAATTACTCGCCGCCCGCGTCGCCTGGGCCAACGCCGACGGCGCCTTGCAGATTCACGGCGGCAACGGTTACGCACTTGAGTACCCGATCTCGCGCGTGCTCTGTGATGCCCGGATACTCAACATTTTCGAGGGTGCCGCGGAAATTCAAGCGCACGTCATCGCCCGCGGTCTGATCCACAAACGCAACTAGCGCCCTATCATTTGATGCCCAAGCGGGCTAGAACCTGAACCAACAGAAAAAAGACTACATTGAGTATCGTCATGCCGCCCGACACCACCACCCGCGAGTACGATACCGCCGCCCCGGCGCAAGACGTGGTCATCACCGTCCGTGTCGCCGCGGATGACGACGCCGACGGCATCATCGACCTGATCGAGGGCTGTTACCGGGAATACACTGGCTTCGTGCTGCTGGTCGACGAGGAAGCGCCCGAACTGCGCCAACCCGCCACCGCATACGCTCGCTTGCTCGGCAACGCCTGGGTCGCCATCGCCGAGGGTAATGACGGTGGGCCAGAAATCGTTGGCTTCGCGGCTTACGCGCCGACTGACGCTCCCGGCATGGCGCGCATCCACAAGCTATACGTCAACAAGGACTACCGGGGGGCCGGTATCGGCCCGCGCCTCGCCGCCCTGGCCGAGGACGCCGCCTGCACGCACGGCGCCGACATTATCATGGTCTATGCCGACAGCCGCTTCGAACGCGCCCAGCGCATGTACGAACGCTACGGCTACACCCGCCAGAAGGGCGTGCACCGCATGGCAAACGCCTCGAACTCGGTCGAATATACCTATACCAAGGCACTGTAACGCCAGAACGTTCGTCTCTCGATCGCGCTTCGCGATCGATCCGGCGCGCTCGCCGAAGGTGCCGGTCGACCGCGCCGCGACCCACGCCAGTCCGCAAAGTTGATCTGCGTCAAAGAACGTGGGTTTGGAATCTGTATCCTTCTTCCCGACGATCGAAACTGCCTGATCGTCATTGGGAGGTGAGGCGATCATGAATATCGAAGACTTTCGCTTTGTCGGTCGTTTACCCCTGTTCCGGGGCATACCGGCCGATGATTTCGCCGGCTTTTGCCGCCACGCCGTGGTACGGCATCACGCCAAGCGGGAACGAGTCTTTCTCGACGGAGATGTGGCGCGGCATTTCTATGTCGTGCTTTCCGGCTGGGTGGCGACGTCACGCACTTCGGCGGACGGCGATGAGACGATGTTCACTGTCGTCGAGCGTGGAAAATGTCTGCAGTTGTTCCCGGCGCTGCTCGGCAAACCCTATACCGCCGGCGGCAGCGTGGTTTCCAAGGAAGCCGACGTGATCGCCTTTGATGGCGCCCGGCTGCGCGCGCTGCTGGCCCGCAATCCGGCCCTCACCGAGGAAGTCATCACATACAGTTTCGACGAGTTCCGCGAGATCGAATCCGATCTGGAAGCGGCCAAGACTCGCACGGCAACCGAGCGAGTGCTCGATTTCATTCTCGATCAATGCCCAACGACCGTTGGCCCGGCGACTGTGCAACTGCCATACGAAAAAACCGTGCTGTCGGGTAAACTCGGCATGCAGCCGGAAAGTCTCTCGCGGGTGCTGAAGAAATTGCGCCGCGCCGGCGTCCATGTCGAACGCGACTGCGTGCACGTCGCCGACGTCGCCAGGCTTCGCACGATGGCGCTTCCCTGCGCCGTGTGATGCGCGGCGTTGCGGCCCTATAGCGCCCTATTGCGCGAGGTCAATGCGCCGTTCGCGGCAATGTCTAAAATAGTCAGTTGGTGGACCGCCTTCTGTCGGCCCATGCTCTGAAACCCCGGACGCCAACGGCGTACCTTCGCCGTTGGCGCCCTCGGAGGAAGGAAGGGAGACGATCATGGCAATGGCGACAACTTTGCAAGACTATCTTGAGGAAATGGACGCCGTTTACGACATCGTTGGTCATCCGCGCCACATGACCAGCGTCGGCATCGCCATCCTCGCCCACGTGCCGGCCGCGTGCCTGGCCAAGGGCGTACTGGTGCGCGACGCCGCAGGCCGGTTGTCCCTCACCGTTGTACCATCGGACCAGCACGTGGATCTCCGGCGACTCGATGGGAAATCCCCGACTGGCGTCGAAATGGCAAGCGAGGAGGAGATCGTCAAGGTGTTCAATGATTGCGACCCCGGCGCGGTGCCGCCCATGGGCAACGCCTATGGGATCAAGGTGTTGCTCGACAACAACTTCGCTAATCTGGATGAGGTGTATTTCGAGGCCGGCGACCATGAGGCCCTGATGCACGTCACCGGCGACGAGTTCCGGCGCCTGATGGGCGGCGCGGAACGCGGCAATTACGTCCGCGAACCCGGCGCGCTCGACGGCTAATTGGTGGCGATGCTGCCGACGACGCGCAGCGCGCCATCGTCGGAACGCCGAGCAATGACCATCTCGCCGGACTGAGTGTAGCTTCCGGTCAGCGCCGAGATGTTGACCTGATGGCTGACCAGCACGGTCGGTCGGCTCAAGTCCGCCTCGGCGATCCAAGTTGCCAGCGCCCTGGTTTGTGGCGCGCGGTCGTCCCAGCGCTGAAAGAACGAATTCAACGCCGGCAGGTTCTCGACCGGACCGAGGCCGAGCAACCGCGCCGTTTCCAGGCAGCGGCACCACTGGCTCGATACCACCCGAACCTGCTTGAGACCGGCGCGGCGGATCCGATCGCCGATGCGCGCCGCCTGCGCCCGTCCTTGATCGTCGAGGTTGCGCTGGGTCGCGCAGTCGCGCAGCTGGAATCCGTCCGGATCCCCCGTCCCCGGCGCCAGCGCGTGACGCATCAACGCGACATGATTGCTCGAACCGAGTAGACGCCACAGTTCGGCCTCGTCGGCTGCCGCCGCATCCCGTATGAGGAACGGCAACCCGGCCAGGATCGCCAGGACGGCGGCAAATAGGAAACGGCGGTTCTGGATCATCGGACGCTCCTCCATGTCATCGGCCTCCATGAATGGCCCGCAGGCTGCTTCGTCGGGTTAGATATAGTGATCATGCGGGCGGGGAAAAGGTCTCTGCGGGTGGTCGCGAGTTGCATGCGGGCTAAACCGCCGCGCCCCACACCTTGACGCCGTTGCGGCGATCTGTAATTTTCCCCCGGTTCCCGCGCTTGATGGCGGCTCTGGCCACGGCCGGTCGCCGAAGCGGGACGATCGACATCGGGCTCTTGAATAGACGGCGGTCTTCCGCCCCAGCCTTTATCCCATGAATTTTCCGTCTTTGTACGGAAGGGGAAGGGCATGCCCGGCTTCAGTGAATCGCTTCGACTCCCGTCATTGCCTTGACACAGCCGCCAGTTGGCGGCGGCGAACTGTTGTGATCATTGAAATGCCCGGCGGCTCTGTTTCAACCAACCCAAGAGAAACACAAGCGAGGTCAGGAATGGACGACAAGATACTCGAAACCATCGGTGAGAACTTCAACACGTCGCGGCGCATTAAGGCGACCAGCCCGCGCCTGGTCAAACACGACGGCAAGGTCGGGCTGAGCTACACGAACCTGCGGGGGGAGGAAGCCCGCCTCGACGTGACCGATATCTATCCAGACGATCCAAGCCAGTTGAAGAAGACGCAGATTCCCCACGTCGCCCAGGCCATGCGAAACCGCGACCTGGATTACATCGCCTGGCTGATCATGCGCCAGGTCGACGCCGGGGCAACCATCATCGACCTGTGCATCGATGAGATCTGCGTCGATACGGAAGAACGCCAGGAATGGATGCGTTGGCTGGTGCCGGTGGCGCAGGGGATCACCGACCTGACCCTGGCGATCGATTCATCGGACCCCAACACCCTGGTCGCCGGGCTGGAAGCCTACGATGCCAGCAAAAGCCGCCCGGCCATTAATTCCGTCAGCCTGGAAGACGGTCGCCATGAGCTTATTCCGCTCGCCATCGAACATGACGCGCTGCTGTTCGCAAATGCCAGCGGCCGCGACGGCATGCCGCAGGATGCCGCCGAACGGGTTGCCAATCTTTGCGCGGTGATGGACCTGATGGACACCGCCGGCGTGCCGATGAAGGACCGCTATCTGGATCCGCTGGCGTTTCCCGTCGGTGCTGGCTCGGATTTCTCCAAGCACTACCTGGAGGCGGTGCGCGAGATTCGCCGAATCTACCCGGAAGTTCACATTTTCGGCGGCCATTCGAATACCTCGTTCGGCCTGCCGAAACGCCACCACATTAACAACGCCTTCATCATCCTGGCCATCCAAGCCGGCTGCGACACGCTGATGATCGACCCATGCATGAACCGGCCCGAAGACTACATCGCCTTCATGATGGCCAGCGACGTGTTGCTGGGCATTGATGAGATGTCGATGCGCTACATGATGAAGTACAGATGATGCCACGGCCCGCCCGATCAGGCGATTGAGTCTCGCCGGCGCCCGGGTATAGTGCGGGCCATGAACATCGAGCTCTGGATAGCGTTTTGCCTGGCCACTGCGGTCCTGATTCTGATTCCGGGACCGATCGTGACGCTCGTCGTGGCCCAGTCGCTACGGCACGGAACGCGTACCGGGTTGGCCACCGTCGGCGGCACCATCATCGGTACCTCGATCCTGGTAACCGCCGGCGCGCTGGGTCTGTCGACCATGCTGGCGGTGTTGTCGGACCTGTTCGACGTCATCCGCTGGACCGGTGCCGCGTATCTGATATGGCTCGGCGTGCGCCAGTGGCAGGCCAAGGCGGTGACGCTCGATGAACTCGATGCCGGCGCCAAGCGGCCAGTCGGCAAGGTGTTTCTGCAAGGCGTCCTGATCGCCGTCACCAACCCCAAGACGATGCTGTTCTACATCGCCTTCTTTCCGCAGTTCATCGATCTTGCGATGCCGCTGGCACCACAGCTAACGATCATGACGATCAGCTTCATCGTCATCGCGGCGGTCCTCGACGGCGCCTATGCGCTGCTCGCCGGACGGCTGCGCGAAATGTTCAAGAGCGAACGCGCGGCGCTGATCCGCTCGCGGATCACGGGCACGCTGCTGATCGTCACTGGCATCGGATTGGCGTTGACCCGTCGCGCCTAGCTAGCCGAGGCCGGTCACGCGATCGGGGCGAGCCCCGAAGGACCCGCCCCGTTCTCCGATCAGTATTCATTGACCGCAAAGATCAGCCGTTCGCCTTGATGCGATTGACGGCACTGACCACGGCCTTCAAGGAGGCGTGGACGATGTTGGGATCGCGGCCGACGCCGAAGATGGGGGCACCGCCTTCCGGTTCGATTTCCACATAGGCCATGGCCGTGGCGTCGGCGCCGGTGCCGACCGCGTGTTCGTGATAATCGACGAGACGGAATTCGACCCCAGCGTGTTTCCTCAGGGCGCCGCAGAACGCATCGATGGGACCGTTACCACGACCTTCGATGGTGATCTCGTTGCCGTTTTCCAAAACCACGGCGGTGAGGTTGCGAATCTCGCTGGCGTGGGTGTCGGGCACCGTGCGGTGTTCCTGGAAGGCATAGGGGCCGTCCTGTTCCAGGTATTCATCCTGGAAGGCCCGCCAGATTTCCTGTGACGACATCTCCTTGCCGCTTTCGTCCGCTTCCACCTGTACTACCTGGCTGAATTCGATCTGCAGACGCCGCGGCAGTTCGAAGCCGTAATCGGTTTCCATGACATAGGCGATGCCGCCCTTGCCGGATTGGCTGTTGATGCGAATCACCGCTTCGTAGCTGCGACCCACATCCAGCGGATCAATGGGCAGATAGGGCACCGCCCACTCGGGACTGTTGGACGCTTCCGCCGCCGTGAAACCTTTCTTGATGGCATCCTGGTGGGAACCGGAAAACGCCGTGAACACCAACTCCCCGACATAGGGATGGCGCGGATGCACCGGCAGCTGGTTGCAGTGCTCGGCGACCCGGCGTACGGCGTTGATGTCGGAGAAATCGAGTTCCGGTTCGACCCCCTGCGTATACATGTTCATGGCTAGGGTCACCACGTCGACGTTGCCGGTGCGCTCGCCGTTGCCGAACAACGTTCCCTCGATGCGATCGGCGCCGGCCATGACGCCCAGTTCCGCCGCCGCGACGCCGGTGCCGCGGTCATTGTGCGGATGCAGCGACAGAATGATCGACTCCCGGTTGGCCAGATTGCGGTGCATCCATTCGATCTGATCCGCATAGACGTTGGCCGACGCCATTTCCACCGTCGCTGGCAGGTTAATGATGGTCGGGTCGTCCGGCGTCGCCTGCCACACCGCGACCACGGCGTCACAGACCTCCTTCGCGTAGTCGAGTTCGGTTCCGGTGAAGCTTTCCGGCGAATACTGGAAGCGGATGTTGTCCTCCGCCGGCGCCTGATCGCGCAAAGTCTTGCAGATTTCGGCGGCGTCCACGGCGATCTTTGTGATGCCGTCCCGGTCCAGACCGAACACGACCCTGCGCTGCAGCGTCGAGGTCGAATTGTAGAGATGCACGATCGAGTTCCTGGCGCCGCGTACCGATTCGAATGTGCGTTCGATCAGATGCTCGCGGGCCTGCGTCAGCACCTGGATGGTGACGTCGTCTGGAATCATGCCCTCGTCGATGATTTCCCGCACGAAGTCGAAATCGGTCTGCGAGGCGGCGGGAAAGCCGACCTCGATTTCCTTGAAGCCGATGTCGACGAGGGTCTGAAACATGCGGCGCTTGCGTTCCGGTCCCATCGGTTCGATCAGCGCCTGATTGCCGTCGCGAAGATCGACCGAACACCAGATTGGCGCCTTGGTGATGACGCGGTTCGGCCACTGGCGGTCAGGCAGGTCGATGGGGGCGAAGGGCACGTATTTGGCACCCGGATTCATGCGTGTGGGTTTTTGTGTGGACATGGTCCTGGTCTCCTCATAGCCACCCGCTTCAACGGGGCGGCATAATTTGCGTCTAGGGCTGTAACGGCGCCAGGGACGACCGCCGGCGGGCCGCGTCGGACCGGCGGTCGCGGCTAAGTCGCGGCGCCAGGGCCAGGATGCGGACCAGGACGCGGACGGGCGGAAAAGACGTAGACGAGAAACGGTTCTGGGGAGTCATCGCTAAATCACCTGATGGCTAAAAAGCCGAATTACGAAGAACGAACGCGCAAAGCGCGCAAACGGCCCGGCGTCCCTCAGGACACCGGGGTAATAAGGCCCAGCAGAAGAGTCGGGGCCGCGTTCTTCGTATCAGTGACAGCGTTCATGCGGCGGACATTAGCTGCTCGGACGTGGAAACGTCAATCCTTGGCCATCGTCTCCGATGGCTCCACCCAGGTTTCGTACTCGGCTTTTGTCGCCTCGTTGGGTGGATAGGTGCCGATGACCGGTCGTCCCTCGTTGATTTTTTCCAGCGCGAAGCGCTCGAAGCGTTCCTGCGCCGGGCCGTCGCGCACGATCTCCGCGGCCAGGTGGGCCGGGATGACGACGACGCCGTCACCGTCCGCCTTGATGATGTCGCCGGGAAAGACGGCGACGCCGCCGCAGGCGATCGGAGTCTGCACGTCCGCCGCCGAGTGGCCGTTGACGTGCGCCGGCGCCGCCGGGCCGGCGGCATAGATGGCCAGTCCCGTCGCCCGCACCTCCGCCGCATCACGGATGCCGCCATCGGTGACGACGCCGGCGACACCACGCACCACCAGACGGGCGGCCAGCAAATCCCCCATCACCGCCACGTCGCCCTGGCCGCGCCCGTCGATAACCAGCACGGAGCCGGGCGACACATCCTCGATGGCGCGGCGCGGCGGATAATCGGCGGCCCCCAACACCTCGGGCGTGGAACGATCCTCGCGCCACGGCACGAAACGCAGGGTATAGGCCTCGCCAACCAAGTTCGGTGCCTCGGCGCCCAGGGGCGTGGCACCGGCGACATAAACATTGCGAATGCCGCGTTTCAGCAACTGCATGGAGACCGTCGCCGCCGTCAACCCGAGCAGGCCCTGCCGTGTCGCCTCGTCCATTTCGATCCTCCATGTCTGCCAACATCAAACCCATAGCCTAGAGCATATTTTCCATGACGCCATGCCGTTGAACGCCTATATGTGGCTCATGGAGTCCGTGCTGCCCTTCTTGCTGGGTGTGGCGATGCTGGCGACGCTGGGCGTGCTGGTGGTCGGCATCGTGTCGTTCGCGCTTAATGGGCCATTCTATCAGAAAAATTCCAACAAATTGATGCGCCTGCGCGTGCTCGGCCAGGGTATCGCCGTGGCGATCATGGGCCTGATCGTGCTGATCGCGGCAAACTGACGAAAGAATTTTCCCCATGGTGACGTTGACCAAGATTTATACCCGTGGTGGCGACGGGGGCGAGACCTCGCTGGGGTCCGGCGCGCGGGTCAAGAAGCACGATCTACGGGTCGCCGCCTATGGCACCACGGATGAGGCCAACGGCGTCATTGGTTTGGCGCGCCTGCACACCACGGGCGAGGACGACGCCATGCTGGCGCGTATCCAGAACGATTTGTTCGATCTCGGCGCCGATCTGTGCACGCCTGAAGACGGCGGCAAGCGGTCTGCCGGCGCGCTGCGCATCGTCGATGCGCAGGTCGACCGACTGGAAGCCGAAATCGATGCCATGAACGCGGATCTGGCGCCGTTGACATCGTTCGTGCTGCCGGGCGGCAAGCCGGGGGCGGCATATCTGCATCTGGCGCGCACCGTGGTGCGCCGGGCGGAGCGCCTGATGACGGAACTGGCGGAAACCGACCCCATCAACGCCGCCGCCGTGAAGTACGTGAACCGGCTCTCCGATCATCTATTCGTGCTCGCCCGCCGGCTCAACGACAACGGCGCCGACGATGTCTTGTGGCAGCCGGGCGCCAACCGCTAGCCCGCTGTCCAGGCCGATTTATCCGCCGTATTTATCGTCGCAAAGGTGCCTTGACCGCTGTTTGGCCGAGTCTTATTGTGCACTGCGATATAAGCTGGAAACGGTTAATTTCGGGCGTCTTCGGGCATCTTGAAATTGAGAGTTGCCGGTTAATCGGACGATATTCCCAACCGCTACGATAACCGTCGGATACAAAGCGAAACCGCCATGAAAGTTCTCGTCGCCGTCAAGCGGGTGGTCGATTACAACGTCAAAATCCGGGTCAAGCCGGACCAGACCGGAGTCGAACTCGCCAACGTTAAGATGTCCATGAACCCGTTCGACGAAATTGCCGTCGAAGAGGGTGTCCGCATGAAGGAAGCCGGCATCGCCGACGAACTGATCGCGGTGTCCATCGGCCCGACCCAGGCGCAGGAAACCATCCGCACCGCGCTGGCCATGGGCGCCGATCGCGGCATTCTGATCGAAGCCGGTCATGACGTGGAGCCGCTGGCCGTCGCCAAGCTGCTGAAAGCCGTCGTTGAGCGCGAGAATCCCGGCCTGGTCATCGTCGGCAAGCAGGCCATCGATGACGATTCCAACCAGACCGGTCAGATGCTGTCGGCGTTGCTTGACTGGCCGCAGGCGACGTTCGCCTCCGAAATCAAGATCGATGGCGACAAGGCCGACGTCACCCGCGAGGTCGACGGCGGGCTGGAAACCATCAACGTCAACCTGCCGGCCGTGGTCTCCACCGATCTGCGCCTCAACGAGCCGCGCTATGCCTCGCTGCCGAATATCATGAAGGCCAAAAAGAAGTCCATCGACACGCTGAGCGTCGATGAACTGGGTGTTGATGTGGCGCCGCGGCTCACGGTCCTCAAGGTCGTCGAGCCACCGAAGCGTCAGGCCGGCGTCATGGTCGCCGACGCCGCCGAACTCGCCGCCAAACTACGCAACGAAGCCAAGGTGATTTGAGATGAGCGTCCTCGTCTTTGCCGAACATGAAGCGGGCGCCGTCAAGCCGGCTTCGCTGCACGCCGTCACCGCCGCCAAGCAACTGGGTGATGTGACGGTATTGATCGCCGGCGCCGATTGCCGTGCCGCCGCCGACGCCGCCGCCAAGATCGATGGCGTGTCCAAGG
Organism: Rhodospirillales bacterium; assembly: GCA_038117225.1. GTDB lineage: Bacteria > Pseudomonadota > Alphaproteobacteria > Rhodospirillales > Casp-alpha2 > JAYOFM01. Next base: position 23,369 of record JAYOFM010000016.1, read on the forward strand.
TGCTGTGCGCTGATGACGCCGCCTATGCGAACACCCTGGCGGAAAACATGGCGCCGTTGGTGGTGTCCCTGGCCGGTGATTACGGCTACGTGCTGGCCGCCGCGACCACCGTCGGCAAGAATATCCTGCCGCGCGTCGCCGCCAAGCTGGACGTGGCGCAGATTTCCGAGATTTCGGCCATCGACGGACCGGATACGTTCGTACGACCGATCTACGCCGGCAATGCCATGGCGACGGTTCAATCGAGTGACGCCATCAAGGTCATCACGGTTCGCGCCACCGCGTTCGAGCCCGCCGCCGCCGAAGGTGGTAGCGCCACCGTCGAGGATATCGCAGCGACCGCCGATGCCGGCCTGTCGCGTTTCATCGGCCAGGCACTGACGAAGTCGGAACGTCCGGAACTGACCAGCGCGAAAATCGTCATTTCCGGTGGCCGCGGCATGCAGTCGGGCGACAACTTCCCTATCCTGGAAGATGTCGCCGACAAGCTGGGTGCCGCCGTCGGAGCGTCGCGCGCCGCCGTCGATGCCGGTTTCGTGCCCAACGACTATCAGGTCGGCCAAACCGGCAAGGTGGTGGCGCCCGATCTGTATATCGCCGTCGGAATTTCCGGCGCCATTCAGCATCTCGCCGGCATGAAGGATTCCAAGGTGATCGTCGCCATCAACAAGGACGAGGAAGCGCCGATCTTCCAGGTCGCCGATTATGGTCTGGTGGCCGATTTGTTTGACGCGGTGCCCGCCTTCTCGAAGGCGATTGACGAATTGGACTGAGGCGTAACGCCCGCCACATCCGGCGGCGCCAATAATATCAAACATCATCGTAAGGATTAAAACATGGCTGCGGGTATCAACAAGATTGGCGTCATCGGCGCGGGACAGATGGGGAGTGGCATCGCTCAGGTCTGCGCCGTCGCCGGCCACGATGTCTATCTGCAGGACATCGACGCCGACGCGTTGGCCTCGTCAGCCGGAAAAATCGCTGAGCGCATCGCCCGCGAAGCGGAACGGGGCAGCATCGACGCCAGCATGGTCGACGAAGCCGTGGCGCGGATTTCCACCGGCACCGATCTTGCGGGATTCGGCGATTGCGATCTGGTTATCGAGGCGGCAAGCGAGGACGAGGAACTGAAGAAAAGCATCCTGCGCGAGCTCTGCGGCCACGTCGGTGAGAACACCATCATCGCTTCCAACACCTCGTCGATTTCCATCACCCGGCTGGCGGCGCAGACAGATCGGCCCGGCAAGTTCGTCGGCATGCACTTCATGAATCCGGTGCCACGCATGGATCTGGTCGAATTAATCCGCGGCATCGCAACCGATGAAGATACCTACGCCACGATCCGTGAACTGGCGGTCGAGTTGGGCAAAAAGCCGGTCAGCGCCGAGGATTTCCCGGCCTTCATCGTCAACCGTATCCTGCTGCCGATGATCAACGAAGCCATTTACACGCTTTACGAAGGCGTCGGCTCCGTCGATGCCATCGATACGGCCATGAAGCTCGGCACCCGCCATCCCATGGGGCCGCTGGAACTCGCGGACTTCATTGGTCTGGATGTCTGTCTCGCCGTCATGCACGTGCTGCACGATGGCCTCGCCGATACCAAGTACCGACCCTGTCCGCTGTTGGTCAAATACGTTGAGGCCGGCTGGCTGGGTCGCAAGACTGGTCGCGGTTTTTACGACTATTCCACCGAAACACCCGTGCCGACTCGCTGAGATACACGTACGCGGCGCATACCCACTAAATCACCTTCGAAAAAATCGCTTGATTTCCGGGGTTGGCCGCCTGTTACAGTCGGCTAACTCTTTGTGACACGCTGTTTCTCGACCCGAATACACGTTTGGGGCGAAACTAAGGGCCCATGAAGCTTTTCAAGACCAACAAGATCACAAGATCAAACTGGAAAAGTGAGCCGGTCCCATGTTTATCCCCTATGATCTTTCGCGATTGAATATCCTGATCGCCGAACATCACGAATACATGCGCAAGACCATGCAAGGCATCATGCGCAGCTTTAACATTGCCAATGTCCGTGTCGTCGGCAGCGTTGAAGACGCGCAATCTGTCCTGATGATGGGCGCCCACGATGTGCTGTTCACCGACTGGTCGCCGAATATGGATGGTCTGGCCCTGGTTGATTGGGTGCGGAAAAATCCCGACAGCCCGACTCCCTTCCTGCCGGTGGTGATGGTGTCGGCGTTCGCCGAACGGCGCCATGTGCTGACCGCGCGTGACTGGGGTGCCAAGGAATACATCGTAAAGCCGGTGTCGGCGCATCTGGTACACAGCCGTCTGGTCAGTATCGTTGAAAGCAACCGCTCGTTCGTTCGTACCGAACAGTTTTTCGGCCCCGACCGGCGCCGCAAGTCCAAGGAAATCGACGGAAAAGATCGCCGCAATGCGGCTAATGCCGCGTGAGCAGTTCGGATTCCGATATCAAATTTCACATCACCCCTCGACCACCAGATTGATAGCCGTCAGGATCAGAAACAAACCACTGACGGCAGTGCCGATGATCGGCACCCAAAGGGGCAGTGTCAGCGGCGCATGATCGCCCGAGTGGCGCAGCTTGATTCGCACCAATGATGCGTTGATCGTGGTGAACACCGCCAAGGTAACCATGGTCGTCGCCTCGGCGAGGCGCTCCACGTCAAACAGCAAGGCCAGCCCCAGAACCACGCCGGAAACGGCGGTGCTCGCCAGTACGGGTGTCCGCGTGCGCCGGTTGATTCGCGCGAGCGCGCCGGGTAACCAGCCCTGGGCCGCCATGCCATAAATGACACGAGAGGCCATGATCACTTGGATCAGCGCACCGTTCACGACGGCCAATGTTCCGATCATCACGATCACCGTGCCGTCGCCGGCCGAAGCCCGTTCGTAGACGGCGACCAACGGCGCGTCCGCGAGCGCCAGTTCCGACGGTACCAAAGTCGCAACGGCGACCATTGCGACGGCGACATAGAGCACCGTGGTCACAATCAGGGTCAACACGATGGCGCGCGGCAGGGTGCGGGTCGGATTCTTGACCTCCTCGGCCACGTTGACCATATCCTCGAAACCGATGAAGGCGAAGAAGGCGAGGAACGAACCGGCGACGATTCCGGTCCAAATCGACATGTCAAATGCCGGCGTCAATAATTCGAAAGCCATCGACGGATCGGACAAGGCATCACGGCCGGCCCATACCACCAGCAACAAACCGCCGACCTCGACCACGGTCACGGTGGCGGCGATGGTAACAGATTCACTGATTCCCCAGATTGCCAATAACGCCAACACGACCACCAGACCGATCGTGGCGACGCTTGCCGGCACGGTGATCAGTTGACCGAAATATCCGGCAAATCCGACAACCAACGCGGCCGATGAAATCGTTCCCGTGATGACCACCAACCCACCGACGATGGTGGCCAGCCCCGGCCGGCCGAAGCCCTCGCGCACGTAGACGGCCTCGCCAGCGCTTCGCGGGTAACGGGCCGAAAGTTCGGCGTACGCGGCGGCGGTAAAAGCAGCGAGCAGCGCGGCGAGAATGAATGAGACGGGCGCATACAACCCGGCGCGCCCGGCCACCTTGCCGACCAGCACGTAGATGCCGGCGCCGACCGTCGTGCCGAGCCCATATAGCGTCAACAAAACGAGATTGAGGCGGCGCGCGAGCCTCGGACTCTTGTCGCCGTCATCGGCGGATCGGTCTTCGGAGTTTGTCATCGTTCATCATCGCCCCAAGGCGGTGACGAAGGAATGATTCAAGTCAAAAAAGAAACGGCCAAAGCCCGGACTAATGCAGTTCGGCGCGCAGTTTCTGCCGCAAGACATCAATGGGGACCAGTTTGCCACGCTGTTCAACGCACCAGAACTGCCAGCCGTTACAGGCCGGCGCGTTCTGCACCTGCGCGCCAACCTGGTGGATAGAGCCGCGCGCATCGGCGGAAATCAATGTGCCATCGGCACGCACCCGCGCGGTATGGCGGCGGCGAAGGTCGGTCAGCACCGTGCCCGCCGTCAGCATGCCCCGTTCGACCAGCCAGCCGAACGGAATACGTGGCGCCTCGCGCTTGGTCGGCGTGGAGAGAAGTTCGGCCTCGGCAACCGGGCGCACACTGGCCAGGCGATCGCGGGCGATCTGCGCGTAATCGTTGTCGCGCTCGATGCCGATATAACGTCGCCGCAATTTCTTCGCCGCCGCCGCCGTGGTCCCGGAACCGAGGAACGGATCAAGCACCACGTCATCCACATCCGTCGCCGCCATGATGACCCGGTATAGCAGCGATTCAGGCTTCTGCGTCGGATGCGCCTTCTTGCCGTCGATCTTCAAGCGTTCGCGGCCGGTGCACAGCGGCAAATACCAATCAGAACGCATCTGCAGGTCATCATTCAGCGCTTTCATGGCTTCGTAGTTGAAGCGATGACGGCTGTCCTTATCCTTGGCGCACCAGATCAGGGTTTCGTGCGCGTTGGTAAAACGGCGGCCACGAAAGTTCGGCATCGGATTGGCCTTGCGCCAGATCACGTCGTTGAGAATCCAGTAATCCAGGTCCTGCAGAATGCTGCCGACGCGGAATATATTGTGGTAGCTGCCGATCACCCACAGCGTGCCGTTCGGCTTCAACACCCGCTTGGCGGCGCTCAGCCAGTCGCGGGTGAAGGTGTCATAGGCCTGGAAACCGTCGAACTGGTCCCACTCGGCATCGACCGCGTCCACCTTCTTGTGGCTTTCCGGCCGCAGCAGGTCCTGACTCAGCTGTAGATTATACGGCGGGTCGGCGAAGACCATGTCGACCGAGGCTTCCGGCATGGATGCCATGACCGCGGTGCTGTCGCCGACGACAATTTTGTTGGTTTTTAACTTCTGATCACTGCCCATGCGCGGCATCCTGAGTCGTCGAGGATTCCGCGTCAAGTATTAATAGATTCAATGACTTAGGTTATTTTCTTCGAGTCGACATCTTGCGTATGATCCGGGTCGGATCGCAACATCTTGCGTATGGGCGCGTAGCTGCGACGGTGCGCTGGAGTCACCCCCAAGCTTGCCAACGCGGCGCGATGCTCGGCAGTGCCATAACCGGCGTTGCGTTCCCAGCCGTATCCGGGATAGCGCCGGGCCAGATCCGCCATCAGGCGGTCGCGGGTCACCTTGGCGATGATCGAGGCGGCGGCGATGGATAGGCTGCGGCTATCTCCCTTGACGATGCAGTCGACCGGACATGTCAATTTCGGCGCCTGGGTACCGTCGACCAGGGCGTGACCCGGAGCCAAACCGAGGTCACCGACGGCGCGCGCCATGGCGGACAGGGTTGCCTGCAAGATGTTTATGCGATCGATCTCATCGACATCGGCAATACCGACGCCGACGGATGCGTCGGCACGCAGTAGATCGTAGAGGGCCGCGCGTTTTGGTGCCGATAATTTTTTCGAATCGCCCAGCCCCTGGCGCAACGCCGTCGACAGCCCGGTGGCATCGAGGATCACCGCCGCCGCCACCACCGGTCCGGCCCAGGGGCCGCGGCCCGCCTCGTCGATACCGACCACGACGTTGACACCGGCACGCCACAGCGGGCGTTCCAACTCGAAATCAGGCATCACCCGTTTTCTTCGCCGCCGTTTTCTTCGCCGTTACCTTCTTGGGCACCGATTTCTTGCTAGCGGATTTCTTGCTGGCCTGTTTCTTGACCGCCTTCTTGGCTGTTTTTCTCCCCGGCGGCGTCTCCGACGTCGCGGCGGCAATTGTCGGGGCTTCAATTGTATCGGCCCTGGGCACCTTTGGCAGGTTGATCTTTTTCCCGCCGGCTTCGTCGGCGGCCATCTTGGCCGTGGTTTCCGCGGCGACCGCCGCGACACGCCGACGACGGCGCCGCTGACGACGGCGACGCAATGCTAGCGCCGCCATGCGCATGAGGCGTTGGCTCCGCGTTGTCGCCTGATCAAGGGCTCCGGTAACCAATTCGGTTTCCGGTCCATAGACCATGCGGACCAGGTCCCCGGCCTCGGTCACACCGTACTGCGTCAACAATCGCAAGCGTCGCGCCGTGAACACCCAAAGCGGACTCAACGACAGACTGAGCACCGTCACCGCGACCACCAGACGACCGGCATCTGAGTCGACGACGCCGGCATCCGCCGCGACGACGGCGAGCAAGAACGAAAACTCACCCATCTGCGCCATCACCACGCCGGCCAGAAAGGCGTGCTGCCACGGTTGGCCGATGGCGCCCAGAAAGCCCACGTTGACCACGGTCTTGAATACGGTGACCAGAAAAAACAAGGTCATCACAGTGGCCAGATTCTGCCACAGGTAATCGAGGTCGATCAGCAGTCCGATGGAAACGAAGAACACCATCAACAGGATGCTCTGGATCGGCTGCGTCGCGTTCATCATCTCGTGGCGCGCCGTCGAGTTGCCGATCACCAGGCCGGCGAGAAACGCGCCGTAGGCCGCCGACAGACCGGCGAGGCCGGCCAATGCCGCGACCCCGAAACAGAACGCCAATGCCGCCAGCGGCTTGAGGTCGGCGCTATCCGCCACGTCGGCGGCGAATGGCAGGGTGATCTTGCGGCCACGCGACAGATAGACGATCAGACCGACCAGCAGGCCGATGGACAGGGCGACCTTGGGCAGCGCGATCAACTCGAACCCGTCCGCGCCCATGGCCGCGATCAGCAGCATCATCGGCACCACGGCCAGATCCTGCGCAATCAGCACGCCGACGGTGATGCGGCCGGCACGGGTGTTCAATTCGCCGATGTCGTCGAGAATCTTGATTGCCACCGCCGTCGACGACATGGCAACGGCGAAACCAAGAAAGATGGCGAGCGACAGCGGCAGATCGAGCAACCGCGACGCGCCGATGGTGACGGCGAGCGACGCGGCGATCTGAAACAGTGTTGTCGCCACGGCGACCTTCCACAGTCGCTTGAACAAGCGCACGGAAAGTTCCATGCCGACGATAAACAGCAGAAGCAGCACGCCCAGTTCGGCGAGCACGTCGATCTGCGCGCGATCCTCGACCACCGCCAGGCCAGACGGGCCGAGGACAACCCCGGCGAGGATGTAGCCGACGATGGCCGGCTGACGTAGGCGCGTCAGGCCCATGCCACACAACAACGCAATCAAGGCAACAAGAGCGATGCCGGTCAGATCTGATGAAGCGTGGCCTTCCATGCATCGAACCTATCACACGCGGCAGGGCCGGATAAACGCAGGTATCGCCTAAGCAATGAGTTTTCTACGGAGTCTTCTTTGGCGCTTTCGTGACCGTCAGGGGCACCGGGATGATCGGCCGCTCGGTCGCCACATAGACCGGCCCGCCGCCACTGCCATCGCCGAGTTCGATCGTTGATTCGACGAAGCGCAACGTGTGAATTTCCCAACGGCAGCGCTTGCCCTCGAAGCACGGCACCGGACCCTCGGCGTCCTCGACACGGGTCCACGTTTTGACGCCGTCGATGATGTCGGCGTTGGCCACCGGCCAGTGAGTCACGTCGCCGGTGAAACAACGGGCCTCGCCGGCGAAATGGGCTTCCTTCTCGCGCCGCACCTGCTCCAGGACGCCTTCGCCGCTGTCGATGGCGAGGTTGCGCAACGCCTTGACCCGCACCGCATGCCAACGCTTCTCGCAGATCGTGGTGTACAGCGTTTCGCGCTCGCCCCAATGCAGTGGCCGCGCGGGATCAACGGCGCCGGCATCGCGCGCGAAACCGGCGACCAGTAAAACACCGAAGAGGACAATCGTCAGCTTCATCGCGCCAGCTTATCACGCCCAGCCCGGGATGCCCGCCCGTCGTTCAACCGGCGACGATGACGACGATGATGCCGCCAGCCAGGATCATTGAAGCCACGAGGCGCAGGACGAGATGAGTTTCCTTGAGCAGCAACCCGCCGATCAGCGCCGACAATGGAATCGACGCCTGACGCACCGCGGTGACGGCGGCGACATCGCCGCCCCGGGCATAGGCCTCGAGGATCAGCACATAGCCGATGAAGGCGATCGCCGCCGCCCCGGCATAGCGCATTGGCCGCCGTTTCAGCATGTAAAATGCCCGCTGTTCGACGCGCCCCTGGCCGACCAGGCGGAAGACGACGGCGTAGAGCGGCAGCAGGCCCAGTTCGACCCAGAAGAACAAAACCGCCGGCGCCACGTGGCGAACCGCGCCAGCATCGGCGATGGAATAGATGCCGGTGCCGCACATGGACACCACCGCCAGCAACAGCGTCAGCGGATCGTCGAAAATTCGCGTGCCCGGCCGGTATTGCAACAGGAAGGCGCCTATCACCACCATGGCGATGCCGCCGATCAGCGCAGGCGCATAATCGGTGCCCAAGGCGATGAACCCGAAGGCCACCACGAAAACAGGGGACGAGCGGATGATCGGATAGTAGGCGGAAAAATCGCCACGCCGATACACCGCCACCATGGCGGCGCCGTACAGCAACTGCCCGGCCCACGAAAACACAAGATACGGCCACAGCACATCGAGACCGCTCGCCAAGTCATCACCGCCGATCCACGCGTAGGTGGCCGAATAGAGGGTGAAGAAGACGCCCATCCCCCAATAGGCCGCCGCCTTGTCATCATCGCGCTTGAGAAAAGCGTTCCAGGTCGGATGCAACACCGCCGACAAGAGGACCATGACGGCGATGTCGAGGGGCATGGCTCACAAAAGGTCCAGCTGATCGCCCGCTTTCGGCGGCCGACGGAACAAATCGACGCGGCGCGACGCATCGACGGAACGTTCCTCAATGAGACCGAGGCGCTTGCAGGCGAGCTTGAAGCGCTGTTCCAGCATCTCCGCCAGCGGGCCGTTTCCCTTCATGCGGCTGCCCCAGCCGGCGACGTAAAGCTGGCCGTCGCGGCTCTGGCGCAGATTGTTGAGCACATGGCGTGCGCGGTCCGGTTGATGGGTCTGCAGCCATTCGGTGAACAGGTCTTTGATCTCCAGCGGCAGACGCACCAGGATGTAGCCGGCGCGGGTGGCACCGCGCTCCGCCGCCGCGTCCAGAATGGCTTCCAGCTCATGATCGTTGAGCGCCGGGATCATCGGCGCCGCCATGACGATGGTCGGCACGCCGGCGGCACTCAATTGGCGCATGGCGTCGAGCCGCTTGTCCGGCCGCGGTGCCCGCGGTTCCAGGGTACGGGCCAGCGTCGCGTCCAGCGTCGTCACCGACAGCGCCACCGACGCCAGGCCCTGTTCCGCCATCGGCCCGATGATGTCGAGATCGCGCAACACCAGCGGCGACTTGGTAACGATACCGACCGGATGATTGAAACGTTGCAGCACCTCAAGCACGCACCGCGTGATCTTTCTTTCCCGTTCGATCGGCTGATAGGGATCGGTGTTGCTACCGAGCGCCATGACCCGCGGCCGATAGCTTGGCTTGGATAGTTCCGATTCCAGCAGTTCCGCCGCGTTCGGTTTGGCGAACAGCCGCGATTCGAAATCCAGTCCCGGCGACAGCCCGTAATAAGCGTGCGTCGGCCGCGCGAAGCAGTAGACGCAACCATGTTCGCAGCCCCGGTATGGATTGATCGAGCGGTCGAAAGGGATGTCCGGCGACTTGTTGCGTGCGATAATGGTCTTGGGTTTTTCGTCGGTCACCGAGGTGCGCAGCGGCGGCATTTCATCATCATCCCAATGCCAACCGTCATCAATGGCGACCCGGTCGTGCGGCTCGAACCGGCCGGGCCGGTTGGACACCGCGCCACGTCCCTTGCGCGCTTGATCGGGGATGATATCGACCATAAGAATAGCTTAACCGTTATACAAGAACATTAATAGAACGAATTACAGGCATACGGTCGTCGTCTCCTCGATCTGCGAGGCCGCCGCCTCGGCCAGCAGCCAATCGCGGAAGGCCGCCACTTTGGGCCGGTCGGCGGTTTTCTCCGGGGCCACGACCCAGAAGCAGAAATCCGTCGGCAGCGCCAGTTCGAACGGCTTGACCAGACGCCCCGCCTTCAGATCGTTAGCCACCGCGTGGGTACTGGCGAGAGCCACGCCGTTGCCGTCGATGGCGGCGCTGATCGCCAGATCCTCTACCGTGAAGGCCGGTCCGCGCGTCGGGTCGACGCCCTCGACGCCGGCGCACATCAACCACATGCGCCAATCAGGCGAAGTTTCCCGCAGCGCGCCCCAATCCACGTGAAGGAGTGTATGGTGCGCCAAGTCTTCCGGCGTCCGCAATGGCTTCGGTCCATCGCGCAGCGCCGGGCTGCACACCGGCACGACGACCTCGTGAAACACCCGATCGACGCGCATTCCCGGGTAGTCGCCGGGACCCAGGCGGATCGCCACGTCGATGCCGTCCCGCGCGTAATCCAATACGCCGAGGGTGGTATCGAGCCGTACATTGATGTCTGGATACCGATCACCGAAGCGAGGCAACCGGGGTACCAGCCATTTGGCGGCAAATGTGGGCGACGAGGTCACGGTCAGCAATCCGGTCTCGTTACAGCCGACCAGTTGGTCGGCGGCGTCGGCAAGGCGGTCGAAGCCTTCGCTCATCAGCGGCAGCGCCGCCATGCCTTCCTCGGTCAGCAGCACTTGGCGGGGCAGGCGGCGGAACAGGGCGATGCCAAAGAATTCCTCAAGCGATTTGACCTGATGGCTGACCGCCGCCGGCGTCACGTTGAGTTCCTCCGCCGCCTTGGAAAAGCTGAGGTGGCGGGCCGCCGCCTCGAAGGCGCGCAGAGCGTTAAGCGGGGGCAATCGACGCATTCGGAACCTAGCCTATCAATGAATTAGTATTTCTAATTTATTAGGTGAGAAATGGTCGTTTGTGAAGGGCAATTTTCAGCGATATATCAATCACAACGAACACACGACATGTGTGAACTCTTTTGGAAGGAACCGAGCCATGAACCCCTATAGCCTGCTTGCCAGTGGTGCCCATCTTTCCGGCGGCGGTCGTCTGCCCGAAAACATTCATAACCCGAGCGAACACAAGCTGACGGCGCTAGATGAACTAGTGGCGCGGCGCACGCTCAAGTCCTTCAACGTCATCGAGCGTGCCGCTCGTCGCGTGCTCGGTCGGGGCTAACGCCAGCCACGTTTCTTCACCCACCTGGCATCGGCAGTCGTCGCGCCGATGCCCGCCGATCCGGCGGCAAGCCCCCTGTGGTTTGCCGCCGGTTGTGCTATGCAAGGGTGGCATCACCGCGATGCTGGATTCCGCCTGCCCGAGACCGTTCGCCCATGCTCAGCATCATCATCCCGACCCTCAATGCCGCCGCCCAGTTGGGCGCCGTGCTCAGCGGCCTCAAGGATCTGCCGTTTCCGGCCGAGGTTTTAGTCGTCGATGGCGGTTCCACCGATGCCACCGCCCGCATCGCCGAGGCCTTCGGTGTTCGCCTCATTAAAGGGCCACGCGGGCGTGGCCGGCAACTGGCCGCCGGCGCCGAAATCGCCGCTGGGGACTGGTTCCTGTTCCTGCACGCGGACACCCGGCTCGGCGCCGGTTGGACGGAGCCCGCGCGGCGCTTCATGGATGTGGAGGCGCGGCGTTACCATGCCGCCTATTTCCGCTTCGCGCTGGACGATCCCAGCCCGGCGGCACGCCGCATTGAGCGCCTGGTCGCCTGGCGCTGCGTAACCTTCGCCCTGCCCTACGGCGACCAGGGTCTTCTGATCAGCCGTGCCTTTTATGATTATCTCGGCGGTTTCCGCGCGGTGCCACTGATGGAGGACGTGGACATGGTCAAGCGCATCGGCGCCAAACGCCTGATCGCGCTCGACCCGGTCGCCGTGACCTCAGCCGCGCGCTACCGGCGCGACGGCTGGTGGTTGCGGCCGGCGCGCAATCTATTCTGCCTGGCGCTATATTTTGTCGGCCTGCCGCCGGCCTGGATCGAAAAGGTCTATCGGTGACGCCGGCTGACCGGCATCTGGTGATCTTCGCCAAGGCGCCACGCCTGGGGCGGGTGAAGACCCGGCTGGCACGAGATATCGGTGCGGTCGCCGCTTGGTCCTTCTACCGCCACGGCCTCGATACGCTGGCACGGCGGCTGGCGGCGGATCGGCGCTGGCGTTGCTGGTTGGCGGTCAGCCCGGACACCGCCCTGTGGACCGGTCAGCGCTGGCCGGTCGGGTGTGATCTGATCAGTCAGGGCGACGGCGATCTCGGCCAGCGCATGGCGCGCGTCGCCGCCGTATTGCCACCGGGACCGGTGGTCATCGTCGGCGCCGACGTGCCCGACATCACCCGCGACCATGCCGCCGCCGTCTTCCAAGCCCTCGGCGACCACGACGCGGTGTTCGGACCGGCGCCGGATGGCGGCTATTGGTTGGTCGGGCTGCGCCGACGGCCGCGCTTCGTCGACCCGTTCCGTGGCGTCCGTTGGTCGAGCCCGCACGCCCTCGCCGATACCCGGGGCAACTGCCCGGTTCATTGGCGCGTCGCCGAACTGGAAACGCTGGAAGACGTCGACGACGGCGCCGCCTACCGCCGGCATCGACGACCAGCGACGAGCGCCGATCCGCCTTGAGGCCGGCGCGGTTGAATTTATGGTCCAGCTATGGGACCGTCCGGCCGACATCACCCGGGGAGGAATAAATCATGGCGACCATCAATATTCAGTTCACCTTGTTTTCGGCGTTCTATTCGCCGCTGATCTCGACCATGTCGGGCGGCTTTCTGCGTGCCGAGGGCCTGGAGCCCAACTGGTCGATCTCGCCACCCGGGGTTTCCGCCATCGCCGGCGTCGAGGACGGTAGCCAGCACGTGGTGCAGTCGGCACCGAGCCAGGGCTTCACCAAGGCCGACAAGGGCGAGCCGGTGATCGCCAAACACTTCGCCCAGATCAACGAAATGGACGGCTTTTTCCTCACCGGGCGCGAAGCGGATGCCAACTTCACCTGGGACAAGCTGGAGGGCGCCGACGTGGTCACCTTCAAGGGCGGCCAGCCGCTGGTCATGTTCAAGTACGCCTGCCACAAGGCCGGCATCGATTTCGACAAGCTCAACCTGATCCAACCCGGCAACCCGGCCGCCATCGACGAGGCCTTCCGCGCAGGCCAAGGCACCTATGTGCATCAGCAAGGCCCGTTCCCGCAGCAACTGCAGGCGGATGGCGTCGGCCACGTGGTCGGCATGGTCGGCCCGCAGATCGGCGCCAACGCGTTTTCATCACTGGCGGCGCGCGAGGACTGGCTGCGGACCGACATGGCGGCGGCCTTCATGCGCGCCTACCGCAAGACCCGCCAATACATGAACGACACCCCCGCCGCCGACATCGCCAAGGCGGAAAAGGACTACTTCCCCGACATCGACCAGGCGGTGCTCGCCGACTGCATCGCCAGCTACCAGAAACTCGGCTGCTGGACGCCGCACGTGGAAATCACCAAGGAGGCCTACGAGGTCGCCCTTGACGTGTTTGCCCACGGCGGCCTCCTCACCGGCCGTCCGGCGTACGAACTGAGCTGCTGCCCACCGCCTGCCTAGAGCCGAATGAGGTAAAATTCGGGGAGCGGGTTGCCAGCGGACGAGGCGTGAAATGGAACGGCCGAGCCGCCATCAGCGGACCGCTAGATTAGCCCAAACCCACGCAACGCCCTTCGCAATGCCTCAATCCCAGTGAAATGGTGAGTGTGGAGGCCGGCTTTTTTCGCGCCCTCGATGTAGTGCGGGAGATCGTCGATGAACAGCGCATCGGTCGGTTCGACGCCGAGTCGGGCGGTGACCGCTTGGAACGCGGCAGGGTCGGGTTTGCTGAGGCCGAGCCCGGCCGAGAAATAAGTGTGCTCGCCAAAGATGGCGGGGGCTTCCGGAAAGATGTCGTCGATGGCCTCCATCAGCAACAGGCCGTTGTTGGTCAGCAGGGCGGTCGGCATGCGCTGGGCGAGGTCGCGGGCGAGGTCCAGCACCTCGAAGTTCGGCGTCATGGCGGCGGCGCGGGCGGCCAGCCATTGCGAGCGCGAGACAAAAACGCCGAGCCGGCGCGCGCATTCGGCCAGGTAGGCATCGGCGTCGTAGATGCCGCGATCGGCCTCGTCCTCGAAGCCGGAGGTCCAGACGGCGGCCTCGATATGCTCGGCGGTAAGCCCGGTCGATGTGGCGAGGAGGCGCAGCCGCTCCGGGAAGTCGTAGGTACACAGCACGTCATCCATATCGAAGATGACGGCCGTCGGGGGCGTTTTTGTGTTCATGTAATCCCCTTGTTAACCGCCTCTAGATCCTACGCCGGCAGCGCGTCGAGAAAGCGATCGATGTCGTCGGCGTCATTATAGTACGACGGCGAGAGGCGCAGCGCACCACCGCGTTCGGCGACATCGACGCGGGCAGCGGCGAGCCGGGCGGCGACATCGGCCGGGGCCAAATGGCGGTGGCGGAAGGCGAGAATGCCGGATCGCTCCTCGGTGCCGCCCGAGGTGTGCCCCGGACTGACGATGTCCCAATCGCGGTCGCGCAAGCCCGCGGCGGCGCGTTCGACCAGCCGCGCGATCTCGCCCGTCACCACGTCCATGCCGAGATCGAGAAACATCCTCAACGACGCATCCAGTCCCCAAATGCCGGGAAAATTGACCAGCGCTTCCTCGAAGCGACCGGCGTCATCACGGTAGACCAGTTCGTAATCCATGTGGTCCTCGGCCTTGCCGACGCTGTGATAACCGACGCTGGGCGGGTCGAGAAGATGCATGGACTCGCGACGGCAATAGAAGATGCCGGTGCCGATCGGCGACAGCAACCACTTGTGGCCGCCGGCGGAGAGAAAATCGATGGGGGTTTGTGCCAGATCAAGCGGCAGCGCGCCGAGCCATTGGATGGCGTCGACGTTGAGCAGCACGCCGTGCGCCCGGCACAGTTCCGCCGTTGATTGCAGGTCCTGGCGGAAGCCGTTGGAAAACTGCACCGCGCTGACGCTGACCAGCCGGGTACGCGCGTCCATGCGCTCGGCGATGGCGTCGACGGGGACCCGGCCGTCCCGGCTCGGCACCCAGCGCAGCTCGACGCCCCGCTGGGCCAGCCGCATCCAGCAGTAGACGTTGGACGGATACTCGATATCCGGCACCAGCACGTTGTCGCCGTCGCGCCAGTCGAGGCCGTTGGCGACGGTGACCAGGCCTTCGGTCGTGTTCTTGACGAAGGCGATCTCGTCGCGCCGGGCGCCGATCAGCCGGGCGACGCGATCCTTGATCTCGGTATCGGCGGTCGTGCACCAGTTCGGATAATTGTTGCGGCCGTTGTCGCGCACGTCGGCGAGGAATTCGTTGACGGCGGCGATCACCGGTTCCGACAGGGCGCCGATGGAGGCGTTGTTGAGATAACAGCGGTTGCGCCGGATCGGAAACGCCGCCCGCGCCGCCTCGAGCGTCAACGGCGTTACGAGGTCGGCGCTCACCAAGGGATCCGGCCTCAGCCGCGCCCGACGAACGGCATCTTGGTCGCCATGATGGTCATGAACTGGACGTTGGTTTCCAGCGGCAGCTGGGCCATGTGCAGTACCGCCTGGCCGACGTGATCCACGTCCATGCGCGGTTCCACCATGATCTCGCCGTTGGCCTGCTTGACGCCCTCGGTCATGCGTTCGGTCATCGGCGATACCGCGTTGCCGATATCGATCTGGCCGCAGGCGATGTCATAGGCGCGGCCGTCCAGCGAAATGGTCTTGGTCAGTCCGGTAATGGCGTGCTTGGTCGCCGTGTAGGGCGCCGAGCCGGGCCGGGGCGCGTGCGCCGAGATGGAACCGTTATTGATGATGCGCCCGCCCTGCGGGTCCTGCGCCTTCATGGCGCGGAACGCCGCCTGGGCACAGAGAAACGCGCCGGTCAGGTTGACGTCGACCACACGGCGCCATTTTTCCGCCGTCAGATCCTCGAACGCCACGCCGGGGGCGTTGGTGCCGGCATTGTTGAACAGCACGTCGATGCGGCCCCAGCGCGACCGCGCGGCATCGAACAGAGCCTGTACCTGGCCCTCATCGGAAACATCGGTCGGCTGGGTCAGCGCCCGCTCGCTCGCTGCGGCATCCGCCATGGCCACCGTTTCCTCGAGCGGCGCGCGGCGGCGGCCGGCCAGCGCCACCGCGTAGCCGGCGCCGAGAAACGCCAGCGCCGTCGCCCGACCGATGCCGGTGCCGGCGCCAGTAACGACGGCGACCTTCATGGGGGATGTCATGGGTGTGTTCTCCTGGCTCATTCAGTGGGGCCGGCGCCGCCGATGACCACCTTCAGCGTTTCCTTGCGCATCATCGACCGCAACGCATCCTCGACCTCGGTGATGGGGCGACGCGCGGACAGCAACAGATCAGCCTTGTAAGCGGGATTGCCGAGCATCGCCAGGGCGCGGCGCACGGTCGCCGGGCGGTGGTGGTAGACCCCCTTGAGGGTCAATTCGCTGTAGTGGATCAGATGGGTGTCGAGCGGGATCGAGGTGCCCGGGGCACAGCCGCCGAACAGGTTGACCAGACCGCCCGGCCGCACCACGGCCATGGCGTCAAGCCACACCTCCGGCACGCCGGTTGCGTCCACCGCGACCCAGGCGCCACGACCATCGCCCGTCGCCTTGCGCACCACCTCCGCCTGACCGCCGCCGCGCGCGATCTCGATGCCGGCGGCGGCGCCCATGGCCATGCCCACGTCGAGCCGGCCCGGGTTGGGATCGGCCAGCAGCACCCGATGGCCGTCCATGGCCAGCGCGGCGACGAACAGCAGGCCGATCGGCCCGCCGCCGAAGACCACGACCTCGACCGGGCCGGCGGCGCCGTAGCGGTCGAGTTCGCAGGCGTCCATGCCGTGCAG
>JAYOFM010000017.1:0-39427 GCA_038117225.1 Rhodospirillales bacterium
GCCGACGGCTCGTGCGGCGGACCCCAGAATATTCGCCAGGTCGCCATAGGTGCGTGTCACGGCGTAGGGAATGGCCAGTAGCTGCCGCCAGACGGCCTGCTGGAACGATGTGCCCCGTGGCGCCAGCGGCAGGTCGAAAACTTCCCGGCGACCGTCGAAATACTCATCTAACTGACGGGCGACTTCATTCAAAAAGGGTGAACCATTTGCTTCGGCGCCGCGTCCCCAGTCGACGGCGACCAGCGCCTCATCGCCGGACGCGCCACCAACATCCAACGTTTCCGAGAACAGGGTCAGGGTGCCGAGCGGGCTGGGGACGGAAAGCGACGGCATCCTTTGTGACCCCGGTGCCTAGCCGGCCGATGCCATCGCCGCGATGCGGTCGCGCAGATCGTCGTCCGTGGTTGCCGGCAGGCTGCAGGTAAAGCCGACGCAGACATAGGCGGCCGGCTTGCCGTCGACCACGCCCTTGCCGACGGCGGGATGGCCGTCCGGCAGCGCGGCGTCAGGCGCCACCAGACTGATTACCCGAGTCGGCGGCGTCTCACGCCGCGCCACGTCGACCAGCGCCTGTGTTGCCGCATCATCGCGATTGCCGACGATGACGATCTGCATGGCGGTGGCGAGGAGCTCCCAGCCCATCAGCAGCACTGGCTGGTGGATGTTGGACTGCGCCTTTTCCGAACAGAAGGTGAGGATGAGCGCATCGGCGCGCTTGCGATAGGTATCATCCCCGGTGACGTGATAGAGCCGTGCCAACACGTCCGACAGGGTGCCGTTGCCCGCCGGCGTTGCATTGTCCATCACCGTCTTCGGCCGTGTGATGACGTCGTCCGTATCGTCCGCATTGAGGAAGTATCCACCACCGTCCGGATCAGCGTAGTGGGCCTCGACGGTTTCCGCCCAGGTTTTGGCGTGATCCAGATAACGGGCGTCGCCCGTGGCCTCGAGCAGCAACAGGGCGGCGCGGCTCATGTTGGCATAGTCGTCGAGAACCGCCGGATGCCGCGCCTTGCCGGCGCACCAAGCGTGCCGCAAGCGGTCGCCGTCGCTCATGTGTTCGACGACGAAATCGAAGGCCCGTTGAGCAAGCGCGAGCCACGCGGGCTCACCCAGAATGCCGGCGGCGCGCGCCAGCGCCGCGATCATCAGACCGTTCCAATCGGCCAGTACCTTGTCGTCGCGGCCGGGCGGGATGCGCTTTTCTCGCTCGGTTAGCAGCACAGCGCGCATGGCGGCGAGCGTCTGCTCCGTGGCATCGTCGCGCAGTGGCTTGTCATGGGAGCGGTTGAGAATGTTCGAACCCTCCCAATTGCCGAACGCCGTAACGTCATAGATTTCCTTGAACAGCTTGGCGTCGTTACCAAGCAGGCCGTCAATTTCGTTTTCTTGCCAGACGTAGTACTTGCCTTCGACGCCTTCGCTGTCGGCATCGAGGGCGCTGGCGAAGGCGGCCTCGGCGGCGGCATCGTCGCCGGCGGCGCCGACCATCATTTCCCGTTGCAGCCAGCCTACCGTCTCGCGGATACGCGCGGCGTAGAGGGGTTCCTGGGTGACCAGCCAGGCCTCGGCCAGCAACTCGATCAGCAAAGCGTTGTCGTACAGCATTTTCTCGAAATGCGGCACCAGCCAGAATTCGTCGGTGCTGTAGCGCGCGTAACCGCCGCCCAGGTGGTCATAGATGCCGCCCTGCGACAACTCGTCGAGTGTCAGGGTCACGGCTTCGCGGTAAAGCGGCGCCGCCGACGCACAGGCCATGTGCCAGAGAAATTTGAACATGGAGGGCTGCGGAAATTTCGGCGCCCCCGATGTTCCGCCGCGCACCGGATCGACGACGCCGAGCAACACCCGCGCCGCATGATCCAGAACGGCCATCGATGGTTCCTGCCCGCCCTTGGCCTTGGATTGCTCCTTCAGTGCCGTGCTCAGTGCGTCCGCGTTGGAGACGATGGTTTCCGGCTGCGTCCTGTAGGTTTCGGCGACCCGTTGCAGGACATCTGGAAAGCCGGGCCGTCCATAGCGCGCGGACGGCGGAAAATAAGTGCCACCCCAGAACGGCTGGCCGTCTGGCGTCAGGAACATGGTCAACGGCCAGCCGCCGTGTTCGCCCATCAGCGCCAGCGCGGTTTGATAAATGTTGTCCACGTCCGGCCGCTCTTCCCGGTCGACCTTGATATTGACGAAGTGTTCGTTCATCAGCGTCGCGGTGCTGTCGGTTTCGAAGCTTTCATGCGCCATGACGTGGCACCAATGACAAGCGGCGTAACCGACCGACAACAGGATCGGCTTGTCGTCGCGCCGCGCCTCATCGAAGGCCTCCGTGCCCCACGGCCGCCAATGCACGGGATTATCCTGATGTTGCAGCAGATA
Source organism: Rhodospirillales bacterium (assembly GCA_038117225.1). Lineage (GTDB taxonomy): Bacteria > Pseudomonadota > Alphaproteobacteria > Rhodospirillales > Casp-alpha2 > JAYOFM01. The sequence goes on from JAYOFM010000017.1 coordinate 2,371, forward strand.
GGGACTTGTTTCGTGGACGAGCAGGTTGGACACGGTCGGGGGGTTCCTTCAATGGCGGTTTCAGCGGGGCGATTGTCAGCGCTACCCGTGTCGCCTAATTTGGGTATCGGGCATGGCGATTGAAAGCATAATCGGAGTTGATCGTCGCCGCCGACCGGCAAGGAGCAGGCAGATGAAGATAAAATTCGATATCGATTGCACGCCGGAGGAGGCGCGCGCCTTTCTTGGCCTGCCCGACGTCAAGCCGATGCAACAGGCACTGATGCAGGAGGTCGAGGGCCGCATGCGGGCGAACCTGCAGGCCATGGATCCGGAAACCATGATGAAGACTTGGCTGCCGGCGGGCATCCAGGGCTGGGAACAGCTGCAGAAGGCGTTCTGGGGCCAAATGGCGGGAACTGGCGCGGGCACTGATGATGAACAGAAGAGTGGAACGGATTGATGGGTGACCAGACTGACCCGCCACCATTCTACGACCGACATATCTTTTTTTGCGTTAACGAGCGGCCGGAAGGACACGAGCGCGGATCCTGTGCCGCCAAGGATTCGATAAAGCTGCGTAACTATATGAAGGTTCGGGCCAAGGAACTGGGAATAGAACGCACCCGAATCAATCAGGCGGGTTGTCTCGATCGCTGCGAACTCGGCCCCACCGTCGTCGTTTACCCAGAGGGTGTCTGGTATCGCTGCGAAACACCCGAGGATGTGGACGAGGTTCTCGAACGCCATGTCTTGAACGGCGAACGGGTTTCGCGCCTCATGCTGCAACCAGATGACAAATAGCGCTTTATCTCGTAGTAACTACACTATCTTGTGCCAGTTGATTTTTTATTCTCTGTATTCTGATGACTGACACCATCTTTGCCCTGGCGAGCGGCCCCGCGCCCTCGGGCGTGGCGATCGTTCGCGTTTCCGGACCCGCCGCCGCGATGGCGATTCACCGTTTAGCGCCAAGTCTGAACGGCCACATGCCGCCGCCGAGAGCTGCGGTGCGCGCGACCCTTTACGCAGCCGAATCGAGTCTCGGAGCCGAATCGAATTTGCCGCTCGATGATGCACTGGTGATTTGGTTCCCGGGCCCCGCCAGCTTCACCGGTGAGGACGTGGCCGAGTTTCATGTCCATGGCAGCCTTGCCGTGATCGACGGCCTGGTTCGGACGCTGGCTGCCATCGATGGAACACGACCCGCCGAAGCCGGTGAGTTCACCCGCCGCGCCTTTCTCAACGCTAAGATCGATTTGACCGCCGCGGAGGGTCTGGCGGACCTTGTGGCGGCCGAGACGGAGCAGCAGCGGCGCCAGGCCCTGCGCCAGTTGCGCGGCGAACTCGGTGAATTGTGCGCATCCTGGGCGGCAGAGCTGACGACGGCTCTCGCGCACCTTGAGGCCGCCATCGATTTTTCCGACGAGGATCTCCCGGACGGCATCGCTAGCGGGGCCTTGGACGCGGCGAAGAGCATTGGCGAGGCAATTGGCCGCCAGCTCGCGGATGGCGGTCGGGGTGAGCGCATTCGCCAGGGCCTGCGCATCGCGATTATCGGCGCGCCAAATGCAGGCAAATCGACGCTGCTCAACCGCTTGGCGAGGCGCGACGCCGCCATTGTTTCAGCGACCGCCGGCACCACGCGAGATGTCATCGAGGTTCATTTGGATATTGGCGGCTATGCTGTCATCGTCGCCGATACGGCGGGCCTGCGCGGTAGCGATGGTGAACCGGTCGATGAGATCGAGGCCGAGGGAATTCGGCGTACCCACCTCAACGCCGCCGATGCGGACATGCGCCTGGCGGTTGTCGATTCCGCGACCTATCCCGAGATCGATTCCGCGACCAAGGCGCTCATACAGGCCGGCGATGTTGTCGCGTTCAATAAGATTGATCTCTACCCGCGCGGCTCAAGAACCCATCTGGATATTGCTACGCTTACCCCCGGCACCGTATGTATGATCTCTGCCGCCGAGGGGCGTGGATTGGATGATCTCGAGGCGTTGATATCTGATCGCCTGGGCGCCGCCCCGGCCAATGATGAGGCGCCGCCACTGACGCGGGCCCGGCATCGCGTGGCGTTGACGGAATGCCGGAATGCCCTGGTTCGTGCTCGCGAGGCGATGGAGACGGGCGCCAGCGTAGAATTGATATCCGAAGACCTCCGGCTTGCCGTCCGCGCGCTTGGCCGCATCACGGGGCGCGTCGACGTCGAGGACCTTCTTGATGTGATATTCCGAGATTTCTGTATCGGAAAGTAGCGCTCCTCGACTCAAGGGCTGTCGATAGCTTTTGTTTCACGTGAAACAATCATGTGTGAAATCGGGCCGAACGACCAACGGCGTTTGACTCGGCTATCTCGCGACCATAAATTCCGCGCCATGGATGTCTATGATGTCATTGTTGTTGGTGGGGGGCACGCGGGCTGCGAAGCGGCGGCGGCGGCGGCGCGTATGGGGGCGCGCACTTTGTTGGTGACCCATCGTCGCGAAACCATCGGCGAGATGTCCTGCAACCCAGCCATTGGCGGCCTTGCCAAGGGCCAGTTGGTCCGCGAGGTTGATGCGCTGGATGGTCTGATGGGCCGCGCAATAGACCGCGCGGGAATTCAGTTCCGTATGTTGAACCGCAGCAAGGGCGCCGCCGTTTGGGGGCCGCGCGCACAGGCCGACCGAGCCCTGTATCGAAGCGCCATGCAGAGCCTGCTCGATGAACAGCCCGGACTGGAAATCAAGGAAGCGCCGGTTGAGGACCTGCTGATCGCCGAGGAGTCCGGCCTCGGCGAAACGGACCGAGTAAAAAGAATTGACGGTGTCGTCTTGGGCGGTGGCGAGGTTGTTCGAGGCCGCGCCGTCATTGTGACAACTGGGACATTCCTGCGCGGCCTCATTCATATCGGCGACGTACAAATTCCGGCCGGTCGTGTCGGCGACGGCCCGGCGGTCGCGCTGGCCTACACATTCCGGCGCATCGGCTTCACGCTCGGGCGGCTCAAAACCGGGACGCCACCCAGGCTCGATGGCCGGACTATCAACTGGAACGAGCTCGACATTCAACTCGGCGATGATCCACCGGTGCCATTCTCGACGATGACGACCAGCATCGAGACACCCCAGATCCCCTGCCACATCACCGGAACCACCCCCGCCACACACCGGCTGATCACCGAAAACCTCGAGCGTTCGGCCATGTATTCCGGGCAGATCGCCGGTACCGGGCCGCGCTATTGCCCATCGATTGAGGACAAGGTGGTGCGCTTCGGTGACCGCGAGCGCCATCAGATTTTTCTCGAGCCCGAGGGGCTCGATGACGACACGGTCTATCCCAACGGCATATCCACGTCGCTTCCCAAGGACGTGCAGCTCGAATTCCTGATGACCATCCCGGGGCTTGAATTGGCCCGCGTCATCAGGCCGGGTTACGCTATTGAGTACGACTTTGTCGATGCCCGGGAACTGAAACCGACGCTTGAAACGCTCCGCGTGAACGGCCTGTTCCTGGCGGGACAGATCAACGGAACGACCGGATACGAAGAAGCCGCGGCACAAGGCCTGATGGCGGGCCTCAATGGTGCGTTGTTGGCGAGCGGCGGCGCCCCGTTTACCCTCGACCGCGCCGATGCGTATATCGGCGTGATGATCGATGATTTGGTAACGCTCGGTACGGACGAGCCCTATAGAATGTTTACATCGCGAGCGGAGTATCGCCTCGCCCTGCGCGCCGATAACGCGGACCAGCGCCTCACGCGCAAAGGAATTGAAATTGGCTGCGTCGGTGCCGAGCGCTCACACGTGTTCGAGCGCCGCCTGAAGCGTCTCGATGAGGCCCGCGGGCTGCTCGAAAATTTGGTGGCGACACCCGATGAGCTGCGTCGACATGGTATTGAGGTCAATCTCGATGGCCGGCGCCGCAATGCCATGGAGATGCTGGGTTACAGCGGCGTAAACGCGAAATTGCTTATTCAGGCCTTTCCCGCTGCCGCGACGATCTCCGCTGACGCGCTTACGCAAATGGAGATCGAGGCGACCTATAGTGGCTACATTGAACGTCAGGATGCCGATGTTCGTGCTTTCCGCCGCGATCAATCCCTGATGCTGCCCGATAATCTCGACTATCAGGCGATTGCCGGACTCTCCAATGAGGTCCGCCAGAAACTGGCGACGGCACGGCCTGCAACGATCGGTGCCGCGGCGCGTATATCAGGCGTCACGCCGGCGGCGTTAACGACATTGTTGGCGTACATTCGCCGCCCGAAGGAACGTCTCAGCGCCTGACGTTTCACGTGAAACAATTTACACAGTGTTGCAATCGTGTGCTCCGAACGGAGTAGTGCAAAATAATGACTGAAAACCCGCACCCCCTTCCACCGCCGCCGATGACGGCGGCCGATTTTGCGGCCGCGCTTAATCTTGACGAATCCACGATTGAGCGTTTCGTCCTGTATCTCGACTTATTGAAAAAGTGGCAGAAGCGGATCAATCTCGTCGGCGCGTCAACCCTACAGGACCCCTGGCGCCGCCATTTCCTTGACGCGGCTCAGTTGGTCAAGGTAATCGGGCCGACGTCTGGCCCGGTCTACGATATTGGCAGTGGCGCGGGTTTTCCGGGGGTGGTCTTGGCGATGCTAGGTATCGCCGACGTTCATCTGGTTGAAAGTGACCAGCGCAAGGCCACCTTCCTACGAGAGGCCTTGCGCACGACAGGCGCGACGGCCCGGATCCACGCGGAACGTATTGAGTCCATCGAGGGAAATGGCGGTGGTGCCGCCGTTATAACCGCGCGCGCCTGTGCCCCCCTGGCGACTTTGCTGCAAATAACCCAAAAGATTTGGCGATCAGACACGATTGGTCTCTTTCTCAAGGGTCGGAATGTCGATGCGGAATTGACGGTGACCAAGGAATGCTGGAATATCGATGTCGAACGGCTACAAAGCCTCTCCGATCCAGACGGAGTCATTCTTCGAATCAGGACCCACATAGCCGCTCATGACACTTGAACACCCCACTGACGATGCCACTGACCACCTCCTCGGCCGGGGACACAAGACGCGCGTCATCGCCATCGCCAATCAAAAAGGCGGTGTCGGCAAAACCACGACGGCCATCAATCTCGGGACGGCCCTGGCGGCGGTACGCCAGAATGTTTTGATTGTTGATCTCGATCCACAGGGCAATGCCAGCACCGGAATTGGCATTCCGCGGCACAAACGCGCGATCAATTCGTACCATGTCCTGATTGGCGAGGCGGCTCTTGAAGATACGGTAATCGAGACCGATATTCCGGGCCTATCACTCGTGCCATCCGGTATTGACCTGTCGGGCGCCGAGATCGAGCTCGTCGACGTGCCACGCCGTGAGTTTCGCCTGCGCGAAGCCTTGGTGATGGGCGGGTTGGCGTTTGATTATGTGCTCATCGATTGTCCGCCGGCACTGGGCTTACTCACCATCAACGCACTCGTGGCGGCTCAGGCCGTATTGGTGCCGTTACAGTGCGAATTTTTCGCGCTCGAGGGCGTCAGTCAGCTGATGAAGACAATTGAGCGGGTTAAACACACTTTCAATCCAGGTCTCGACATACAAGGTATTGTGTTAACGATGTTTGATAAACGCAACAACTTGTCTGGTGCAGTTGCGCAGGACGTACGCGACTACTTCGGCGACAAGGTCTACAAGACCGTCATTCCACGTAATGTCCGGGTCTCCGAGGCGCCCTCGCATGGCCGCCCCGTGATCATCTATGATACAGAGTGTGCCGGATCCCAAGCCTACTTGAATCTGGCAGGCGAGGTCATTCACCGCGAACGCGGGCTGCACGCGTGATGGCGGAACGAAAGACTCTCGGACGCGGACTCGGACGCGGATTATCGGCACTCCTCGGCGAGGACGACCAGGATGTCGCCCGGCTCGATCGCGCGCGAACCGTGAAGTCAGTGGCTATCGAGCTTCTGTCACCCGGGCGCTTCCAGCCACGCCGCCGCATGGACGACGCGACGATCGAGGTCCTGGCGCAATCGATCCGTGAGAAAGGCGTGTTACAGCCTTTGTTGGCGCGTCGCCATCCGGATGATCCAGACACCTACGAAATCGTTGCCGGTGAGCGCCGCTGGCGCGCCGCGCAGCTTGCCGGCCTGCACGAGGTTCCCGTCGCCATCAAGGATTTGGATGACCGCGAAACCCTCGAAATCGCCCTGATTGAGAACCTGCAGCGCGAGGATCTCACGCCGATCGATGAAGCCGAGGCCTTCCGGCGCCTGATGGACGAATTCGGCCACACCCAGGATGCGCTGGCGCAGGCCATGGGCCGCAGCCGCAGCCATGTCGCCAACACCCTGCGTTTGCTCGGATTACCGGATGAAATCAAGGGATTGCTGGCCGAACGCCAAATCAGTGCTGGCCATGCGCGTGCCCTGATTGGCGTCTCCGATGCGATTGCTATCGCCCGGCGGATCGTCACCGATGGTTTGAGCGTCCGCGACGTGGAGCGACTCGGCCGAAAGGTCAACAATGACGAGCCCGCGGCCGCCAACGATGCGCATGCGGGAAAATCTTCAAAAACCGCGTCCAAGGATGCCGATACACGCGCTCTCGAGGCCGATCTGTCGGAGACCCTTGGCGTGCGGGTCGAGATCGCCCACCATGCCCCTGGCGGCAAACTGATCATCCATTACCGCAGATTGGATCAATTGGACGGGGTCATTGCTCGGCTCGGCTCCGGCGGCGGCGCATCACCGCAGCGCGCGGCCAGCCAAGAAGTAGCCGCGAGCCCCGTCCGCTCGAAGAGACCACCTAGTGAATTACCAAAATTATCCGTCAGCCTTAAGCCCAAGCAAATACCAGCGAAGCGTCGCTAGCCTTCACCCTGGCCCGCATTCCAGCGAATGCCGCTGTATTTCTTATGACGCTGCGCATCCGAATCGACTTGATTGCTTAACCGATTCGATTCGCGGCACGGCGCGGTCTGCATCGGCGGGTTGGATTAGCGGCTGCGGGCGGCTTGTGAAATTCGCAGCATGACCCGTTCCGCGACGGCTATGTCCGGAAGCCCCGTCGTCTTGCAATCCGCCTCCGCCTCGGCGGTTATCATCAACACGCGGGCGAGGCCTTCCAACGACCAGGCGCCGATCTGACGACGGAAATCCCCCTTCGCCATGAAAAACACCGGCGGCCGTAACTTCCCCATGGCGTCTTCAGGGGACAGCCCCCGATCGATCCAACCCATGGCCAGGTGTAACCGCTGAAAGTGACTGGCCACGGCACGGACCAACTGAACGGGCGCCACGCCCTCGACTCGGGTCCGCGCCAGCGCCGCCTCCAACGCTCCGCGTTGCCCGCCGGCGACGGCCGCGACCACCGCGTCGACGGAAGTGGCGCCGCTGTCCCCGACACACGCCATGGCATCCGCCAGCGCGACGGTTGGCGCCACGCTCGGCGTATTTCCCTCTTCACCATTGCCACCCATGTAGAGAACCAATTTATCGAGCTCGGACCGGGTCACGCCGCGGTCGGAGCCTAAATGGTGTGCCAAATAATCCACGGCGTCCCGGTCAATCTGAAACCCGGCGCGGCGGCAATGGTCGACGATGAGCGCCGGCAGTGAACGCGCATCATCCGCGTAACACGGCAACGCGGCACCGGTTTTGGCTTTCTCGAAGGCCTGGCGAAGTTTGGAGCGAGGCGGCAACTCACCCGCTTCGATGAGGACGAAACTCGCGCCACCATCGGACTCGGTGAATGATTGAAACAACGCCTCGACCGCCGAGGACACCGTGTCGGATGCCGAGCGGAGCCGAACGAGGCCGCGCCCGCCCGAAAAGGGCAACGCGGCCGCGCCATCGACCAACGCCGCCGGACCACCCTTAAGATCGTCGCTGGTCAGTTCCGTGACGGCGAAAGGATCGGTCGGGTCGGCAACAACGCTATGGGCCAGCCGGTCGGCGCGCTCCCGGACCAGGCCGGAATCGCCACCGTAGATCAGCGCCGCGTGGATGCCGGGATCAGGGCGGGCAACGAAGCCATCCACGCGATTGGCCGCGATCTTGACCACGGGTTAGGAACTCTTGAGCTTGGTAGGCGTGTTCAGATAGGCGCCGATCCGCACTCGAATGTCCTCGCCGATCTCCTTGATCGCCTTGGTGCGGGCGTCCTTCTCCGCCATCAGCGTGGCGAACTCGGATTGAAAAATATTGAAGCTACTACTGACCACGCTATTAAAAGTCAGGACATTCCCGCCTGTTTCATTCGAGATGAACCGAACAGCCGCATTGACCCGCAAAGCGCCACGGGTCGCGAAAGCGCTTTTCCGAACCCCCAGACTGGTTCGTCCCTCCGTAACCTCGATCTCCAGGCGATAGCGCGTATTGGCGAGACGACCACGTGGCTGCATCGTCTTCAGCAAATGATTGCGCAACTCCTGGCCGGCCCGGTCCTCAATCCGGACAATCTGGATGGCCGCGAACTCATCGGTCACGTGAATATTGTCGCGGTGCCCATAGAGAGGTTGAAAACCGCACGCACCCAGCAAGAGCAGCAATGCGGTTGCGAAAATTCTACAGCACGACATTGACGATCCGATCCGGCACGACGATGACTTTCCGAATAGCCTTGCCGTCGATTGCCGCGGCAACAGTGGGTACGGCCAATGCAGCGGTTTCGGCGACGTCCTTGGCCGCGCCTGCCGGCAGCTCAACGGTACCACGCAGCTTACCATTGACTTGCACAGCGATCGTAACGCTTTCCTCGATCAGCATGGCCGGGTTCGCTTGGGGCCACGGCGTTTCCACTAACAGGGTTTCATGTCCCAGTTGATGCCAGAGTTCCTCCGCCACATGCGGCATCATGGGGCCAATCATTTGCACGACGGTCTCCAAGCCGCACCGCATGACCCAAGCATCACCGGGCGCTCCTCCCCGCAACGCCTCGACGACATTCGATAGTTCACGAATTCGCGCGACCGCCTTATTGAAGTGAAACCGCTCAAGGTCATCGTTCACGGCGTCGATCGTCTTGTGAATCGCGCGCTCCACGTCCGCGGCCTGTGCGCTAAGCTTATCGGGCCGTGCTGTACCAACTTCCGCAGGGGCGATTCCCGGTTGAGTCACCATGCGCCACAAACGATTGACATAACGCCAAGCCCCCTCGACGCCCGAATCCGTCCAATCGAGATCACGGTCAGGCGGACTGTCCGATAACATGAACAGGCGCGCCGTGTCGGCGCCGTAGGTTTCGATAATGTGCTCCGGATCAACAACGTTCTTCTTCGACTTACTCATCTTCTCCGAGCGGCCGACATTGACCGCGCGGTTGCCGTCCACCGTCGACCAAGCACCGGCATCATCGCGTGTGATCTCCGCCGGCAACAACCAGGCGCCATTCTCGTCACGGTAGGTTTCGTGGCAGATCATGCCTTGGGTTTGCAGACCCGCGAACGGTTCTTTAATCCCCAGATAGCCGCAGGCCTTGAGCGCCCGGGTGAAAAAACGGGAATAAAGCAGGTGCAGGACAGCGTGTTCGATCCCGCCGATGTACTGGTCCACCGGCAGCCAATAATCGACGGCTTCGCGCACCAGGGACTCGTCGGCGGTCGGCGAACAGAAGCGGGCGAAATACCATGACGATTCGACGAACGTATCGAACGTGTCCGTCTCGCGTTCCGCGTCACCGCCACAAGACGGGCAGGCCGTGCTCTTCCAGGTCGGGTGGGCGGCAAGCGGATTGCCGGCGCCACCCAGCGTGACATCCTCAGGCAATTGCACCGGCAGATCGGCCTCGCGAACCGGCACGATACCGCAGGTGGCACAATGCACGACCGGAATGGGACACCCCCAATAGCGTTGCCGCGAGACACCCCAATCGCGCAGCCGATAGGTGATCGTCGCTTCACCATCGCCGTTCTTGGCCAACCGGCGCGCGGCCTCGGCCTTGGCCGCCTCAACCTCCATGCCATTAAGAAAATCGGAATTGATGATTGCCCCGTCACCAACATACGCCTCGTCGTCGATCGTGAACGTCGCCTCGTCGGCGTCCGCCGGGCAGACAACCGGAACCACGTCGAGAGCGTACTTCCGAGCGAAATCCAAATCCCGCTGATCATGGGCGGGGCAGCCGAAAATCGCCCCGGTGCCATAATCCATCAAAACGAAATTGGCGACGTACAGCGGCAATAATTTACCGCCGATGAATGGATGGCGGCACGTCAATCCAGTATCAAAGCCCTTTTTCTCGGCCGTTTCGATGGCGGCTTCGCTGGTCCCCATGCGATTGCATTCGTCGATGAACGACGCCAGCGCCGGATCATTTTCGGAAAGCGATTGTGCGATCGGATGGTTCGGCGACATGGCACAAAATGAAGCGCCGAAGATCGTATCCTGGCGCGTCGTGAAGACTTTCAACCGGTCGTCCCGGCCGGCGATGTCGAACTCGATAAAGGCACCGGTCGACCGGCCGATCCAATTCTCCTGCATCAGGCGGACGCGATCCGGCCAGCGATCCAAGCTGCCGAGATCGGCCAACAACTCCTCGGCGAAGTCGGTGATTTTGAATACCCATTGCGGCAACTGGCGTTTTTCCACGTCGGCACCGGACCGCCACCCCTTGCCGTCAATGACCTGCTCGTTGGCGAGGACGGTGTTCTCCACTGGATCCCAATTAACCCAGGATTCCTTGCGATAGACCAGACCCGCCCTGAGGAAATCGAGAAACATCTTCTGCTCGTGGCGATAATAGGATGGATCACAGGTCGCCAATTCGCGTGACCAGTCGTAGCTCAGGCCCATGGTCTTGAGCTGTTGGCGCATGGTGTCGATATTCTCGCGGGTCCACTTTGCCGGGTGCACATTGTTGGCGATTGCGGCGTTTTCCGCCGGCAGGCCGAAGGCATCCCATCCCATCGGATGCAGCACGTTGAACCCTTGTGCCCTCTTGAAGCGCGCGACCACGTCGCCAAGGGTGTAGTTGCGGACATGGCCCATGTGAATGCGTCCCGATGGATAGGGAAACATTTCCAGCACGTAATACTTGGGCCGATCATGGTCGACGGTCACGGTGAAGACGCCACGGTCCTCCCAGATCCCTTGCCACTTGGCCTCGGTTTCCTTGAAATTGTATCGGCTCATGCGGTTGACATCCTGCAATGGCGCATATGCCGGCCCGATATCCCGAAGCCGAGCCGCTGGCGCGATCGCTCCGAGGGTCCTTGGCGAGGCGCAGCTATTTCTTCTGAAGTGTTTCGTGCCGGAGCTGGCGAGCCCTCGTCAAGATAGCGTCTTCGATCCGCGGTCCCGTTTGCTCGGGCACGCCGGCGTCTTGCCACTGGGCCGCGCCGTTCTTGATTTGCCGGAACACGGCAACGCGCACGCCATCGGCGCGCAAAGTTCGTCCCAGGATGTAAACGTTCAGCTTAAACCGCTCGTTCGGCGCTTCAGACGTGGAATGCCAATCAGTGATGATGACGCCACCGAATGGGTCCGCCGAGCCAACGGGCATGAACGAGATCGTATCGAGCGACGCCCGCCAGAGAAAACTGTTAACGCCCAACGCACCGCCGTCTCCACCACCCTTGTCCTTGTCGTCGCCAAAGAAACTGATGCCGCCTTCGCCGAAAATGGTTTTTCGCTTGGAATAATCGGTATCGGCGCCGTCCTCTAGTTCGGGCAGCTCAGACGGCGTGTATTCGCAGGCGCTGAGCGCCATCGCCAAACTGGCCATGGCGAGTCCCATCCAGAGCACGGACACACGAAATCGGCGTTTCATCATTTCTTCCTTGATCACCCGTTCGGTTGGCCCCGCACGGAAGCCGATTTGATACACGATTTCCGCCGCTTAGGAAAGATAGGGCAATAACGTCGCAAGTCACCGAGCCGGGCCGTGTGGAACAACCCGATGGCCGCAACGCCGACGGCACCGGCACCGGCAATACGGCGCAAGCTGAATAACGTGATGCCTCCCAGGGCGAAGACCGGCATCCCGGCCGTAGCAGCCATTCGGCGAAACCTGATCAACCCGAGATGACGAGCACCGGGGTGGCTCGCTGTTGGCAGAACCGGCGCAAGCAGGATGGCGTCAACGCCGGCGCGCCGGGCAGCGGCCACCGCGGTGGCGTCGTGGGCTGACGCCGTGACGATGACGCTCGGCCGTCGTCGTAACCGGCGCCAGTGGCCAATGCCATGACGCAACGTCGACTCCGATAGATGCAACCCAGCGCCCAATTGGCCGACCGAGCCTCGACCCATCGTTGCCGCGAGACGCCAATCGTTGGCGACCATCAAACGGATACCGCGGGCACTGGCCCGCGGCGCAAGGCAGTGGGCCAGCGTGATCCGAGCGCTATCCTCTCGGTGCCGAACGACGATAGCCGATCCACGCGGCATGGCCGCCAAGGACGCCATCGGGTCGGAAAGGCGTTCCTCGTCGGTCATTAATATGAACACCGGCAGCCGACGCCCGTTGAGCCGGCGCGATTGGTTTGCTAGCGTCGGCTGCTCAACGACATAGGCGGCGATCAACGTGAACTCCGATCAAGATTCAAACGATGAGGTGACTGGCGATACAGCGCAAAACCTTGCCGCTGTAAAGGCACGTGTGGACACGGCCGCCACGGAAGCCGGCCGCGACCCCGCCGCCGTCAACCTGGTGGCCGTCTCCAAGACCTTTGGCGCCGATCGCATCACGCCCGTGTTGCAGGCCGGCCAGCGGCTGTTCGGCGAAAATCGCGTCCAGGAATCCGAGGATAAATGGCCGGCCCTGCGCGCGGCCTGGCCGGACGCGCGTGTCCACCTGATCGGGCCGCTGCAGACCAACAAGGTCAAGAACGCACTCGCCGTATTCGACGCCATCGAAACCGTCGACCGACCCAAACTGGGGCGTGCCCTGGCCCGCGCTTTTGACGAGACCGGCCGCCAATTGGATTGTTTCATCCAGGTCAATACCGGCGAGGAGCCGCAGAAAGCCGGCGTTCTACCCGCCGACGCCGACGCCTTTATCGCCCAGTGCCGCGATGAATTCGGCCTGCCGCTTCGCGGCCTCATGTGCCTGCCGCCGATGGATGAAGAGCCGTCATTGCACTTTCAACTGCTGCGCCAGATCGCCGAACACAACGGCCTCGAGGGTCTCAGCATGGGCATGAGCGCCGACTTCGAAATTGCCATTGCCTTCGGCGCCACCCATGTGCGGGTCGGCACGGCCATCTTCGGCCACAGGACGCCGCTCACGCCGGCGCCGTGACGACGATGTGGGTCGAATCGTCGCAGGTCGCCAGCAATTCTCGGAGATCGGGCTTGGCTAACGCCACGCAGCCTTCCGTCGTTGTGTAATCCGCCGAGGCCACATGCAGAAAGATGGCGCTGCCCGCACCGGGGGTTGGCGGGGCATCGTTGTAGCCGATTTCAACCACCAGATCGTACAGCGTGTCCTCGCGCCACATGATCTCGTGTCCGGCACTGAATGGAAGGCGGACAAGCGTGTTGTATGCCTCATGGATCGGGTCATCGCACCAACCATCATCCCTGTTGATGATCTGGACCGGTAGCAGCGTTTCGGGGGCTGCTCCGCGATCGGCGCGGTAGAAGACCCGGCGCAACGGGTATCGGCCGGCCGGTGTCGCACCGTCCCCCTCTCGCTTATCGTGCGTCACACCGCCGCGCCCGAGCGCGCAACGCACGGTACGATCACGCCACGTCAGAGAACCATCGGCGGTAACGAGAATTTCCATTGCCGAACCATCATAGAGCGGCGCGGGCAAAAGGGGCAGTCCGTCTTACGACGTCAATTAATGATGTTAACCTGAGTGGTCGGCGCGGCTGCGCCGAGCCGTTCGGCGGTCAGGTACTTGGCGCGCGCGTCGAGCATGGCTTCCGCGAACCAGCCGCCTAGTGGTGCCGCGGCACCTGCTTGCGCCTTCGCCGCGCCAAGGGTCGCGGGCTGTTTGGGTACGGACCAAAGCGCGGTGACAATTGTTTCCTCGGCGGGAGTCGCCTCCGCGATATCGTTCGACACCGTCTGTTCGCGGTGGCGTTTTTCCGCCTGCATCAGGAACTGATTGGCGTCGACGTCCAAGAGGCCTCGCCCCGGCACGGCGTTTGACGCTGCCGTGGCGGTATCGACGGCCGGCGCTGTAACGCGAAGCGCCGCTTGCTGGCTCGCCCAAGCGATTTCACCACGCGCCCATGCGGTAACGGCGTCGGTGGTGGTCGATGCCAGTTCGACGGGCGGCGAACTGGCGAGAGCCGGTTGAGCCTGTCCGGGATCAAACATCGCCATCGCATGATCGCCGATATCCTTCCCCGTTTCGTGTTCGACATAGACATTCAACGCGGCGGTCGCGGTGCCGATGGGGCCGAAGAACAGGGTGCTGCCGGCGATTCGCGACATGGGATCAATCATATCGCCGGTCATTTCACGATAAATATGCCCGACCAACGGAATGTGCTGCAACGGATTGATCATATCGACGAAATCGCCGAAGGTCAGTCCATCGTCGCCGAACGGCTTGAATTCAGCGGTCGTTGCGCTGTCGTCGGTCGCCGCTGGATCCGCGATGTAACCGTCGGGCTTGGCATTCGCGGGGATCGCCGGAAAGGCCTGCGCCGGCCAACCGGACGTGCTGTCTACCATTGTCGCCATAGCTTCTCTCTATTTCCCGTTGTCTTATTTTGACTGTAGCAACGCAATCGCCGTGCCATCAAGGAGCGAGTAGAATCAATGACTTATAAACAATAAACCCGACGTATTCGCGGCCGTGGGCAAGATATTCCCAGCAAGCGCGGCAACTTCGGCGTGGCGGCCCAGGGGACCGGATGGGGCGCGGCGGATTCTAAAATATGTGTCCGGCGCGCGCCGCCTTGGTGCGCAGATAGGCTTCGTTGTGCTTGTTTGATGGAAAACGGTGCGGAACCCGCTCCGCCACCGTAATGCCGGTGCCCTCAAGCGCCGAAACCTTATCCAGATTGTTGGTCATCAGCCGAATAGCGCTGAAGCCTAGCTCGCGCAGCATCTTAGCTGCCGGAAGATAGATGCGTTCGTCGGCATCGAATCCGAGCTGCTCGTTGGCGTCGATGGTGTCGAGTCCCTGGTCCTGCAGCGCGTACGCGCGAAGCTTATTGACCAAACCAATTCCGCGGCCTTCCTGCGCCAAATAAAGCAGCACGCCTTCGCCGGCGGCCTTGATTTCATCCATGGCGCCTTGCAGTTGCTCGCCGCAATCACAGCGCAGGCTGCCCAGCAGATCGCCCGTGAAACATTCCGAATGCATCCGCGTCAGCACCGGGCTCCCCGGCTCCGGTTCACCGACGATGATCGCCAGGTGCTCATGGCCGCCGTCGCCGGGCCGAAAGGCGACGATGCGGGTGTTCTCGGCTCCAACAAGCGGCACGCGCGCCTCACCGACGCGCGTTAAAGCGCGCGCGGAGGTGCTGTCGAATTGAAAGATGTCACCGGCGTCAACCAGTAGCAGATCATGACGATGCGCCCAGGCGGCCAGATCATCGGCACTAGGGTCGAGTATTGGCGCGCTGACCGCCGCGGGGAGCAGCCGCGCCAGCTTGGCCAGGGTGACGGCGGCGCTTTCGCAATCGTACGTCGGCGTTTCCTTGATGGTAACGGTAAGGGCCGCGCGCTCGGCGTCACCCAGCGTTCCCTCGGCGATCGGATCGGCAAGTGGATTGGCTAAAGCGCGAATGGTGTCTGCATCAAGGCCGGCGGCGCTCGAGATGACGGCAATGCGGCCGACCGTATGTGCTAGACCAAGGACCGCCGCCCGGCGTGCTGTCACGGCAAGAACCGGTGCTGCTTGGCAGCGCGCGACGACTCCGGCCAGCGGACCGGCACTGGCACTTTCGGCGGCCAGTGCCAATACCGCGTTGCCCCCGCCACCCCGGATCACCACCGCCCGCTCGCCGCGGAATTCGGCTATCGCCCGGGTCACGGAAAGCAGCGACACCGGCTCGCGTGTGGCCGGCATGGCGAGTACGTCGAAGGGAGTCGTCACCGCGTCCTCACTGAATATCACGGGGCCTTGCATTTCCCACGCTTAGACACTTCATATATACTCTTACGGCATCGAAGCAAAACCCCCCAACGCCGTTAACAACATCGAGGCAATGACGTCATGAGCAACGGCAAGCAAATTCTTATCGTCGATGACGACGACGCCCTTTCCGAAATGCTTGGTGATCAGCTGACGCTCCACGAGGAATTTCAATGCACGCAGACCGGCACCGCCGCTGGCGCGCTTGAACTCGCCAAGAAGGATTACTATGACGTGATCCTTCTTGATGTCGGTCTTCCGGATATGGATGGCCGCGAAGTTTGCCGCTTGATGCGCCGCAACGGCGTGACCTCGCCGATCATCATGCTGACCGGCGCCGACACGGATGCCGACACCATCCTCGGTCTCGATGCCGGAGCCAACGATTACATCACCAAACCGTTCAAGCTCGGCGTGCTGCTGGCGCGACTACGGGCGCACATCCGCCAGCATGAACGCAGTGACGATGCCCTATCCATCATTGGTCCCTATACCTTCCAGCCGGCCAATAAATTGCTCATCGACAACGATGATCAGCGCAAGGTTCGCCTGACCGACAAGGAAACGGCGATACTGAAGTATCTTTACCGCGCCGGCGATAAGACCGTCAGCCGAGATGTGCTGCTGGATGAGGTCTGGGGTTATAACGCCGGCGTTACGACGCATACCCTGGAAACGCACGTCTACCGGCTACGCCAGAAGATCGAGCGCGAACCGTCGAATGCGCGGCTGCTGGTGACCGAACCGGGTGGCTATCGCCTGGCGCCCTGACCCTTGGATAACACGTCAAGAGCCCCAAAACGGGAAAGACGCCCGGTAAGGGGGGGAACCGGGCGCCTCCCATCCTCAAAGAGGATGAATTGGATGGTGGGTAACCATCCTGGAAGGTCGGAGGGCGACTTCGGGGGGGCCATCCGAATCTCCCTCTGAAACATGGGGTGGCGTGGCCAAAGAGTCCAGGCCCCCGTTATAAAATTTTGTGTAAAACTAATTTTTATAACGATACCGCAACGGATAACGGCACCCGCTTCGGGGCCGGCTCTAATTCCCGTCCTGTTGCGACTCGGGCGCGTTGTAGATGAAAACCTTGTCCGGGATGGGGGCGCCGAAGCGGGCGCCGACCAACGAGACGTCGGTGGTGATTCCCTGGCCGTCCAGAACAGTCCATTTGCGCAGCGTTATCGGCTGTTCGTTGAAAACCAGGGTGATTTTGGCTTCATCCGGCGCCGACTTGCGGACGATAGTGGCGCGGATGACGCCGGGGGAACGCTCGAAGCCCGTGACGATGAGTTCCGCCGACGTCAGCGACAGATTCTCGTCGAGCAGAATCGATGCCGGCGTCAACTTCAGATAGACGTGGGTCGCCTGGCCGGATTCCTTGTCGACGTAGGTAAAAAACTCACCGTCGGCAAGGATCAGCGCGGTATCGGGCTTCAAATACTCGACGCGCATGCGCCCCGGGCGGCGCATGAACATCAGCCCCTCGGCGTACTCGCCACTGGATGATAATTGCACGAAGCGACTTTGCAGCGAGCTTATACCGCGCAGATAACGGTCGACCTCCGCATAGAGCCGCTTATCCTCGCCACCCAACTTGCTGGCATCGAACGCGTTCGCCGCCGACGCCAAGGAGAAAAAAATGGCGAGCGAGAACAGGAACGCGATGGCGCGATTTTTCATCATGATAGGCGACTAAGTAGACAAGGAATGCGGCGGGGTAAAGGCGAAGCGACTTGCGATGACAACGAATCCAGCAATTAATGATTGCCGATCAGCACCTCGCGGCGTCCGACCCGGTTGGCCGCGGTGACCACGCCCTGAGCCTCCATGCGCTCGATAATACGGGCGGCGCGGTTGTAGCCGATTTGCAGATGGCGCTGGATAAAGCTGGTCGACGCCTTGCCTTCGCGCGCCACCAGAGCGACCGCCTCGTCATAAAGTTGATCGTCCGGGCTACCGCCGCTACCGCCGCCGATTTCGGCCATCGGATCGGCGGTTTCCTCGGTCACGGCTTCCAGATAGTCCGGCTCGCCCTGTGCCTTCAGGTAGGCGACCACCTGCTCGACCTCCTCGTCCGTGACGAACGGGCCGTGCACGCGCGAGATCCGGCCGCCGCCGGCCATGTACAGCATGTCGCCCTGTCCGAGTAATTGTTCAGCACCCTGCTCGCCGAGAATGGTGCGGCTGTCGATTTTCGACGTAACCTGGAAGCTGATGCGTGATGGAAAATTGGCCTTGATGGTGCCGGTAATGACATCGACCGATGGGCGTTGTGTCGCCATCATCAGATGGATGCCGGCGGCGCGCGCCATCTGTGCCAGGCGCTGGATGGCCGCCTCCACGTCCTTGCCGGCGACCAGCATCAGGTCCGCCATCTCGTCGACGACCACGACGATATATGGCAGGTCCTCGGTGGCCAGGGGCTGTTCTTCCATCACCGGCTTGCCGTCGTCATCGAACCCGGTTTGTACGGCCCGGGTCAGCACCTCACCCTTGTCACGGGCTTGGCCGAGGCGCGCGTTGTAGCCGGCAATGTTACGCACGCCCAATTGCGACATGGCGCGGTAGCGGTCTTCCATTTCGCGCACCACCCACTTCAAGGCCACCACGGCCTTCGACGGATCGGTGACGACCGGGGTCAGCAGATGGGGAATGCCTTCATAGACCGAAAGCTCCAGCATCTTGGGGTCAATCATGATGAACTTGCAGCGTTCCGGTCCCAGATTGAACAACAGCGACAAAATCATCGTGTTCATGGCGACCGATTTCCCGGACCCTGTCGTGCCGGCGATCAACAGGTGCGGCATGCGCGCCAGATCCACCGTGACGGGCGCGCCGCCAATGTCCTTGCCCAGCGCCAGCGGCAAATCGGCCTTGGTTTTTTCGAACGCATCCGATGCCAGTAGCTCACGCAGCCGCACCATTTCGCGGTGCTGATTGGGCAGCTCAATGCCGATAACGTTGCGGCCCGGCACCACGGCGACACGCACTGAAACCGAACTCATGGATCGCGCGATATCGTCGGCGAGGCCGATGACACGGGATGTCTTAATGCCGGGCGCCGGCTCCAGTTCGTAGAGGGTCACCACGGGACCAGGGCGCACTTTGACGATTTCGCCGCGCACGCCGTATTCCTCGAGCACGGTGCCGAGATAGGCCGCGTTCTGCTGCAGGGCGTCGTCGTTCCGCGTCTGCAGGCGGGCATCCTTTTCCGGCATCGACAACAATTCGAGGGGCGGCGGTCCGTGTTCGTCACCCGGCTCAAGTGGCAGGCGTGCCTGGCGGCGGCTCGCGGCTTTTTTGCCTGTTTTGAAGCGTTTAGGTTTGGTCTCGACAATCCCTGATGTCGCCCTTGGGAGCTTTGCGGCCGCCGGCGGGGCCGCGTCGAGTTCGTCGGCCTCTTTCATGTCACCGACGTCCGATTCATCGACAGGACCCGTATCAATTTTCACGCCCCGCCGATTGACCTGACCCGCGACCCATGCGCCGGCGCGAACACAGCCCGTCGCCGCCATGCCAGCCGCGCGGACGATGGTTGAGACCGACGTCTTCCAATCCGTGAGGCTCATCCCCAGCGCGATGACCAAGGCTAACGCGGCAAGGATCGTTGCACCGACACCGATGTCCGCCGTGGCGACGGTCAATGGCAGTTGCCATTGCGCGAGTGCGCGCGTGGTGCCGCCAAGTAATAAATCTCCCGCGACGCCGCCAAGTCCGGCCATGAACGGCCAGTGTCCCGGCGCGTTCATTGCGGCGAGTGCAATGGTGCAGAGCGCGATCGCGAACAGAGCCGCAATTCCCCGTAACAGTGGCCGCGCCACGTTGAGCCCATGGCTCAGCCGCCAACCCCAGACCGCCAGAACAAGCAACGGAATCGCGGCACCATATCCAATGACCTGCAACACCAGGTCGGCCAGGGTGGCGCCGGCGTGACCA
Organism: Rhodospirillales bacterium; assembly: GCA_038117225.1. Taxonomy (GTDB): domain Bacteria; phylum Pseudomonadota; class Alphaproteobacteria; order Rhodospirillales; family Casp-alpha2; genus JAYOFM01. The sequence continues at coordinate 22,306 of JAYOFM010000017.1, forward strand.
AGTAAATTCTCCGGTGCGTTACCGGTGGCGCTGTTGAGCGACGGATCACCCGGGGCATAACTGAAAATAGCGGCGACGCCGAGCACGACGCCACCAAGCAGAGCGGCTCCCGTGGTTCGCCGAAACGCGCGGCGCAAAAAGGCATTCGCCCCCGCTGGCAGCAGCGGTGGCACGCCACCGGCCCGTGTCGATACCGTTGTCATCCCAAAGGCTTATAAGAGATTGCTTTAAAAGACCTTAACGAGCCGCTCCATGGCCTCGCGCGTGACCGCTGGCGGATGCACCAGGGCGACGCGGATATAGGCATCCCCGGGATTGTTGCCGTCGGCGCCGGTGCGGGCGATGTAGGAACCCGGCAGTACCCTTAGACCCGCATCGCGCCACAGCCGTTCCGTTGCCGCGATGCCGTCGCCCACATTGAGCCACAAAAAGAATCCGCCGTCGGGCCGGAAAAATCCGAAGCGGTCCCCCAGCACCTGGGCCGCCGTATCGAAATTGGCGCGATAAAGAGCCCGCAGCTCGGTCACATGGTCCTCATCGCGCCACAATGCCGCTGATGCGGCCATGGTCGGCAGGGGCATTTGTGCGCCGATATAATTGCGCAGTCGCCGGAAATTACCGATCAATTCCTGGTCGCCGGCAACGAAGCCGGAGCGCAACCCGGCCGCCGAGGACCGCTTTGACAGTGAATGGAAGACCACAATATTGGCGAAGCCCTCACCCATCGCGGCCGCCGCCTGGAGCGCGCCGATCGGCGGGGTATCCGCGTATATTTCCGCATAACACTCGTCGACCACCAGAACGAAATCATGGCGCCGCGCCGCATCGATGGCACCCTGCAGGGTCTCCATGTCGGCGGCCATGCCTTGCGGATTGGCTGGCGAGCAAAGATAGAACAGCGCCAGCCGGTCGAGAGTCGCCGCGTCCAGGTCCGTGATGTCGGGCATGAATCGATTGGCGGCGGTTGCCGCCAGAAACAGCGGCTCGGCACCGGAGACGGCGGCGGCACCACCGTAGACATGATAGAACGGATTCGGCATGGCGACGATGGGCCGTCCACCCCCTTTCTGGTCGGGGACCACGAGGGCGCTGATCAGATACAGCGCTTCGCGTGTGCCGATGACTGGCAAAATCTGCTTGTTCGGATCGAAGGCCGCTGGCTCCAGACCATAGCGCCGCATCAGCCAGTCGCCGACGGTGGCGCGAAATTCGGCCGTACCGTCAATGGGCGGATAGCGGCCCCAGGTCTCGGCATGGCGGGCCATCACCTCGGTGACGAATGCCGGTGGCGGGTGCTGCGGCTCGCCGACTGATAGAGAGATTTCTTCAGCGTCCATTGGCGGTGCGATGTCGCACAACAATTGGCGTAGCCGGTCGAACGGATATTCGGGCAACGTCGCGAGGCGGGGGTTCAGCATGGAGCGGCGGTCCTCTATCGCACCGGCCGGAAAGACCGAGCGGGCAAAGTGTAACCCCAGCGCCCGCCGCAAAAAAGAGGGCCGGAAGACAAAGTCTTCCGGCCCAGTTGCGGAGTTGAACGCCGTTGTTGCGGTTACTGCACCGTCTCGCCGTGCAGGTGGCTGTCGAGGCCGCCAATTTCGGTTTCCTCATCGACCCGGATGCCGCCCGTCAGCATGCCGGTAATCTTGAGGATGATGAAGGTCGCGATTCCACAGTAGATGATGGTTCCGGCGATGCCATAGAGCTGCGTCAGCACCTGGCCCGCGTTGCCTTCGACCAGGCCCGGTGTGCCGCCGATCGCCTCGACCGCGAAGACACCGGTCAGCAGGGCACCGATGATACCGCCGATGCCGTGCACGCCGAAGACGTCGAGCGAGTCATCGTAACCGCACATGCGCTTCAGCGCGGTGGCTCCCCAATAGCAGCCGGCGCCGGCGACGATGCCGATGATCAAGGCTCCCATGGGATCGACGAAGCCGGCGGCGGGCGTGATCGCCACCAAGCCGCCAATGGCACCGGAGATGATGCCCAGAACGCTCGGCCGCTTGTGAATCATCCACTCGATGAACATCCAGGTACAGGCGGCGGCGGCGGTGCAAATCTGCGTCACCGCCATGGCCATGCCGGCGGCGCCGTTGGCGGCCCCCGCCGAGCCGGCGTTGAAGCCGAACCAACCGACCCACAGCATGGAGGCGCCGATCACACTCAGCACCAAATTGTGCGGTGCCATGTTTTCGGTACCAAGGCCCTTGCGGCGGCCGATGACGATCGCGGTTACCAGACCAGCGATACCCGCATTGATATGAACAACCGTGCCGCCAGCGAAATCGAGCACACCGTCGGCGCCCAGGAAGCCGCCGCCCCACACCCAATGGGTGATCGGTGCGTAGACGGCCAACATCCAAATGCTCAGGAAGATGACCATGCTGGAGAACTTCATGCGATCGGCGAAGGCACCGGTGATCAGCGCCGGCGTAATGATCGCGAAGGTCATCTGGAAGGTCATGAACACGGATTCGGGAATCGTGCCGGACAGCGAATCGACCTTCAGGTCCGACAGGAACAGGTTCGACAGGCCGCCGACGAAGGCATTGGCCGCACCACCATCGGAAAACGCGATCGAATACCCGGCGACCATCCACAGGACGGACATCAGGCAGGCACAGGCGAAACTCTGCATGACTGTCGCCAGCACATTCTTTTTGCGCACCATGCCGCCGTAGAACAACGCCAGTCCGGGAATTGTCATCATCAGCACGAGTGCCGTGGAGGTCAGCATCCAGGCGGTGTCGCCGGAATCCAGCTTGGCGTCCGCGGCCAACGCCGGCATTGTCAGCGCCATCGTTGCGAAGGACAGTGTGCAGGCGCCCGTACGGGCGCGCTTCAAGGTTAGGGACATTGGATTACCTCTGATCATTATCTGGTTGTCCTACAGGGCTTCGCCGTCGAGTTCGCCAGTGCGAATGCGCACCGCCTTATCGATGCCGAAAACGAAAATCTTGCCGTCACCAATCTTGCCGGTCTGTGCTACCCGCGTAATCGTATCGACGACATCGTCGACGACGTCATCGGCACAGGCGATTTCCAGCTTCACCTTGGGCAAAAGACTGATTTCGTATTCCGCGCCGCGGTAAATCTCGGCCTGACCCTTCTGGCGACCGAAACCCTTGACCTCACTCACCGTCATGCCCTCGATGCCGATCGGCGTCAGGGCTTCGCGGACCTGTTCAAGCTTGAATGGCTTGATCACGGCCATGATCATCTTCATGTCGCTGGATCCCTCCCGTTTTAGCCCGTCGACGGTGAGGTAACATTCCCGCCACCAACGAGCCGTAGGTTACATGGCTCGCCCCCGGACCAGATGCCGGAGGCGACGGCGGGTACGTCTCAAGATTCGTGCCAGCAACACCAAGACCCAATTAAATATATACTTAACAATGTGTTATTATTTATATCGAACGTGAAACATGAGATAGGATCAAGTAGATTATGCATAATTAATATACATCATTATATAAATGGCTAATTTTCATGCATTATCTGTCGAGTTGACCGGCGCGATCGAAATCGCTGGACAATCCGGAATTTTCCGCAACGCTGTTAGACATGGTTTCCATCTCGAAAAAGCGGCAGACCTCAGACCGACAGGATTACGTCGAGAACGCACGCGTCGCCGATGTCCTCATCGTCGGCGGCGGGCTCGTCGGCGGGTCGTTGGCGCTGGCGCTGGCGGCGGCCGGAATTTCGGTGACCATGATCGAGGCACGTGACCCGGCGGCGGGTTTGGACGCGGGCTTCGACGGCCGGGCCTCGGCGATGTCGCTGGCATCACGGCGGTTGCTTGAGGCGATCGGCGTTTGGCGGATTCTCGCCCCGGATGCACAGCCGATTCTTGACATCCGCGTCGCCGATGGCGGCGCGCCGTTTTTCCTCGACTACCATCATGATGATCTCGGCGATGAGCCGTTTGGTTGGATGCTCGAGAACCGCCACCTTCGCACGGCGCTGTATCACGCGGTCATGGCGACGCCCGGAATCAACGTCATTGCGCCGGCGACAATCTCCACGCTGGTTCGCGACGGAGGTGCCGCGACGATCGAGCTGGTTGACGGGCGGGCAGTGTCCGCGTCACTGGTGGTCGGCGCCGACGGCCGCGGGTCGTGGACGCGACGCGACGCGGGCATTCGCACAACCGCGTGGGATTACGGTCAGGTCGGCATCGTCACCACGGTCGCGCATGAAACGCCGCACGGCGGCATCGCGCAAGAGCATTTTCTGCCAGCCGGGCCGTTCGCCATCCTACCGTTGAAGGGACCGACGGCGCGGCCGGGCACCCATTCCTCCCTGGTTTGGACCGAGGCCGCCGATCTGGCGCCGGCAATCATGGCGCTCGACGAGGACGATTTTCTGGTCGAACTGGAACGACGTTTCGGCGATTTCATGGGCGGGCTCGCCATCGTCGGGCCTCGCTGGTCGTATCCGTTATCGCTGCAATCCGCCGAGCGGGCGACGGATCAACGACTGGTGTTGGTCGGTGATGCCGACCACGCCATGCATCCCATTGCTGGTCAGGGGCTGAACATGGGATTGCGCGACGTGGCGGCGCTGGTGGAGGTGGTGGTGGACGCGCGCCGGCTTGGCCTCGACATCGGTGGCGGCGTCATATTGGATCGCTACGCAAGTTGGCGGCGCTTCGATAATTCCTTAATGCTGAGCGCAACAGATTCCCTTAATAGATTGTTTTCCAATGATATTATGCCGTTACACTTGGCCCGATCGGCGGGCCTGGCGGTGGTGGATCGTATATTGCCCTTGAAACGGGTGCTAATGCGCCACGCCATGGGGACATTGGGTGAATTGCCGCGATTGTTGCGCGGAGAGCTCCCTTAAGCGGCACCTAAAGGAAATAGAAATTAAGATTTCGACACCGAATCAAATACATAACCGTTTGAAATTGAATCGATTTATCAACACAAGCGATTAAGGGTCTCGACTAAGGCCTTTTTCTTCCAGCGCCGCCAGATAACCCGCCCACAATTCCTCCCGGCGTGAGCCGAGGTCGTAGAGCGTGTCCCAGGAAAAGATGCCTGAATCGTGCATATCATCGAATTTGATGCGAATGGCGTAGTTGCCGACAGGCTCGACCAGCATGATACCAACGTGGCGACGACCGGCGATGGTCTGTTTCTGGCTTGGTCCGTGCCCCTGGACCTCCGCCGACGGGCTTTCGACGCGCAGCAACTCAGCGGGCAGGTGAAAACTCTCACCATTTTCGAAATCGACCTCGAGCGCCTTCTCCTCGCGCTTGAGACGAATCTCCGTCGGCCGATAGCGCTGCGTGTGCGGGTCGTTCATGGTCCTTATCCCTCCGCGGTAGGTTTCGAAGGGGCGTCATCATCGAGCGGTCGTGCCTCGTCGGCGAGCATGATGGGAATTCCGTCGCGAATTGGATAGGCGAGGCCGGCACTTCGGCTGATCAGTTCGCCCGCCGCGCGGTCGTATTCCAGCGGTCCCTTGGTGACCGGGCAGACGAGAATTTCCAGCAGCTTGGCATCGATATCCTGGGGGGCCATTTGGTCACTCCGTTTTTCAGTGGCGGGCGGCAGGCGTGTCGGACTCGTGCTCGCCCTCGGGACCGGCCAGTACGGCCATTTCCATCAGTGTCATCAGCAATTGGCCGCGCGCCTCTAAGCCGCTGCATTCGAGTAACGCTTGTTTTTCACGCGCCTCGAAAGGGCATACCATGGCCAGCGAGGTGACGAGGAAACCATCGTCCGCTTCCTCGATCGCCGGCCATTCGGCGTCGATTCCCTTAACGTCGAAAAACCGCCGCAGCAGCGTCAGCAATCGGTCCCGCTCGGCGAGCGCGCCCTCGTCAGCCTCGCAGTCCGTGGCGTAGGGGGTGAAATCCGGCCGCACCTGGCGATAGCCGCGATGCATCGCCAATTCCTCCGCGACACGAAAACGCGTGACACCAGTCAACGTTACCAGAAAGCGCCCATCGCCTGTTTCCGAGAACGATGTGATGCGGCCGGCGCATCCGGTGTCGTAGAGCGCGGCGCCGTCTGGCGTCAGGCCGACGTCAACGGCGAGCGGCTGCACCATGCCGATCATGCGACCGGGCGACCCCAGGGCATCCTCGATCATGTTGAGATAGCGCGGCTCGAAGATATTCAGCGGCAAGCGCCCACCCGGCAGCAACAATGCGCCAGTCAATGGAAACACCGCCAGCCGTTCCGGTCGTTGTTGGTGATCCAAATCATGCGCGGCGGCGGTCATGTTCGCGGTCGGCTCCCTGTCGATGGATCTATGAGAACAGCACCGACGACAACTTGCGCCGGCCGGAAACCGTAATCTCGTGGGTTGGTCCCAGAGCCTCAAAAATGGTTACCAGTTGCTGGCGCGCCGCGTCCTCGTTCCAGTCGCGTTTGCGGCGTACGATCTCGATCAGCGCATCGATCGCATCCTCGTTGCGCCCGGCGGCATAGAGCGCCATGGCGAGATTGAAGCGTGCCTGATGGTCATTGGCATCGGCGGCCACGGCGGCTTCCAGCGGCGCCAAATCCTCGCCCCCGTGCCCCGCCGTCGCGGCGTCCAATTCCAACGCCGACAGGGCCTGCGCGATGGCTGGCTTGGTACGCCAGGCATCCGGCAGGCCGCCGGCCATTTCCTCGGCCCGTTCCCGATCGCCGGATGCCAGGGCCGTGCGTATCATGCCGGCGACGGCTTCGTCGTTGTCGGGAAACTCACGCTGAATCTCCGCGAAGATGGCGCCGGCGGTGGCGAAATCACCCTCATTAAGCGCCGCATTTGCCTGTTCCAGCGCCGCGTCCACCGGTGGTTTGGCGTCACCCATAAGCTTTTGAACAAAGGCCTTCAACTGGCTCTCCGGCAGGGCGCCCATGAAGGCATCGACCGGCTGGCCATTCTTGAACGCATAGACCGCCGGGATCGACTGTACCCGCATCTGGCCGGCCAGATCCTGGTTTTCGTCGACGTTGATCTTGACCAGCCGCACCATGCCGCCGGCTTCGCGCACGACCTTCTCCAGCGCCGGCTGCAGCTGCTTGCAGGGGCCGCACCAGGGGGCCCAAAAATCAACGATGACCGGTACGGTCTGCGAGGCCTCGATGACATCGACCATGAAGCGCGCGGTATCCGAATCCTTGACCAGATCGGCCGCGCCGCCGCCGCTCGACGCCGGTGAGCCGTCCTCCATGGTCAGGCCGGGTGTGGGCGCTGGTGCCGATGCCTGGCCGCCAGCTTGATCATTGGCCGCGCCATCTTTCGGTGTCGTCGAGCCATCGGGATTGAGAATGAATTCCATGGTCTATTCCTAAGCTTGCGTGGCGCCCCTGGCGCCGTTACGTTGACTCTTACATGGCGTTTCCGGACCCGCCGCGCAAGCCCCGTCGGCGGAACTGATGCTCGTCAAAGCGCCACCACATTCGGTGTATGACCGCACGCGCGAATGAAGGCGAGCAGCCCATCGGGCGAAATCTGCGTCGTCGCTGTGTTGTCCAGTGGATGAAAGTTCAACGGCGTTTGGGCCATCATTTCCGCGTCGAGCACCACGTTGACCCGGCACGCCGTGTCATTGATCAACGCCAGCGGCGTCACCGCCCCCGGGGTGATACCAAGAATCTCCAGCAACAGTTCGGGCTTACCGAACGACAATTGCTTGGCGCCGATCAGGTGGCGCAGCGCCTTCAGATCGATGGGCCGGTCTTCCAGCGCGACCACCAGAAACAATTCTCCCTTTTTATCCTTTAGGAACAGATTCTTGGAATGCGCGCCCGAAAGCCCGCCGCGCAGGGCCTTGGCTTCCTCGACGGTAAAGACCGCGGGATGCTCGTGGGTCGTCGTGGGGATGTCCAATTCGTCGAACCGGGCCATCAATTGATCGCGTGTATACGGCATGGCGCGGAGCATAGCCGCCCGCCCCAACGCCCTCAAGCGGGGCCTCGGACGCTCCATGTAACGGCCTCCGAAACCCGCCGACGCCGTGCTTGCAAAGGCTTCCGCTTTCGCTATAGTCCTGACCGCTTCGATGCGGGCGTAGCTCAGGGGTAGAGCGCAACCTTGCCAAGGTTGAAGTCGTGAGTTCGAATCTCATCGCCCGCTCCATTTCCCTTTCTCAGAAATGACCGGCCAGGATGGCTTGCCGGCGCCCGGTAGGGCGCCGGATCGTCATGAATGTCATCCAACGTGTATCGCGGAACGTGCGACGACGTTGATCAAACCGAACGCGTGATACCGCCGTCGACGCGTAGGTTCTGGCCGGTGATATAGCCGGCCCCGTCCGAGGCGAGGAACGCGACGGTGGCGGAGATTTCATCGGTCTTGCCGTAGCGTCCCATGGGAATGCGCTGCTTGAATTCTTCCTTTTCCGGCAGACTGTCGATGAAACCGGGCAGCACATTGTTCATGCGAATATTCTCCGGCGCGTATTTGTCGGCGAAAAGTTTCGTATACGCGGCGAGGCCGGCACGGAAAACGCCGGACGTGGGGAACACCGGGTCCGGTTCGAAGGCGGCGAAGGTCGAAATATTGATGATGACGCCAGATTGCCGTTTCTGCATGATCGGCGTGACCAGCCGGGTCGGCCGCACGACGTTGAGGAAATAGACTTCCATCCCCCGGTGCCAATCGTCGTCGCTGAGATCCAGAATTGGCGCGCGCGGCCCGTGGCCGGCGCTGTTCACCAAAACGTCGATCCGCCCCCAGCGCTCCATGGCGGCGTTGACGAGCGTTTCGAGATCATCGTTCGACTGGTTGGAGCCGGTAACGCCGACACCGCCATACTCGTTGGCGAGAGCCTCGCCCTTGCCCGACGAGGACAGCACGGCGATATCAAAGCCGTCCTCGGCCAGCTTGCGTGCGGCGGCGGCGCCCATGCCGCTACCGCCCGCCGTGATGATCGCGACTTTCTTCGTGTCCATGGTGATTCCTCCGTTACGCCGGTTGCTGCCAGTCATGACTCAATCGGCGCGGCTCGACCAATCACGTCTCGTCGGGCCGCGCCGTGGACTAACCATACCCTCACGCCACCTGCCCGCACGCATGTCCGGACGCCCAGGCCCATTGGAAATTAAAACCGCCCAAGTGGCCGGTGACGTCTACGGCCTCGCCGATGAAATAGAGGCCAGGGACCGAGCGGGCTTCCATGGTCTTGGATGACAGGTCCTTGGTATCGACGCCGCCGACGGTGACCTCGGCCTTCTGCATGCCCTTGGAGCCACTCGGCGTGACCGGCCAGGCGTTGATGTGATCAGCGAGACGGCGCAGCATTTTGTCAGGGATCTCGGCCAGATGGCCGCCGCAGCCGGTCCATTCGGTCATGCGTTGCGCCAGTCGCTTGGGCAACAGCTGGCCGAGTACGGTCGCGGCGTCCTTCCTCGGTTGGCCTTGCTTGGCCTCCTTGAGGTGGTGGAATACATCGGTGCCGGGTAACAGGTTGATGGTCACCGTGTCTCCGCCGCGCCAGTAAGAGGAAATCTGCAGCACCACGGGCCCGCTCAGGCCCTGGTGAGTGAACAGCAGCGCTTCGGTGAACTGAACCTTGCCAAGGGTGACCGATGCCGGCAGGGAAACGCCGGCGAGGCCGGTGAGCTTGACCATGGTTTCGGCATCGAAGCTCAGCGGCACCAGGCCGGGGCGCGGCTCAATCACATTGAGGCCGAATTGCCTGGCGATGTCGTGGCCATAGCCGCTCGCCCCCATCTTGGGAATCGACGGCCCGCCGGTGGCGATGACCAGCGACGGGGACGAAAACTGCTCGCGCTCGGTTTCGACGGCAAAGCGCCGCCGCGGCTGTTCGTCCATGCGGATGCTGGTCACGATGGCCGACGTTTGAATCGTAACCCCACGTGCTTCCGCGAGCAGCATATCGATGATCTGCCGCGCCGAGCCGTCGCAGAACAATTGGCCGTGATCACGCTCGTGATAGGCGACGGCGTGCTTCTCGACCAGGGCAATGAAATCTTGCGGGGTGTAGCGTTTCAGCGCCGATACGCAAAAATGCGGATTGTCCGACAGAAAATTCGCGGGCGAGGCGTGGCGGTTGGTGAAGTTGCAACGCCCACCGCCTGAGATGAGAATCTTCTTCCCCACCGCCGCCGCCCGTTCGAGAACCAAGACCCGCCGTCCGCGCCGGTTCGCTTCCGCCGCGCACATGAGGCCGGCCGCGCCGGCACCAATGATGATGAGGTCAAATTCCTTCACCGGCGAGGTATAGCCGAAGGTCCGGAGCCGGCCAATGTTCAGCCGGTCGTAATCCGCCTAATTCTGTTTTGGCAGACCGAACTGGTTTTCCTCGGCGCGGGCGTCGAATAAACCGGCCATGCGGTTCATGCCGCGGGAGAACGGTCCAACGGCGTTTGCCGTTTCGCGGGTAATGGCCGGCACCGGTCTCGGCGGCATCGGCTTGGCCGGCATCGTCATCCTGACCGGTGAATTGCTGATCACGGGCGGCTCGGCCGTTCCGGCATCATCGCCGTGCGTGACGGCGATGCCCTTCAGTGTCACGACATCGACCACGCTGCTCCAGGTATCGGCGAAGAAGCTGCCAATGCCGTCGAGCATTGAAGACTCGGCCACCGGAGCATCATCGGCGGCGCGCGCGCCTGTCGCCGAAAGGGATATAACCGACACCATCGCCAACGCATAGACAACCGCGCGCGATCCAATCGTGTGTCCCAGCATCACGAAGACTCCTTGCAAACCCTAAAAAATCGAAACCTTGGCCGATGGATAGAATCGGCGAGAAGAGTTAAGAAATCATCAGCGGGCAGGGGTCTCTATTGCAGATGATTTTCTCTCGGCGCGACATGGCGCCGGAAGCCATCGCGTTCGGCCAGACGTGCCTGCCAGGCACGCAGATGGACCAAGGGCGGGCCGTCCAGGTCCAACAGCAACCAGCGATAAACGGTTGCACCGGGCGGGATGTCGCCAACCGAGAAGGCCTCACCGGCGACATAGGGGCGCTCGGCCAGATGCCGATCGAGGATCTCCAGCGACGGCAGAGCGTCGCGGCGGACCCGCTCCACGTTGGCGGGATCGCGCTCGTCCGCCGTTAGCCGCACCTTCTCCATGACCAGGACATGCAGTGCCGGTTCCAGTCGGGTGTTGGTCCAATCCATCCACTGACTCGCCAGCGCCAAGGTCTTCGGGCAGTCCCCGAACAGGGCGTCAGGCGAGTATCGTTGCGCCAGATACCGCGCGATAACGTTGGATTCCCAAAGCACCACGCCATCATCGTCGATGGTCGGCACCGTGCCGTTGGGGTTCATCGCCAGGTATTGTGGTGTGTCGACGACGCCATAGGGCGCGCCGCCGCCGGAAATATGGCCGTCCGGGCCCATGGTGGCGCTGGCCGGGATCAACTCGTATGTCACGTTTGCTTCGACGCAGGTCCACAGCACCCGCTGCGTGTGAATGGAATTTGGACGTCCCCAGATCTTGAGCATGAATTCTGCCTCTATTCGAGTACCAAGGCCGAACGAGATGATGAGGGGCGGGCCGTGAAACTTCAACCGGCGGACATCGAACCATGCGCCTGCGTCGGGGCTGGGCGGAACGATGTGAACGGATTAGGCTGCGACAAATCGTATCGGCCGCTGGGAAAGCCACGCATGGAATTCGACTACATCATCATCGGCGCCGGTTCGGCCGGCTGCGTACTCGCCAATCGCCTGAGCGAGGACCCGCAAAGCACCGTGTTGCTGCTGGAAGCCGGCGGCGCGGACCGCAATCCGTGGATTCACATCCCCGTCGGCTACGTGAAAACCATGGTCGACCCGACCGTCAACTGGCTGTTCGATACCGAGCCGCACCCGGCGACCCACGACCGCGCGATCCCGGTGCCGCGCGGCAAGGTGCTCGGCGGCTCGAGTTCGATCAATGGCATGATCTATGTTCGCGGCCAGGCCCGTGACTTCGATGGCTGGGCTCAGATGGGCAATACCGGCTGGTCGTTCGATAATGTGCTGCCGTATTTCAAGAAATCGGAAAACCGGGAAGCCGGGTTGGGTGAGCCCATCGCCGGCACGCACGAACATTACCGCGCCCAGGGCGGCAACCTCAACGTGGCGCCGCCGCGCGGCACCTATCCGGCGCTCGATAAGGTTATTCGTGCCGGTGGGGAGCTCGGCTATCCGACCGATCACGACTACAACGGCGCGCGCCAGGAAGGTTTCGCCTATTTCGAGCTGACGCAAAAGGATGGCCGGCGGCACAGCGTGAAAAAGGCGTTTCTCGACCCGGCACGCGGCCGCCACAATCTGGAGGTGGCGACACGGGCGCACGCGGTGCGGCTGGTGCTGGAGGACAAGCGGGTGGTCGGCGTCGACTATCGTGTTGGCGGCCGCGGCGGCGCGATGCGCCAGGCCCGTGCCCGGCGCGAGGTCATTGTTTCCGCCGGCGGCGTGCAATCGCCGCAGATTCTCGAATTGTCGGGGATTGGCAACGGTGATGTTCTCGGATCGCTCGGCATTGAGGTTGTGCATGCCTTGCCCGGTGTTGGTGGCAATTTGCAGGACCATTATTGCGCGCGCCAGACCTGGCACCTTCGTGGTCTCGAAAGCCTCAACGTCAAGACCCGGGGCCTCGGGCTCGTCGGCGAGATCATGAAGTTCGCCTTCGCCCGCTCGGGGGCGTTGACCATGCCGGCCGGCATTGTTGCCGGATTTGTGCGCAGCGACCCGTCGCTGGAAGATGCCGATATCCAGTACCACATCGCCCACGCCAGCTTTCGCGATCCGAAAAAGCGGGTTTTCGACGATTTCCCCGGGTTTACCATCGCCACCTGCCCATTACGCCCGGAAAGCCGCGGAAGCATCCATGCGGGCAGCGATGACCCATTCAAGGCACCGATTATTCAGCCGAACTTCCTAACCGCCGAGGCCGACCGGCGGGTGTTGGTCTCCGGTATGCGGATTGCCCGCGACTTGATGGGCGCCCCGGCCATGCGAAACCATGTCGAAATCGAAATAAATCCGGGAAGTCAGGTGAATAGCGACGACGAACTTCTTGATTATGCGGCGCGTACCGGCGCCACTCTCTATCACCCGATTGGCACCTGCCGCATGGGGCCGGACGCCGCCAACGGCGCGGTCGTCGATGCCAGATTGCGGGTGCATGGGCTGCGCGGGGTACGCGTCGTCGATGCCTCGATCATGCCGACGTTGACCTCTGGGAATACCAATGCGCCGACGATCATGATCGCGGAGAAGGCCGCAGACATGATCCGCGCCGACGGCTAACCGCGCCCGGGGCTGGCATTGGGCGTTACCTCGTCAGATCGTCACCCGATTGGACCTGTTTCTATTTTCCATTTGACTCTCGATGGGCTAGCCTTTCGCTCAGACGATAACGGCGGGCCGAGGGCCGTCGAATTTTGAACGCCAATGGTCCGGGGAACCCGCTTTAAAAGGGCTTGCGGAGGGCCATCATGACGCGCACCACACAGGACAATATCGACCGCTTGATCGGGCTGATCGCCCGCGATGCCCGGAAACGCGCCAAGGGTGCGGCGGGCAGGCGGCTGGATCGCTTCGTCCATCACTATTACGAAAATGTGCCTCCGCGCGACATGGCGCGCGAAGCGATTCCCAATCTCGTCGGCAAGGCCTGTGCGCACTTCGCCACCGGCGCCAAGCGCACCAGCGCCAAGCCGGTGGTGCGGGTCTACAGACCCGATGCCAAGGCCGACGGCTGGACCTCCGATCACACGATTATCGAGATTATTACCGACGACATGCCGTTTCTCGTCGATACGGTGACGGCGGAACTCGGACGCCAACACATCAGCGTCTATTTAGTCATCCATCCCATATTCAAGGTGCGCCGCAATGCCCAAGGCGTGCTCATCGACTTGGTGGAGCCGGGGGAAAAGGATGCCGACGCCCGCGGCGAGTCCTTCATGCACCTGGAAATCAGTGAACAACCCGAGAGCCGTCACGCCGCCATCAAGCGCAGCCTTGAAGCGGTGCTAGATGATGTGCGCGCCACCGTTGAGGACTGGCGGCCTATGCGCGAACGCATGGCCGCGGTGATCGAGGAACTGGAGCACGAGCCGAAGGGCACGCCGCCCGAGATGGCACACGAAATTCGCGAATTCTTGCGTTGGATACACGACAATCACTTCACGTTCCTGGGCTTTCGCGAATACACGCTGAAGGGATCGGGCAAAAAACTGCGGGTCGGCATCCAGAAGGGCTCGGGGCTGGGCGTGCTGCGCCAGGCTTCGACCACGTTGTTCGACCAGATCGAGCGCGCCAAGAACCTGCTGCCCGACGTGCGAAATTTCCTGACCAAGCCATCGCTGCTGCTGGTGACCAAGGCCGATGGTCTGGCGACGGTGCACCGCTCGGTGCATATGGATGTTATTGTCATCAAGAAAATCGACAGGGCGGGCAACGTGGTCGGACACCGGCTGTTCGCCGGGCTGTTCACATCGGTCGCCTATAACCGCTCGCCGCGCGATATTCCGCTGCTGCGCCGCCGCCTCGCCAAGGTTATCGACAGCGCCGGCTTCGGTCGAACGAGCCACGACGGCAAGGCGTTGACCAACATTCTGGAAACCCTCCCGCGCGACGAATTGTTCCAGGCATCGGATAAGTATCTGTTCGATACCGCCATGGATATCCTGCACATGCAGGAACGCCAGCAGGTATCGGTGTTCGTGCGCAAGGATAACTTCCAACGCTTTTATTCATCCATCGTCTATGTGCCGCGCGAACGCTACACCACCGATCTGCGTAAGCAGGTGGAAGCGGCACTGGCGGATGCCTTCGGCGGCACGCCGGCGGAATTCTTCACCCAGCTTGGCGATTCGGCACTGGCGCGAATTCACTTCATCACCACCATCGAGCCCAGCCGACGGGTCGATTTCGATACCGAGGCACTGCGCGCGCAGATCACGGATCTGGCGCGGTCCTGGAGCGACCGCATCGGCGAGGCGCTGGCCATTGAGTACGGCGAGGCGAAGGCGTTCCTATTGCTGGAGCGTTACGGCAATGCCTTTCCGGGCGGATATCGCATCAATTACTCGGCGTCGCAGGTGTTGGATGATATCGCCGAGATCGAACGTATTGGCGAGTCCGGTGGAATCGGCATGAACCTCTACCGGGCGGCGGCCGCCGCCGCCAACGAAGTCCAGTTCAAGCTCTACCATATGGATGGCCGTATCTCGTTGTCCGATGCCCTGCCGTTATTCGAGGACATGGGCTTTCATGTTGTCGACGAAGCCGGCCCCTACGAGGTGGACCTTGGCAACGCCAATGGCGGCGACTTGGTCATTCACAATTTCGGACTGACCACCAGGCACGGCGGGGCCATTGATCTCGACGATATCCGCGAAAATTTCCAGGATGCCTTTGCCCGCGTATGGGCTGGTGAGATCGAGAGCGACGGCTTCAACGCGCTGGTTACCTATGGCGGCCTCGGCTGGCGTCAGGTGGTCATCCTGCGCGCCTATTGCAAGTATCTGCGCCAGACCGGCATCCCGTTCTCGCAGGAGTACATGGAACAGACTCTGGCCAATAATCCCGCGCTGACCACGTTGATGGTGGAGCTGTTCGAAACCACCTTTGACCCAGGTCAGCCGAACGGCGCCGCCGTTAAGGCCAAACGCATCGCCGCGAAAATTATCGCCGGGCTTGAGAACGTCGAAAGCGCCGACGAGGACCGTATCCTGCGGCGCTTCCTCAATGCCATCACATCTTCGCGGCGGACGAATTATTACCAGAAGACCGAAGACGGCGGGTACAAGCCCTACCTGTCGATCAAGTTCGATAGTCGCGCGCTTGACGATCTGCCGCTGCCGCGGCCGTTCCGCGAAATCTTCGTCTACAGCCCGCGCTTCGAGGGCGTGCACCTGCGCTTCGGCTATGTCGCTCGCGGCGGCCTGCGCTGGTCGGACCGGCCGGAAGACTTCCGAACCGAGGTACTGGGTCTGGTCAAGGCGCAGCAGGTTAAGAACGCGGTCATCGTGCCGGTTGGCTCGAAAGGCGGCTTCGTGCTCAAGCAGGCCCCGACCGAGGGCGGGCGCGACGCCCTCCTCGCCGAAGGCATCGCCTGCTACCGCCTCTTCATATCCGGGTTGCTCGATATCACCGACAACATCCGCGGGCTCAAGATCATTCCGCCGAAAAATGTCATCCGCCACGACGATGACGACCCCTACCTGGTGGTCGCCGCCGACAAGGGCACGGCGACGTTTTCCGACATCGCCAATGGGGTATCGGAAGTCTATGGCCATTGGCTGGGCGACGCCTTCGCGTCCGGCGGCAGCCAAGGCTATGACCACAAGAAGATGGGCATCACCGCGCGCGGCGGCTGGGAATCGGTCAAGCGCCATTTCCGTGAAATGGGCCACGATACTCAGACTCAGGACTTCACCTGCGTCGGCGTCGGCGACATGTCGGGCGACGTGTTCGGCAACGGCATGCTGCTGTCGAAACACATCAAGATGGTTGCCGCCTTCAACCATCTACACATCTTCGTCGATCCGGACCCGGATCCGGCCAAGTCGTTCAAGGAGCGCGAGCGCATGTTCAAGCTGCCGCGTTCGACCTGGGACGATTACGACAAGAAACTAATATCCAAGGGCGGCGCCATTTACGACCGCAAGGCTAAGTCGCTGAAGCTGACCAAGGAAATCAAGGCACTGTTTGGGCTTGAAAAGGACACGGTGACGCCGAACGAACTTCTCGTCGCCATCCTCAAGGCGCAGGTCGATCTGTTGTGGTTTGGCGGCATCGGCACCTATATCAAGGCGGCGTCGGAATCGCACCTGGACGTGGGTGATCGCGCCAACGATGCCATTCGCATCAACGGCGGCCAGGTTCGCGCCAAGGTCATCGGCGAAGGCGCCAACCTGGGAACCACGCAACTCGGCCGCATCGAATATGCCGCCGCCGGCGGCCGGCTCAACACCGATTCCATCGATAACTCGGCCGGTGTCGATTCATCGGACCATGAGGTCAATATCAAGATCCTGCTTAACGCCTCGGTGCAAAGCGGCAAGTTGCCGATGAGAGCGCGCAATACGTTGTTGGCTTCCATGACCAACGAGGTTGGCGAATTGGTATTGCGCCACAACTATAGCCAGACCCAGGCCATCAGCATGGAACAGGCCAAGGGCCTGCACGCGCTCGAC
>JAYOFM010000018.1:0-19450 GCA_038117225.1 Rhodospirillales bacterium
GGCGACCGACGACTTGCTTGTAGACATCGGTGACGATCACGTTGCCCGCGGACCATCTAATCCTTTACGACACCGCGCCCGCCGGCATGGAAATCTGAGGACGCGAGCGATGGCAACGACCATGACCGCCAGCGGCAAGCCTCTCGGTCCCGCCATCAAGCCGAAGGTATCCGGCGAGGACTGGGTCATGCGGCTGATCCTGCTGGCCATCGCCGCCTATCTTATTTTCTCCATCGTCCTGCCGCTGTATGCGATTTTGTCGAAGTCCTTTCAGGACGCGGATGGCAACCTCATCGGCCTCGCCAATTATGTGAAATTCTTCTCAACGCCGGCGCTGGCGTGGTCAATTCAGAACAGTTTCTTCGTCACCATTATTTCGTCGGCCATCGTGCTGGTCATCGCTTTTATCTACGCCTATGGCCTGACCCGCTCTTGCATGCCGATGAAGAGCCTGTTCAAGGGCATCGCCCTGGTGCCGATTCTCATGCCGTCACTGCTACCGGCCATATCGCTCGTCTACATGTTCGGCGCCCAGGGATTGCTAAAGGACTGGATGCCGTTCGAACTGTATGGCCCGGCTGGAATCATCATGGGCGAGGTGTTTTACGTCTTCCCGCATGCCCTGACGATCATGCTGATTGCCATGGCGATGAGCGACGCGCGGTTGTACGAAGCCTCCACGGCGCTGGGCGCCGGCAAGGTGAAGACGTTTTTCACCGTGACCCTGCCGGGCATGCGCTACGGCTTGGTCAGTGCCTTCTTCGTCACCTTCACCTTGGTCATTACCGATTTCGGCGTCCCCAAGGTGGTCGGCGGGAAGTTCAACGTGCTCGCCACCGATGTCTACAAGCAAGTCGTCGGTCGCCAGGACTTCGAGATAGGTGCCGTCGTTTCCATGGTCCTGCTTGTGCCGGCTGTCGTCGCGTTCTTCGCCGACCGCATCGTGCAAAGCAAGCAGGTGGCGCTAGTCTCGGCCCGCGCCGTCCCCTATACGCCATCACCCTCGCGTGGTTTCGACATGGCCATGTTCGGCTTCTGCGCGCTAGTCGCGGTGGTCATTCTGACGGTTTTGGGCTTCGCCGCGTTCGCCTCGATCGCCACGTTCTGGCCGTACAATCTCGATTTCACGCTGAAGCACTACAACTTCGATCTGATGGACGGCGGCGGCTGGGATTCCTACTTCAATTCCATCGAACTGGCGGCGTGGACGGCGTTGATTGGCACCTGCATTGTTTTCACCGGCGCCTATCTGGTGGAAAAATCGAAGGGTTTTTCGACCGGCCGCAATGCCATGCAGTTCCTCTGCATGATTCCGATGGCGGTGCCTGGCCTGGTACTCGGTCTCGCCTATATCTTCTTCTTCAATGCGCCGGGCAATCCACTGGGTTTCATCTACCATACCATGCCGATTCTGGTGATCTGCACGGTTACCCATTTCTATACGGTTTCGCATTTGACGGCGGTGACGGCGCTGAAACAGATGGATCCCGAGTTCGAAGCCGTGTCGGCTTCGCTGAAGGTGCCGTTCTACAAGACCTTCTGGCGGGTCACGATACCGGTCTGCATCCCCGCCATTCTCGATATTTCCATGTACCTATTCGTCAATGCCATGACCACCGTCTCGGCGGTCGTGTTTCTCTATTCTCCGGATACCGCGTTGGCGTCCGTCGCCGTCCTTAATATGGACGATGCGGGCGACACGGCGCCTGCGGCAGCCATGGGCATGATGATCGTGTTGACGTCGGCCGGCGTGCGACTGCTGCACATGCTGTTGACGCGCGGCATCCAACGCTCAACGCAGGCCTGGCGGAAACGCTGAGCGTAATTACGTTCGCGCCACACCACCGCCTGCGTGTCCTCCACAATTCCCCGCGGCGTCACCCAAACGAGATTCTCTCGCGAAATTCCCAAGCCATGACCTTCCTTGCGCCATCAACGGCTAAGAACCGACGAAATTGCCTATCAGAGGCGATCACGTTGCGGACTCTTACGTCAAACCCCTTTCATCGAGATTTCCCATTATCGTGGGAACGGGGAGTCTGAGACGATAATTATTATGTGAATTTTTTTGTGGACTTTTGACCGTTTTTGACCGATATTTTCAAAATGTGTTGATGCGGCATGCGTGCCCATCATACCGGGAGGATCACGCTCATGACGTTGACACCGAATGACCCCAGGCTGCTGACGCCGGGGCCGTTGACCACCTCACACGAAACAAAACAGGCCATGCTGCACGATTGGGGTTCGCGCGATGAAGCGTTCATCGCCACCAATACCCGCGTGCTTAAACGCCTGGTCGCCATCGCCGAGGCGGAGGCGACGCATGTCTGCGTGCCGCTGCAAGGCAGTGGCACCTTCGTCGTCGAGGCCGCGCTGGGAACGCTGATGCCCAAGGATGGCAGCGGCAAGGCGCTGATCCTCATTAACGGCGCCTATGGCCACCGCATGGCCAAGATACTCGACATCATCGGCCGCGATTACGTGACGCTGGAAACACCGGAAGACACCGCGCCGGATCTGACCGCCCTTGACGCGCAACTCGCTGGCGATGCCAACATCAGCCATGTCATGGTTATCCATTGCGAAACCACGTCGGGCATTCTCAATCCGATCGAGGCCATCGCGCAGATCGTGAAACAGCACAAGCGCCTGCTGGTCATCGATTCCATGAGCGCCTTTGGCGCCGTTCCCGTGTCAGTCAAGAACGTGCCCTTCGATGCGTTGATGGCCTCGTCGAATAAGTGCCTCGAAGGGGTGCCGGGCATGGGCTTTGCCTTGATCCGCCGCAGCCTGCTCGAAACCTGCGCCGGGAATGCTCATTCCCTGTCGCTCGATCTCCATGACCAGTGGCAGGCGATGGAAAAGAACGCCCAGTGGCGATTTACGCCGCCGACCCACGTTATCGCCGCCTTCGATGCCGCGATTTCGGAGTTCGAGGCCGCCGGCGGCGTCGCCGGGCGCAATGCGCGCTATAGCGAGAACTGCCGAATTATTATCGAAGGCATGGCGGCGCTTGGCTTCGAAACGTTGCTGCCGCGCGCCCTGCAGGCACCGATCATCGTCACCTTCAGGATGCCCGCCGACCCGGCCTTCGAATTCGCCACTTTCTATGACCGGGTGCGCGAGCGCGGCTACGTGCTGTACCCGGGCAAGCTGACCGTCGCGCCGAGTTTCCGCGTCGGCTGCATCGGCCATCTGAACGCCGAAGATATGCACCAGGCCCTTGAGGTCATGAAATCCGTACTCAATGAAATGGGTGTCAGCAACGGCCGGCCCGCCGCGGCCTGATCCTGTCACCCCCCAAACAAGGACATCACCATGAGCGACCATCCGGACAGCATCACAGTTAACGGCCGCACCTACGCCTGGCCACAGCAACCCGTCGTCGTTGTTTGCATTGATGGCTCGGAGCCGGACTATATCGAACAAGCCATCGCCGGCGGCCACATGCCTTATCTGGCGAAAACGCTGGAGAGCGGCGCCGACATGCGCGCCGATTGCGTGGTGCCGAGCTTCACCAACCCCAACAACCTATCCATTGTTACCGGCCAGCCGCCGGCCGTGCATGGTATTTCCGGAAACTATTTCCTCGATCCGGACACCGGCGACGAAGTGATGATGAATGAGCCGCGATTCCTGCGCGTCGATACCATCTTCAAGGCGTTTCACGACGCCGGCGGCAAGGTCTGCATCATCACCGCCAAGGACAAGCTGCGCCGGCTATTAGGCCACGGCATCGACTTTTCCAGCGGCCGCGCCATCGGGTTCTCGTCGGAAAAATCAGATGAAACCACGCTCGCGGAAAACGGCATCGACAATGCCCAGGCCTTGGTCGGTCGCCCGGTACCGTCGGTCTATTCGGCGGAACTGTCGGAGTTCATCTTCGACGCCGGGGTCAAGCTGATGGACAGCATGCGGCCCGACCTGATGTATCTCTCGACCACCGACTACATCCAACACAAGCATGCCCCGGGCACTCCGGTCGCCAACAAATTCTACGCCATGATGGATGGCTACTTTGCCCAGTTGGATGCTGCTGGCGCGGTCCTGGTCATGACCGCCGATCATGGCATGAACGCCAAGCACGACAACAACGAACAACCGGACGTGGTCTATCTGCAGTCGGAGCTGGATCACCTGGTCGGCGCAGGCGTGGCGCGGGTCATTCTGCCGATCACCGACCCTTACGTTGTCCACCACGGTGCGCTGGGATCGTTCGCCACGGCGTACCTGCCCGATGGTACCGATCTGGAAACCATCGCCGAGGAACTGAGCGACATCGATGGCATCGCCAAGGTTTACGGCCGTGAAGAGGGCTGCGCTGAATTCGAACTGCCGCCGGAACGCCTTGGCGATCTGATCGTGGTATCGGACAAGCACAAGGTTCTCGGCACCACGCCCGAACGCCACGACCTGACGCAGTTGAAGGAACCCCTGCGCTCGCATGGTGGTGTCTCGGAACAACGGGTACCGCTGATCTGCACAAAACCTGTCAGCGGCATCGACGCCAGCCGCCGGCTGCGCAACTTCGATGCCTTCGATATCGGCCTCAACCATGTAGCCGCCGGCACCGCGTCGGCCGCCGCCGAATAGGAATAATCGCCATGGACGCTTCTTCCGCAATCCGTCACGAAAGCATGCGCATCGCTGGCAACAAAGTCGACAGCGATGAACGGCTTGAGGTCCTCAACCCCTACGACGGCAGTGTCGTCGGCACGGTTCCACGGGCCACGCCCGAACAGGTCGCCGAGGCGTTCCGCATCGCCAACGCCTACAAACCCACGCTAACCCGCTACGAGCGTCAGAAGATTCTGACGAAAACGGCGGAACTACTGGTCGCGCGGCGGGACGAGATTTCGGACCTGATCACCGCGGAATGCGGCCTCTCGAAGAAGGATACCATGTACGAGGTCGGCCGCGCCTTCGACGTCTTCCATCTGGCGGGCCAGCTGTGCATCCATGACGACGGCGCTATCTTCTCTTGCGACCTGACGCCGCATGGCCAGAAACGCAAGATATTCACCCAGCGCGAGCCCCTGCTGGGCGTCATCAGCGCCATCACGCCGTTCAATCATCCGCTGAACATGGTGTCGCACAAGATCGCACCCTCCATCGCCACCAACAACCGCATGGTTTGCCGACCAACGTCGTCGACGCCGCTGACGGCCCTGTTACTGGCCGATGTGCTTTACGAGGCAGGCCTGCCGCCCGAGATGTTCTCGGTCGTCACCGGCTCGTCCTCCGAGATCAGCGATGCCATGATCACCGATCCGCACATCGACCTCATCACGTTCACCGGTGGTGTCCGTGTGGGCAAACTGATCGCCGAGAAAGCGGGATATCGCCGCACCGTCCTGGAACTTGGCGGCAACGCGCCGTTTATCATCATGGAGGACGCCGATCTGGCGCGCGCCGCCAAGATGGCCGTCGCCGGAGCGACGAAAAATTCCGGCCAGCGCTGCACTGCGGTCAAACGCATCCTGGTGGTGGACTCGGTGGCCGATGAATTCGCGAAACTGGTGGTCGCCGAAGCCATGAAGCTCAAGGCTGGCAATCCGGCTGATCCCAACACTGACATCGGCACGGTGATCAATGAGAAGGAAGCCATCACCTTCCAGCGCCGGGTCGAGGACGCCGTCGCCGCCGGCGCCACACTGCTGCACGGGAATAATCGCGTAGGTGCCGTGTTCCCACCGACGGTCGTCGATCACGTCAGGCCGGAACATGAACTGGTCGCCGAGGAAACCTTTGGCCCCGCCGTGCCGATCATGCGCGTCAAGGACATCGACGACGCCATCCGCGTCGCCAACGGCACCAACTACGGCCTGTCGTCTGGCGTCTGCACCAACCGGCTGGACTACGCCACACGCTTCATCAACGAGTTGCAGCACGGCACGGTGAATATCTGGGAGGTGCCCGGTTACCGCATCGAGATGTCGCCCTTCGGCGGCGTCAAGGATTCCGGCCTTGGCTACAAGGAGGGCGTCATCGAAGCCATGAAGAGTTATACCAATATCAAGACGTTCTCCCTGCCCTGGGGCGCATGAAACACCGGCAGTCTTCCGCTGAATCCGATAGGAGCGCATGACCCGATGAGCGATAAGACCTTATACGAACGCCTTGGTGGTTATGACGCTATCGTCGCAGCGGTCGACGCCATCCTGCCGCGCCTGATCGCCGATGAACGGCTTGGCCGTTTCTGGCTCAATCGTGGCGACGATGGTGTCGAGCGGGAACGCCAACTGCTGATCGACTACCTGGCCAATGCGTCAGGGGGGCCGATGTATTACACCGGCCGTGACATGAAACTGACCCACGTTGGCATGGGCATCGATTATGACGATTGGACGGTGTTTACCGGTCATGTCGCTGGCGCGTTGGAAAGCCTTGGTGTTGGCGGCGCGGAACTGACGGACACTCTCGGCTTTATCGAAAGCCTCAGAGACGACATCGTCGATTGAACCGGCGGATTAGCGGGCAGGCGCCGCTGCCGTGTCAGCTGCCTCCGCCATCAGCCACGCGATAAAGCGATCCGCCTTGCGGTTGCGGCGTTCACGATGGCGAAGCGCGACGTAGGTCTGGCCGCTTTCCACCCAGCCGAACGGGGCTATCAGACGGCCGGCGCGAACATCGTCCATCACCAGGATCCACGGGGCGACGCAGGCACCGAGACCGCCGGTCGCCGCTTCCAGCATGAAATAGAAATGTTCGTGCGGCGTGCCGCCGATATCACACGTGCTGTCGGCGACGCGGCCCCACCAGTCTGCCCACGCCGTTGGCCGAGTGACGGTCTCCAGCCGGGGCACCAACGCGATCGACCGCACGTCGCCGGGATCGAGGCGTTCCGCGATCACCGGCGCCATGACGACACCAATATGTTCCTCGATCAGTGGAATGACCTCCGTGTCGTCGGGCCACGGCCCTGTTCCGACCCGCAGCGCGACATCGAAACGGTCACGACGGGTGAAGTCGGGTGGGCCATCGCCAGCGCCCAGGCGCACCTCGATGTCGGAATGCGCGGCTTGAAACCGGTGCAGTCGGGGGATCAGCCATCGCATGGAGAAGGTTCCCATGGACGATACATCGAGTAGGCCAGCCGCCTCGTCGACGACGGCGCGCACGCCGGCCTCGATCCGTTCCATACCATCCGTCAGATAGGGCAGTAGCGTCATGCCCGCTTCGGTCAGGCGCAGCCGGGTTTTCGGCCCCTCGAATAGATCGACACCCAACGTGCGCTCAAGCTGGCGTACCTGACGACTGATAGCCCCATGGGTCACCGATAATTCCGCGCCGGCCAGGGTCATGCGCCCGAGCCGCGCCGCTGCCTCGAAGGCGCGCAACGAATTGAGTGAGGGAAGCGGGTCGTTCATATGTGAGCTTTTAACACATAAAAATCGCATATATATCGTTTTTCAACACTATCTCAAATTCTTATGAATACCGGGAAGTTGACAAGAAGAGAAAATAACACGTTATGATTTGCCCATTCCTCCCGCACCATTACGCGGTCGAACGCTGATGGATACCCTCGTATTTCTCGCCGTGCTGGGCGCCGCGATGATGCACGCCACATGGAATGCCTTCATCAAGATCGGCGTCGACCGCATCGTCACCGTCGTCCTTCTGGCGACCGTACAGGGTGTGCTTGCCGTCGTGCTGTCGTTCTTCTTCCCCCGTCCGGTCGCCGAGGCATGGCCGTGGGTGATCGCATCCGGGTGTCTACATGCCGGTTATAAACTCTTCCTCTGTCGCGCCTATTCGTTCGGCGACCTCAGCCAGGTCTACCCGCTGGCCCGCGGATCGGCGCCGCTGATTGTCGCCGTTGTCGGCACCATCTGGCTGGGCGAGGTGCTGGGGCCGTGGATGATGGCGGCGGTCGTCGGCATCGGCATCGGCGTCATTCTGATGTCGGGCATCGGGCCGCGCTGGCTCGGCGGCAAGGCATTAAAAGACATCAACACCAAGGCGGTGGGGCTGGCCTTCTGCACCGCCGGCTTCACGGCCTCCTACACCATGGTCGACGGTATCGGCGCGCGTCTGGCGATGACCGCATCGGGGTTCGTTGTCTGGATGACGCTGGTCGATACCGTGGTGGTCTATGCGGTCGCCCTTTGGGCGCGTGGCCCGAAGGCTTTTCGCGCCGTCGTGCCCGCCTTACCCTGCGGCGCGCTGGCCGGGATATTTTCCTACTGTTCCTACTGGGTCGCGGTGTGGGCGATGACACAGGCACCGATCGCCTTGGTGGCGGCACTGCGCGAGACCAGCGTGATGTTCGGGGTGCTTATTGGCGCCGTCATCCTCAAGGAACCGGTTGGCCGCACGCGCTGGATGGCGGCCTCCTTGATCGCTGGCGGCGTCATCCTCCTGCGGCTGTGATCAAACGGCCGCGCCCGGCGCGCGAACAAGATTCCCCTTGCGCATGACACGTGAACACGCGAAAAAGTGCCGACCGGTAGCGAAATATTTTGGCGTATCACCGTTAACGCCCCGCGATTGACCGCGTGACACCGAAAGTTCCGATACCGTTACAGCCCGTGGCGCGACCGGAGGTCGGTCACGATACGTCGACACGCGAAAAGGAAGACGAGACATGCCAACCGGATCAGTTAAGTGGTTCAACCCGACCAAGGGTTACGGATTCATTGAGCCCGAGGACGGCTCCAAAGACGCCTTCGTTCATATCTCCGCCGTGGAGAAGGCCGGCCTATCGACCCTGCGCGAAGGCCAAAAGGTCAAATATGAACTCGTTCCCGGTCAGAACGGCCGTGCCTCGGCCGAAGAGATCGTCGCCCTCGACTGATCTCACCCCGACAACCGAAACGCCGTCCCGCCTGCCGCCCCCGGCGGCGGGGCGCGTGACGGCCGCGCTTCATCACCCGGATCGAAAGGCAACTCATGGCCCGCAAGCCCAATTATAAATTCGACCGCATGGAGCGTGACCGCGCCAAGGCCGCGAAAAAGGCCGAACGCGCCAGAATAAAGGCCGAACGTGCGGAAGGCCGAACGACCGATGCCGATGGCAATGAATTGCCGGTCGACGCCGAGGGCGTGGTCACGGACAACGAAGAGTCCACCGAACCGGACCAATAAGCCCTTCCCCACCGCCGGTGGGATCACAACCGTTATGATGATTTACCCGACGGGCTCGATGGCTTGAACCTCGGGCTTCGAGCGCATAAAGGACGGCCGCGCTTCCATGCGCGCGCTGAAGGCATCGAGGTTCGGATAGGGACGCCGCCATTCATTCCCCGGCATCCGCAGATCGACATAACCGAGACAACAGCCGACAGCGATATCGGCGAGCGTCATGGTCTCGCCGTGGAACCAGACGCCATCGCCAAGCAGCGCGGCGAGCGCTTGCGTGCCAGCGGTGACCTTCTCGCACTGGCGATCAATCCAATTTGTGCTTTGCATATCCGGGCGGCGGGCTTGTTCGAGAACCGTCAACACGACGGCATCGCAGATACCGTCAGCCAGGGTCTCGATCTGGCGCACCGCCAGCCGCGCCGAGGGATCGGCGGGGATCAGACGCGGTGCCGCGTCTAGAGTATCCAGGAACTCAACGATGACACTGCTGTCATAGAACACGCGACCGTCATCAAAGGCGAGGATGGGTATCTTTCCGAGGGGATTGAGCGACGGCGCCACCGTGTTCGCGTTCCATGGCACGTCCACCACTTCGTCAAAATCGATCCGCTTCTCGTGCAACGCCACACGAACCTTGCGGGCGAAGGGGCTGGGCGACGCGATGACGAGCTTCACGGCGCCCTTATTCAGCCGCTTGGCGGGGGACCGTCAGCAGGCAATCGTCGTCGAGCGCTTCGAGCGGCGTGAAATCCCTGTGAGCGATCCATTCGGCGCGCTGGAATTTTCGGATGTGATTGGTGACGTTGTTGTAACTGATATAGACGATCAGCCGATCCCATGGCGACATGTTGGGCGGCGAGCCATGGACCAGGCAACCGTGGAAGAAGAAACCGGTACCAGGCGGTCCCTTCGGCGCCACGATGCCACCCCGCTCAATAAGTTGGGCGATCAGCGCATTGTCGAGCGTCCACAAGGGATAACTGGTCGAGGTCAGATCATGGTCGGCGTCGAGCACGCCCAATTTGTGCGACTGCGGGATCAGGTAGAGCGGACCATTGAATTCGTTGACCTCGTCGAGGAACACGGCGAGGTTCATGGCGTTGGCATCCGGCATGTCGTCGTCGCGTTTCCAGGTGCCGTAGTCCTGATGCCACTGCCAGACGTCGCCGTCGAACGCCGCCTTGCCGTTGAGCTTGAACTGATGCACGTAAACCTGGCCCGACAGCATCTGCTCGGCTGGCTCGAGGATGCGGGGATGGCGAACGAAACGCCGAAAGACCTCGTTGTACGTATGGCTGGCGAACGCAGTCCGCACCGCCTTGCCGTTCTTCTCGTGCCAGACTTCGTCGCGCGTTTCATTGAAAATGGCGGGGATTTCGCCCTTCATGATCGCCACTTCCTCGGCCGAAAACAGGTCCGGCACGATGATGTAGCCCTCGTCCTTGAATTGACGCAACTGGTCGTCGTTCAGCAACATGATCGGCACTCCGCAAAGGCAGTCATCATACCTTGGTATTACGCCCGAGTTCGGCCGTCAACGCCGCCACCGCACCGGCCCAATCGCCGAGCGCGGATTGGCGGAAGAGCCGCGCCGTCGGGTACCAGGGGCTGTCGTCGCGATCTTCCAGCCAGCGCCACTCCGCCACGTGCGGCAGCAATATCGATACCGGCTTGCCGAGGGCGCCGGCCAGATGCGCCATCGCTGTGTCACAGGCGATTACGTGGTCCAATTCGGCGATCACCGCGGCGGCATCGGCGAAATCGACAAAGGCCGATGCCGGATCATCCAACCGCGAGCCAAGGCCGAGCCGTTCGATGTCATCACGACCCCCGTCCCGTTGTAGTGAGATAAAGCGCGCCTCGGACAGATCGAATAGCGGCAGAAAAGGCTCCAGGCCGGGCGAACGAACCCGGTCCCGTGGATGATCCGGGCTGCCCTTCCAGGCGATACCGATACGCGGCAACGGTTCCGCATCTTCGTCGCCTCGCCACCGTTCAACGGCGGCGGCCGGCACAGTCAAATACGGAACATCGCTGGGAATGGTATCAAGGTCCGTCGTGAAAACGCCGGGTAGACTCATTAGCGGTATCTGGGCGTCGTGCGGTGGCAAGGGAGTACCCGACGCAACGACCAGGTCGACGCCCTCGGCCGTCTCCAACAGATCAACCAATGGTGAAGGGCACTCAACGATCAGGCGGCCCACCCGTTGACGGACCAATGGCAGATAACGGGCGAACTGAACGGTATCGCCATAGCCCTGTTCCGCCGTTACCAGCACCGTCATTCGTGGCGCCGAACGTCCGTCCCAGCGCGGCGACGAATTCGCTCGCTTTAACCCGGCGAAACGCGCCGTCTTCCATCGCCATTCGAATTCCGACCATCCCTCGGCGAAGCGCCCGATCTGCAACAGCAGCATGGCGCGATTGCGATGCACTTCAGCGTCTTCGGCATCACGCACGAGAGCGGCATCGTAAGCCGCCAACGCCGCCTCGGTCTGCCCCGTCTCCTGCAAGGCAACACCGAGATTGCCATGCGCGGTGGCGCTATCCGGGACCAGGTGAATGGCCCGTCGGTAGCAGGCGACGGCGGTTTGGAATTCGCAGCCCTGGCGAGCCAGATTACCGAGATTCACGTGGGCCTCGACCAGCCCACCATCGAGGTCGAGGGCTCGGCGATAGTTGTCCGCCGCCGCCACCGTGTCGCCTTGCGCCTGCATCAGAATGCCGAGACCAAGCCAGGCGCCGGCGAGGTTGGCATCATGAGAAATGGCGGCACGAAGAGCATCTTCCGCGCCGGCCGCATCGGGTCCGTCCATGCCTTGATAGGCGAGCCCCAGGTTAAGGTGTGCTTCCGCCATCGACGGATCCAGTTCAAGCGCCCGGTGGGCACGGGTCCGCGCCGCCGCGTAATCGCCGAGCGCCACCAACGCCGCCGCCAAATCCGAGTGCACGTCCGCCTGATCCGGCGCCAGGACCAAGGCTTCCCGATAGGCGGTAACGGCTTCCCCGTCTTGGCCGAAAGCACGTAACACCCGGCCAAGATTCGTATGATATAGCGCCACCTTGGGATCAATTTTGATGGCTTGGGAAATTTTCGTGATCGCTTCCTCGTGCGAGCCCCGTTGGTGATCGATCAATCCCATGAGATGCAGCGCATCCGCGCACGCCGGAACGATATCCAGAATATCCTGGTAGACCGCCGCCGCCGCATCCAGGTTGCCCGCCTGATGAAGCGCCATGCCGCGGCGAAGGGATTCTGAAATATCGACCATCGCCGCCGACCCTAACACTTATCGTCGATGTGGAAACCAGGCCACCTGATAGATTGCTCTGGAAGCGGCCGCGCCGCCCCGGCATAATCCGCCATCAACGATATTCAACAACGGAAACAATCCCATGACGCCACGCGAGGTCAAGTCAGCAGCCGATGCCAAATCCCTCGTCGAACAACGCGGCCTCGATCACGTCAAGGTTGGCGTCTTCGACATCGACGGTATCCTGCGCGGCAAATATATGTCCCGCGATAAATTTCTGTCGTCGCTGGAGAAAGGCTTCGGTTTCTGCGATGTGCTCGTCGGTTGGGATTCCAATGACCAGCTTTATGACAACGTCAGCGTCACCGGTTGGCATACCGGCTACCCCGATGCCATGGTGCGCGTGTTGCCGGAAAGCTGTCGCGAGATCGCCTGGGAAGATGGCATGTTGTTCTTCCTTAGCGAGTTCACCGGCAAACACGAAGAGGTCTGTTCACGCGGGACCCTGCGCCGCGTGCTCGCACAGGCCGACGCCATGGGCTTCGACGTGCTGGCCGGAATTGAATACGAGATCTTTTTCTTCGAGGAAACGCCGCACAGCGTGCGCGAGAAGAACTATCGCGATCTGAAACCCATTCAGCCGGGATGGTTCGGCTACTCGGTGCTGCGCAATACCACGGAAAGCGACCTCTACCAGGACCTGCTGTCCGGCTGCACCCTGATGGACCTGCCGATCGAAGGCCTGCACGAGGAAACCGGACCGGGCGTGCTGGAAGTCGCGTTGACCGTCGACGACGCGCTCGCCGCCGCCGATAAGGCCGCGCTGTTCAAGACTTTCTGCAAGATCGCGGCGCAGAAACGCGGTCTGATGGCCACCTTCATGGCACGCTGGTCACAAGATTGGCCGGGGCAGTCGGGGCACATCCACATGTCGTTGCGAAAGAAGTCCGGCGAACCCGTGTTTCACGATCCGAGTCAGCCCGGCAATATGTCCGAAACCATGCGTCACTTTATTGGCGGGCAACAGAAACTGATGCCGGCGTGGCTGGCCATGATCGCGTCCACGGTCAACAGCTACACCCGCCTGGTACCCGGCTTTTGGGCACCAACCGACGCGAGTTGGGGTATCGATAACCGCACCTGCGCGCTGCGCGCCATTTCCGGCAGCGCCAACGCGCAACGGGTCGAGTACCGGATTGCCGCCGCCGATGCCAATCCCTATCTGTCGTTGGCCGCCGCCATCGGCTCCGGTCTGTGGGGCATTGAGAACAAGATTGAACCGGAAGCCCCCGTCGTCGGCAACGCCTATGACATGAAATTCCCCAAGCGCCTGAACCTGCCGGCGACCCTGTTCGAGGCCGCCGGGCGCCTGCGAGCATCAAAACCGGCACGCGAGACCTTCGGCGACACCTTCGTCGACCACTTCGCCGCCAGCCGCGAGTGGGAGGAACGTGAGTTCCGCCGCCACATCACGGATTGGGAAATGGAACGTTATTTTGAGATCATTTAGAAATCGGGCGATTGATCCGAAAGATCTAAAAATACGTAGTGTCCGAGGGAAACCCCACTCAACCAGGATAAAGTGAGAATGGGATCATGTTGACACGCAGACAATGGATCAACCGCGTCGCCGCCACCAGCTTCGCGGCGACGGCGGCACTCGCCGCCCGCGGCCGTCACGCCGTCGCGGCGACGGCAGAAGCCACCGACACCCCTGTCGCTGGCAAGGTGACAAAGCTAAAGGGGTCGGCATTGGCGATTCAGGATGCGCTGCCCCGGGTCCTCGCGCTCGGCAGTGAAGTCCTGACCGGCGACGTCATTTCCACCGGCAAGGGGGCGCGCCTGGAAATGCAGATGATCGACGGCACGCAAACGACCCTGGGCGAACGGACCCAGTTCGTGGTCGTCGATTTCGTCTTCCGCGACAAGGATTCCAACGCCGCGTTGCGCCTCCTGGAAGGTGCCTTCAAGGTGACCAGCGGCAAGATCATGGAAACCGCCGACGCCAGCTTCGTGGTCGATACGCCGACCGCCACGATCGGCATCCGCGGCACCACCTTCTGGGGCGGTACCTTGGACAAGAATTTCGAGGTCGCGCTGCTTGCCGGCAAGGGCGTCTATGTGGAAACCAAGGCCGGCCGCGTCGATCTAAGCAAGATCGGCGACGGTACCATGGTCCTCGCCGGTGACAAGGCGCCAACCGCGCCGACCTCGTGGCCGGCGGGCAAAGTCGCCCGCGCCGTCGCCACCGTCGACTTTGGCTAGCTGAATGAACGATGGCATCCGCACCGTCAGCCCCGTTGACGGCTCGCTGTATGTGGAGCGGCCCTTCGCCACCGATGCCGGTATCGCCAGGGCACTCAGTACAGCCGTGGCGGCGCAACGATCGTGGCGGACGACACCACTTGCCGAACGCATCGCCATCCTTGAACGCGCCGTCGATCACGTCGTTGCGCTGAAGGAGACACTGGGGGAAGAAATCACCTGGCAGATGGGCCGCCCGATCCGCTATGCCAGCGGCGAAATCGGCGGTTTCGAGGAGCGCGCCCGCCACATGCTGGCCATCGCGCCGGACGCCCTGGCCGACGCGGCGACGGCGGAAAAGGCTGGCTTCACCCGTTTCATCCGCAAGGCGCCCCTCGGCGTCGTCTTTGTCATTGCGCCATGGAATTACCCCTGGCTGACCTCGGTCAACGCGATTATCCCCGCACTCGCCGCTGGTAACGCCGTCATCCTCAAACATTCGGCGCAGACGCCCCTGGTCGCGGAACGATATGCCGAGGCATGTGACGCCGCCGGACTGCCCAAGGGCGTGTTTCAAACCCTCCATCTCGGCCACGCGGCGACGGAACGGCTGATCAAGGCCCCGGACGTGGGTTTCGTCGCCTTCACCGGATCTGTGCCCGGCGGCGAGATGGTCGAACGCGCGACCGCCGGCCGGTTCATCGGTGTCGGCCTCGAGCTCGGTGGCAAGGACCCGGCATACGTGCGCGCCGATGCCAATCTCGATCACGCTATCGAGAACCTCGTCGACGGCGCCTTCTTCAATTCCGGCCAATCGTGCTGCGGGATCGAACGCATCTATGTGGATGAAGCGGTATTCGACCGATTCATCGACGGCTTCGCCGCGTTGACCCGGCAGTACGTGCTCGACAATCCGACGAAACAGGAGACCACGCTTGGCCCGATGGTCAAGGCAAGCGCCGCCGATTTTGTGCGCGGACAAATCGCCGAGGCGGTGGCCGCTGGCGCTCGGGCACTGATCGATCCCGCCGGATTCGCCGCCGACGCTCCCGGCTCACCTTATCTGGCGCCGCAGGTGCTGGTTGACGTGAATCACGGCATGGGCGTCATGACCGAGGAAAGCTTCGGCCCCGTGGTCGGCATCATGGCCGTCGACGGCGACGAAGAGGCCGTCGCGATGATGAACGATTCTTCCTTTGGGCTGACCGCCTCAGTGTGGACACGCGACGCAGAGGCGGCGATGCGCATCGGTGACGCCGTCGATACCGGCACATGGTTCATGAATCGCTGTGACTATCTGGATCCGGCGCTGGCGTGGACCGGAGTCAAGCAATCCGGTCGAGGCTGCACACTTTCGCCGCTCGGCTATGAACACCTGACACGGCCCAAGTCTTTTCACTTGAGAACGGAAGTATAGAGACTCCGCCATGCCGCTTGCCGAGTGGATTACCTTTGTCGTCATCTGGGCCGGATTGATTGCCCTGCCCGGCCCCAGCATTGCCTATGAGGTCGCTATCGGCAGCCGGCGCGGTGACCGCGCGGCCGTGGTCGCGGCCTTCGGCTTCGCCGCCGCTGTTGTGGTCTACGTGGTACTGGTCGGCATCGGCCTGATCGCCCTACTCGCGGCATCCAACGAGGCCTTCGAGGTCGTCCGCTGGATCGGCGTCGGCTACCTGTTTTACCTCGGTTACCGGGCCTGGACGGCGGACGCCAAGCTGCTCGCCGACGCACCGCTGGATGTCGGCGAGGCCGGTGGCATCGCGGCGCGGGCAGCGCTGACGGCGCTCACCAATCCCAAGTCGGTGCTGTCCTATGCGCTGGTTTATCCGCCGTTCATGGCGACGGGAGACGATCCCACGACGGCGCTGATCGTGCTTTCGCTGACCTCGATCGTGCTGTGCCTCATCATCTATACCGCTTACGGCATGCTCGGTAGCCGTCTCGGGCGCGTCATTCGCACGAAACGCCAAGCGCGCATCCGCAACCGCGTCGTCGCCGCCATATTCGTCGGCGCTGGCGCCGCCCTCGCCGCCGCAGAACGTCGTTAACAAGGGGACCCGCCACGATGACCGCCACCACCGCTTTCTCCGGCAACTGGAATTATCCGACCCATGTGCGTTTCGGTCCCGGCCGTATCAGGGAACTCGCGGGGGTGTGCAAGGGGCTCGGCATAAAGCGTCCGCTGCTGGTGACGGACCCGGGACTGGCGGCGCTGCCGATGATCGACGAAGCGCTGGCTGCCAATGCCGAGGCCGGGGTACCGACCACGCTGTTCTGCGACGTGCGCCCCAACCCGGTGGCGCGGAATGTCGATTCCGGCCTGCTCGCCTATACCCTCGGCGGCCATGACGGCATCGTCGCCTGGGGTGGTGGCAGCGCCATGGATATTGGTAAGGCTATCGCGCTGATGGTCGGCCAGCGTCGGCCGATCTGGGATTTTGAGGACATCGGCGACAACTGGACCCGCGCAGATCCTTCGGGCATCGCCCCCATCATCGCCGTACCGACCACGTCGGGTACCGGGTCGGAAGTCGGCCGCGCCGCGGTGGTGGCGCAGGAAGATCCGACCGGTGGCCCGCACAGCAAGAAGATCATCTTCCACCCCAAGATGATGCCGTCGGCGGTGATCTGCGATCCCGAACTGGTCACCGGCCTGCCCGCCAATATCACCGCGTGGACCGGCATGGATGCCCTCGCGCACTGCCTGGAAGCCTATGTGGCACCGAGTTATCACCCGATGGCCGACGGCGTCGCCCTTGAAGGCCTGCGCCTGATCGGCGAATACCTGCCGCGAGCCTTCGCCGACGGCGGCGACGTGGAAGCCCGCGCTCACATGATGGCCGCCGCCGCCATGGGAGCGACCGCGTTCCAGAAAGGCCTCGGCGCCATACATTCCCTGAGCCACCCGGTGGGGTCCATCTACGACACCCACCACGGCATGACCAATGCCGTCTTCACGCCCTATGTACTAATCCACAATAGGAAGGCCATCGCGGACAAGATGACCCGCCTCGCCCGCTTCATGGGACTTAAACGGCCTGGCTTCAAGGCCGTGCTCGACTGGACTTTGGAACTGCGCGAAACCTTCCGGATTCCGCACAGCCCGGCCGAACTCGGCGTCGAGCCTGACCGTCTCAAGGAACTCGCCGACATGGCCGCCGCCGATCCGACGGCACCGACCAACCCGGTGCCGGTCGACGCCAAGGCGATGCTGAAGATGTACAAACGCGCCATGGCGGGGCAAGTATAACGGCGTGGCCGATTTATGACCGACCAGCTGATCAATCACGGCATCGTCGCCTTCGCGACGTTCTTCGCCACCGTCGGCCCGATCGATGTGGCGGCCATGTTCGCGGCCCTAACGCTTGCCAATTCGGTCCCGGAACGCCGCGCCACGGCGGTCAAGGCAACGTTGGTGGCGAGCGGTATTCTGCTGATGTTCGCGTTGGCGGGGCGGGCGCTGCTGGACTACATGGGAATCACGTTCGCCGCGCTGCAGACCTCGGGCGGCCTTTTGTTGTTGCTGATCGGCATCGACATGGTGCTGGCCAAGCATTCCGGCATCACGTCGACGACCGACGAGGAGGAAATGGAAGCCGCCAGGAGTCCCGATGTCGCCGTGTTTCCAATAGCTCTACCGCTTATCGCCGGCCCCGGCGCCATCGGCGCGGTTATTCTGCTGATGGGTGGAGCCGAAGGTGATCTGCCCCGCCAGGGCGCCGTGCTGGCGGCCCTGGGCGCGGTGCTGCTGATCACATTCATCGCGATGCTCGTGGCGACGCAAATTCAGCGGTTGCTGGGTGTCACCGGCCTCAACGTCATTACCCGCGTCATGGGTGTCCTGCTGACAGCCCTTGCCGTGCAGTTCATCTTTAACGGCTTGGCAAATTCGGGACTGTTCAGCTAGTCGCCGAGCTTACCCAGAATCTCCGCCAGGACGTGTAATTCGCCGTCCGCCAGCGATGTACTGAAATGAGATTCGATGGCGCGGCCGTAAACGACCCACATGCGCTTGCGCATGGCCCGGCCTGCCTTGGTCAGACTGACCACGCGGGCGCGGCCGTCTTCCTTGCAGTCGGCGCATTCCACGAGTTCCGCCTTCTCCATGCGCGCGAGCAAGCGGGAGACGTTGTACTGTGCCAACAGCAAGCGCGGCTGCAGTTCGAACTGGCGCAATCCCGACCCATCGGCACGCTCCAGCTCCCATAACACATCGTACCAATCCAGTGACGGCAGTCCGGCGGCTTTCAATTCAGCCTCTATGGAATCTGCGATACGGCGCGATGCCCGCATCAGCCCGACCCAGGCCCTGGTGGATGGTGTCGACGCGGCGGCGAAACGGGTTTTGGAAGAAGGTTCACTCATCCCCGAAATCTAACAGATATATGCATATGCATCAATATTGACTCCGCCTCCCGATTTCCATATATATGCAACTGCATTTACTTTAATTCGCTGGAGTTCAGATCATGAGCAAGCCCATCACCCTGATCAGCCATCACCTCTGCCCCTACGTGCAACGCGCCGCCATCGCCCTTGCCGAAAAAGGCGTGCCGTTTGATCGCGCCAACATCGACTTGACCGATAAACCGGACTGGTTCACGGCGCTTTCGCCGCTCGGTAAGGTTCCGCTGTTGAAAATCGGCGATGACGTCATCTTCGAATCCGCCGCCATCCTTGAGTAACTGGAAGATACACAACCCAATCCATTGCATCCGGCCGCCCCGCTGACGCGGGCCCGCCACCGGGCGTGGATGGAGTTCGGGTCGACCATTCTGGGTGACATCTGGGTACTGGAAACGACGCAGGACACCGAAGCTTTTGCCGACCGGGCGAATACGCTCGCCAGCAAGTTCGCCCGT
>JAYOFM010000018.1:19550-36415 GCA_038117225.1 Rhodospirillales bacterium
GGACACCGAAGCTTTTGCCGACCGGGCGAATACGCTCGCCAGCAAGTTCGCCCGTATCGAATCGGAATTGGCGGGCGGCCCCTGGTTCAGCGGCGAGGCGTTCAGTCTGGTCGACGCAGTTTTCGGACCTATCTTCCGCTATTTCGACGTATTCGATCAAATCGGCGAAATCGGCATTCTGGCCAACAAGCCAAAACTGGCGGCCTGGCGCCGCGCACTGGCCGCGCGGCCATCCGTCAGGGATGCCGTCGCCGCGGATTATTCCGAACGCCTGCGCGCCTTTCTGCTGGCACGGCAGCCGCACATGGCCAGCCTAATGGGCGACGACGCCGTCGCCGCCTAATCGCTATGTGAGATCCCGGATCATTTCCCGCGCCGCGTTGTGGCCGGGAGCGCCGGTGACGCCGCCGCCGGGATGGGCGCCAGAACCGCAAAGGTAAAGCCCCGTCACCGGCATGCGGTAGTCCGCGTGGCCGAGCGCCGGGCGCAGGCTCCAAAGTTGGTTGAGGTCGAGGGCACCATGAAAAATGTCGCCGCCGGTGAGGCCGAAATCCCGTTCCAGATCGAGAGGGGTCAGGGTCTTTCGACCGAGGATGGCTTCCTTGAAATTCGGCGCGAAGCGGGTGACGGCGGCAATGGCGGCATCGGCGGCGGCGGCGCGCGCATCGTCCCAGGAACGACCGTCGGGCAGTTGGGGCGCGAAATACTGGCAGAACAAGCTGGCCACGTGCTGGCCGGGCGGCGCCAGGCTGTCGTCTATGGTCGACGGGATCAGCACTTCGACCACGGGCTCGCGCGACCAACCCAATTCGCGCGCGTCCTCATAGGCCCGGTGCAGGTAGTCCATGCTGGGGCCGATATTGATACCAGCCGTGTGGTGCGGCGCCAGTTCGGTCCCTGGACGACAGGTGAAGTCGGGCAATTCCTTTAACGCCACGTTCAAGCGCAGCACGCCGGAGGCGCATTTCCAGTGTTCCATGCGACGGCGGAACGCCGGCGGCTGCGCTTCGCCGTCGACCAATTGGGTGAACAGCAGCTTCGGATTGACGTTGGCGGCGACGGCTCGGGCCTTGATCTTGCGGCCATCGGATAACGCCACGCCGGTAGCGCGGCCGCCCTCGACCGTGACCTGGGCGACTGCAGCGTCAACCTCGATCACCGCGCCCGCCTCTTCCGCCGGCTTGGCCATGGCCTGAGTGATGGCACCCATGCCGCCGATAGCGTGTCCCCACGCCCCCGGGCGCGGCATGATTTCGCCGAAGCAATGGTGCAACAGGACGTAGGCGGTTCCCGGGTGATAGGGACTGGCATAGGTGCCAACGATGCCATCAAAAGCTAACAGCCCCTTGAGGGCGGGGTTTTCGAACCAGCGATCCAAGTAGTCGGCGGCGCTGAGCGTGAAAATATCGACCAGCGCTTCCTGGTCGTCTCGTGACAGGGCTCGGGCACCGGCGCTGGTGCGCCACGCCTGCCATAGATCCCGCAGACCGCCTCCAATATTGGGCGGTGTCTCCAGAACCAGGGCGCGAAGCACATCGGCAAGCCGTCCCAATGTCGCTTCGTATTCCGCCAATGCCGCCGCGTCACGGGTGGAAAAGCGCGCCACCTCCGCTTCCATCAGTTGCGGATCGGAATGGGTTAGAAGCGACTCGCTACCGTCATCGACGGGCAGAAAATTGCCAGCCGGCCGCTCAACAATCTCCAGCCCATGGCGTTTCAGGTCCAAATCGGTAACGACCTTGGGATTCAGCAAGCCGACGGCATAAGACGCCACGGAATTTCGAAAGCCCGGAAAGAATTCCTCGGTCACCGCGGCGCCGCCAACCACCGGGCGTCGTTCGAAGACGCCCACCGTCAATCCGGCCTGCGCAAGATAAGCGGCCGTAACGAGACCATTGTGACCGGCGCCGATGATGGCGACATCGAACGAGGGCGCCGGCGCGTTCAGTGTATGCCGCTCACCGGCCAGCACCTATCGGCCAACCCTGGGCAGCACCTGATGGCGAACCCAATTGGCTATTTCACGTTCGCGAATAGCCGTGTCCAGTACGTCGGCATCAAGGCCCATGTGCCAGGCGACATCGGGCTGATTGGGGTTCTGCTGCAGCGAGCGGTATTGCCCGGACAGCGCCGCAACGGCCGCCTCGTCGGCGCAGAAACCGCCATCGACAAGGGCCTTCGCATCACGTTCGTAGATCGCGGCCATAAAAGCGAAATCGAATTCCGGATGATACTGCACTCCCCAGAACGTGCCTTGCGCGCCACGCTGACCATAATCGAAACACGCCGCCTGCACGGCGCTATGGCCGTTCGACGCCAGCACCACGGCGCCGGGCGGCAAATGGGTCACCTCGTCGTAGTGAACGCAAAGGGAATCGAAAGCGCCGTTCTTGCCTTCGTACATCCGATGCCCCCGCCCCGCCGGGGTCAGGGCGATCTTTCGGGCGACGCCGATTTCGCGCCCGTGCGGACTGCCATCGACCCCGCCACCGGTCGCCATGGCCGCGACCTGCAGCCCCCAGCAACTGCCCAGCACCGGTTGACCGGCGTCCAAGGCGGCGCGTACCAGATCGATCTGCCTGGAAACCCGAGGGTCCGACGGTGCATCCTGAACATGCAGGGACGAGCCGCCAATGGCGACACCATCGTAATCTTCCAATGCCATTCCTTTGGGTAGTTCCGCATCGGCTTCGGCGGCGACGATGATATCCACCGTTGCGCCGGGAACCGCGTTCAGCAGCGCCGTGCGGTATCGGCCGGCACTGGTGATGCCGCACAGCGCCTCCATGGCGGCGCAAGCATCGGCGGTATTGCCCTCGATGACCAGGATATGCGGGTGGTCGGCCATGGCGATTCTCCGGAAACGCGCGGTGACGTTGATTTGTCGGGGACCCGCCAAACTAAGTCAAGGCGCGGCATCGGACGTCAACGACTCGGCGTGAAGGCCTCGGCCGCCGCCTCGGCGCGCTTGATCTGATTTTCATTCATCTGCGGAATCAGGCGCTCGCGGGCCAGCACCGGGTCGTATTGCGGATTGTAGGCGAGCACCGTGTCCCGCTCGGCCATGGCCAGCGTAAACCAAGTATAGGCCTGCACCAGATCGCCCGTCGCGCCGCCGCTTTGTTCGTTCATGATGCCGAGAAGATGCTGCGCCACCGGATGGCCCCGGCGAGCGGCCCGCTGATACCAATCCAGGGCCTTGCCGTAATCGTGCGGCACGCCGCGGCCGCTGTAATATAACTCACCGAGCTTGAACTCGGCGTCCCTGTGGCCGCCAAGCATGGCGGCACGCCGGTACCACTCGGCGGCCTTGTGCGGATCCTGGCCGACACCGTCGCCGACCTCGAACAGGCGCCCGAGCCAGAATTGCGCGGCGACGCTGCCGCGAGCCGCGGCCTTTTCGAACCAGTGACGCGCAAGGGCGGGATTGCGGACCGACGCCGCCGCTTCAAGGTGCAGGCGCCCCAGTTTCACCATGGCCAGAGGATCACCGGCTTCCGCCGCCGCCGTAATGCCATCGACACGGCGCTGCTGCTCAGCCAAAGCTGCTTGATGAGCCTTCTCGGCCGGATCGCCACCGAAGAACAGATGAGCCGCCAGAAACGACACCACCAGGATCGGCGCCGACATCCAGATCAGCGTCCGCATTCTCATGATGACGCGATCCTAGCGGTGCACACGATGTATGGGAATGGAATCAGCAACCAACCACGGACCGGCGCTTGCCCGGATCTATTTCTTGCCCGGTTTATTGTCCCGATCGACACGTTGATAGCGCGGGTCCGGACGATCATAGCAGGTCACCTTGCCGATCGTCTTGTAGCAGTAATTCTGCGGGTAGACCGGATTGACCTGATCTTCGACACAATAGGTCTTGCCCTGTTCCTTGCGGAGAATGGAACAATCCTTGCCGCTGGCCACCGAAATTGCATGGTCCGTCAGCGTCTTGTCGGACGCCATTACGGAGACCGCCTCGACCGCGCCAAACGGTGTCGCGGCGGCACAACCGCCAAGCACCGCCACACAGGCGAGTATGGCCGCGATGTGGACCGGCGAGGAGAAAAGTCGCTGCATGGGGCTCTTCCAATGTGTCATTCGTATGCCGGGGGCAACAATGTCATGTCATGGTTAAGAAGTTCCTAACGCGGGAACTTTCGGCGGGCGGTCGTTGATCGACGCTGATGAATGGGCTACCACAACGCCGTCACGCTGATCGCCAATATTCAGGAAATAGAACCATGGTGGCCACGCAGACTCCGTCGGTCAATTCGGGCTGGCTGGCGCCGGACTTCACTTTGCCGGATGCCCACGGCACCCCCCATGCGCTGGCGGGTATTGCCGGCGCGAGGGGTATGCTGGTGATGTTCATCTGCAACCACTGCCCGTACGTGCGCGCTATTTCTCGCCGGCTAGCCGAAGATATCGCCCTGTTACAGGCGGACGGCATCGGCGCCATCGCCGTGATGTCTAATGACGTGACGATCTCGCCCGGGGATTCAATCGACAAGATGGCCGACTTCGCGGCACAGAATGGTTTTCCCTTTCCCTACGTCTTTGACGAGACGCAGGATGTCGCGCGCGCCTATGGCGCCGTCTGTACGCCGGATTTCTTCGGCTTCGACGCGGCGCGTGAATTGCGCTATCGAGGCCGTTTCGACGCCTCGGGCAGTTCCCCGGCCGCAGCCGGCACGCGACCGGAACTGCTAGAAGCGATGCGCCAGATCGCCAACACGGGTGAAGCGCCGACAACGCAGGCACCCAGCGTCGGCTGCTCCATCAAATGGCGGTCGTGAGACGGTGACGGCGACAACCTTGGCGCCGGCTAGCCAACCCTTTCCCGGCACAGCGCAATTGCCATCGACCGGGCCGGAAGATATGTTTGCCGGCCCTCGGGAAGTGCCCCGGGAACAGTGACCGGGGACGGCCCACTGGCCACCCGCCCAAACGTTACGGAGAGATACGTGGCCGAACCATCGGACGACAGCCTAATTCGCGAGATCGACGAGGAACTGCGCCAGGATCAGGCGATGCAGTTCTGGAAGGCCTACGGCAACATCATCATCGGCGTCGCCTTGGCCTTGGTGCTGGGCGTAGCCGGTTATCAGGGCTGGCGCCACTGGGACCTGAGCCAGCGTCAAGAAGCGGGCGACCGTTTCGTCGCGGCGCAGCGCCTCGCCGACGAGAACAAGACGGAAGAGGCCTTGACCGCCTTCGCCAAGCTACGCGATGACTCGGGCGCCGGCTACGCGCTGTTGGCGCGCCTGCGTCAGGCGGCACTCATGGCCAAGGCCGGAGACAATGCCGGTGCGGTCAGCGAATACAGGGCGATCGCCGCCGACAGCGGGATCGCCGCGCCATACCGTGATCTCGCCACCGTGCTCGCCGCCAACATCGGCATTGATGCCGGTGAGGACGCCAACGCCATCATTGGCGCGCTGGCGCCGCTGCTGGTGGAAACCAACGCGTTCAGCTATGCGGCGCGTGAACTGACCGCCGCCGCGCACTTGAAACTGGGTGCCAAGGCCAAGGCACGCGACCTATTTGATGCCCTCGCCCTCGATGCCGGCGCCCCACGTGGCGTACGCAACAGGGCGCGTGAAATCGGCCAGGCACTGCAGACCGGGGCGTCCAGTCAGTGAGCCACCGCACGAAGCCGTCGCCCGACACGCTGGTGCCTGCTATACCTAAATCGGGACACCAGATTCATTGCGCGGCAAACTTGAGGGGGGAGAATCCATCGTGGCGTTGAACCGGTTCCATCGGTTATCGCGCATTGCCGCCGTCGTCATGGCGTTGGCCGCTGTCGCCGCGTGCGACACGCTGAAAGATCTGGACCCATTCAACAAGAAGGACGACAAGCCGCTCGTCGGCGAGCGGATATCCGTGTTGGTGCATGAACGCTCGTTGTCACCGGACTCGGAAACAGCGGGCGACCGCGTGCTACTTCCGGCACCGACGCCCAACGCGGACTGGCCGATGGCCGGCGGCTACGCCAACCACGCCATGCACCATATCCAGGTCAGCGACTCGCTGACCAAAGCCTGGAGCCGCGACATCGGTACCGGCGCCGACAAGGAAGAACGGCTGTCCGGTCCGCCCGTCATCTCGAAGGGGCGCATCTATGCCATTGACGCGGCGTCCCGGATCAGCGCCTTCGACGCCAAGACCGGTGAAAATTTCTGGCGTGTCGATGTGA
Source organism: Rhodospirillales bacterium (assembly GCA_038117225.1). Classification (GTDB taxonomy): domain Bacteria; phylum Pseudomonadota; class Alphaproteobacteria; order Rhodospirillales; family Casp-alpha2; genus JAYOFM01. The sequence goes on from JAYOFM010000018.1 coordinate 25,747, forward strand.
CGCCAGACGACGAGGACGATGGTCACATCCCTGGCGGCCTCGCGGTCGAGGGGCAGATGCTCTATGCAACCACCGGTTTCGCTGAAACCATCGCCTTGGATACCGCCACCGGCGCCATCAAGTGGCGCAAAAACCTGGGCGCTCCGCAGCGCGCCGCGCCGACCGCGCGCGGCGGACGGGTTTTCGTCATCACCGTCGACAATCGCCTTGTGGCACTCGATGGCAACACCGGTGACCAGCTTTGGGATCATAATGGCATCACCGAGGTCGCGAGCCTACTCGGCGGCGCCAGTCCCGCGGTGGATGGCGGCGTTGTCGTGGCCGCCTATTCATCCGGAGAAATCGTCGCCATCAAGGTCGAGACCGGCCGCGTGCTGTGGCAGGACAGTCTGGCCACCGTGAAGCGCACCGACGTGGTGTCCACCTTGGCGCAGATTCGCGGCCATCCGGTGATCGATCGCGGCCGGGTCATCGCGGTCAGTCACGGCGGCGTGACGGCGGCCCTCGATTTGCGCAATGGACGGCGCATCTGGTGGCGCGAAATTGGCGGCGCCGAGACCCCGTGGGTCGCCGGTGACTATGTCTTCATGCTGACCAACGATGCCGAGATCATCTGCATCAACCGGAACACCGGCAAGGTTCTGTGGGTACGCGGCCTGCCCCGTTTCGAGGATCCGGAAGACCGCGAAGATCCGATCATCTGGACCGGCCCGGTTCTCGCCAGCGACCGCCTGATCGTCGCCGGTTCGGACGGAAACGCCCTCGCCATATCGCCCTATGACGGCGCCATTCTGGGTTCGGTGGAAATGCCGGACGGCGTCGCGGTGCCGCCGGTGGTCGCCGATGGCAGCGTTTATTTCCTCGCCAATGACGCCGAACTGGTCGCCTACCGTTAGGCGGAACCAGGCGTTACAAGAGGCTTAACATGACCTTCACCGTCGCCATCGTCGGCCGGCCCAACGTCGGCAAATCGACGCTTTTCAACCGTCTGGTCGGCAAGCGTCTGGCCATCGTCGACGATACGCCGGGCGTCACCCGCGATCGGCGCGAAGGCGACGGCGGCATTGGCAACATGAAATTCCGCGTCATCGACACGGCCGGATTGGAAGACGCCGACGATACCAGCCTGGAAGGCCGCATGCGACGCCAGACCGAGCAGGCGCTGGCCGATGCCCACGTGGCGCTGTTTCTGTTCGACGCCCGCGCCGGTATCACCCCCATCGACGAACATTTCGCCGGCTGGCTGCGTGTCGGCAAGACGCCTGTCATCCTGGTCGCCAACAAGTGCGAGGGCCGGGGCGGCGAGGCCGGCCGCATGGAGGCCTTCGCCCTCGGCATGGGTGAGCCGCTGCCATTTTCGGCCGAACACGGTGAAGGCCTGAGCGAGCTTTACGACGCCCTGCTGGAATACGCGGACGCCGCGGCCCTGGAAGACGACGGCGATGGATTCGTCGATAGCGGCATCGAATCGGACGACGCGCTGATCGATGAACGGCCGCTACAACTGGCCATCGTCGGGCGACCCAATGTTGGCAAATCAACGCTGGTCAACAGATTGATCGGCGAGGACCGCATGCTGACCGGACCGGAACCCGGCATCACCCGGGATTCGATCACTGTCGCCTGGACGGTGCCGTGGCAAGGCCGGGAGCGGGAAATCCGCCTCGTCGATACCGCTGGTTTGCGGCGCAAGGCGCGGGTTGCGGAGAAGCTGGAAACCCTCTCTGCCCTCGACACGTTAAATACCATCCGTTTCGCGCAAGTGGTGGCACTGGTTCTCGACGCGGGGCAACTTCTCGAAAAACAGGACCTGACCATCGCCCGTCAGGTCATCGAGGAAGGCCGCGCCTTGATCATCGTCGTCAACAAATGGGATGCCGCCGAGGACCGCCAGAAGGTCATGAACCAGATCAGCGACAGGTTGCAAACGTCGCTGACGCAAGTGCGCGGCATCAACGTTGTGTTCCTTTCCGCGCTGACCGGGCGCGGCGTCGACAAATTGCTGCCCGCCGTGCTGGAAACCTTCCAAATCTGGAATTCGCGCATTCCCACGGGCGAGTTAAACCGCTGGCTCGAGGCCACCACCGATGCCCATCCCCCGCCGATGGGTCGTGGCGGTCGACGCATTCGCATCAACTACATCACGCAGCCGAATACGCGTCCGCCGAGCTTCGTGTTCTTCTCGTCGCGTGCCGAGGAACTGCCGGAAAGCTACCTCCGCTATCTGTCCAACGCGCTACGCGACGACTTCGGTCTCGATGGAACGCCGCTGCGCCTGCACGGCAAGAAAGCTAAGAACCCATACGCCAAGGAGAACTGACGCCGTGGCGCCGCCCCGCGTCTACCTGGCCGGACCGGAAGTATTCCTGCCCGATGCCAAGGAAGTCGGCCGGCGCAAGGTCGCCATCTGCGCCGAACACGGATTGATCGGCATCTTTCCGCTCGACGCCGAAGTGGATGTCGCCAATCTCTCCCCTTTCGATGCCGGTTGCGCCATCAGCGCCGCCAATGAAGCGCTGATGCGCACATGCGACACGATTATCGCCAACATGACGCCGTTTCGCGGCCACAGCATGGACGTCGGCACGGCCTTCGAGATGGGCTTCATGCGGGCACTTGAGAAACCGGTATTCGGCTACACCAACGATCCCCGCCCCTATGCCGACCGTGCGGCCCCCGACGGCATGATCGTCGAGGACTTCGCCATGATCGATAATCTGATGCTGCACGGCGCGGTTGAGGCCAGCGACGGCGCGGTGATCATCGGGCCTCCATTGGGTGAGGATACCTTTCACGATCTCACGGTTTTCGACGCCTGCATCCGGCGCCTCGCCGTGGATTTCAGGAGCCGAGTAGCAGCGGACTGAGCGCCTTCGCTAGGCCCAACCCATCGGCGGGGCGCTTGAACCATTCCGGGGCCTGATGGGGCGCCGCGTGGTCGTGATCGGGGGCACCCAGGTCAGCCCGTGCGTCGGAAAGCATGACAAGGCGGAAATCGAAGCTCATGCGCGCCACTCCCGTCGCGGCGGCGCGGCTGGCATGCAGGTGGGCGCCGGAGAAAGCCAGCATGTCGCCGGGTTCGATGAGAATCGGCATGGCCGGGCCGGCGATGTCGCCCGTGGCGGTGGGCAGCCGAGGGTATGTGTCGCCCGCGCCGCGCGCGGCGCGCAGCGCCTGGATATCCCAGCCGACGCTGTCATTATCGATGGCACGGTCCCAGGCCTCAGGGTAGAGCACCATGGTGGCATCGGCGTCGAGCGGCGCCAACGGCGCCCACAGGTTGATCTGCGACAGCAGGCCCGAGCCCCACGTGTCCCGATGCGGTTTCAGCGGATCCGCCGGACGCCCCTGATGGCTGACCAGCGGCGGCACCAGCCGAAAGTTGAGCCTGTCCGAAAATGTATCGTCGGCGTCGGCACCCAGTTCACCGAGCAGTTTGGCGAACACCGCCGCGACACCGCTATCCTGGCGGACACCTCGGCGCAGTGCCTTCAGCCGGGCCAGATAATCGGCGGTGCCGAGATGCTCGTGCGCCAGATGCGGCGCCTGGGGATGGAAGGCATTGGCCGCCATATGGCCAAGCTGCTCCACCACGCGGCCCATCGCCGGCACGGACCGCTGCACCAACACATCGCCAGCGAACATGCGGTGCCGGGCCTTGTCGTTGAGCAGCCGGGCAACCGGTTGCGGCTGGAACGCGTTCATTCCGGGATATCGTCCGCTCGGTTGGCGATAACGGCGAAGCGGTCGGCGAGTGCCGCCAGACTGGCGCAATGCAGGTCCTGGGCGGAAACCGCCCCGCCGCTGCCATCCTGACGCGGCAGGTCACGGGTGCCCGCGGCATCGGCAACGACGGTGGAGCGATAGCCGTGATCGAGCGCCGAGCGAACCGTCGAGCTGACGCACATATGGGTCATGAAGCCGACGACGATCAGTTCCTTACGGCCAAGATCGGTCAGCACGCCCGCCAGAGTCGTCGCCGCGAAGGCATTGGGCAGTCCCTTCTCCACCACGTGCTCGCCATCCACGGGTGCCACCGCTGCGGCGATCTGGCCACCGGGTCCATCCGGGTCGAAGGCACCGCCGGGCTTGCCGACATGGCGCACATGGACGATGGGGGTGCCGGCATCCCGGGCGCGGGACAGCAGCTTCGCCGCTTCCGCCACCGCGGCATCGACACCGGGCAGCACCAATTTGCCGTCGACATATTCGTTCTGGATATCGATCAGGATCAGCGCCGATACACCGAGGCTCGACGGCGTTAGATCGGCGCCGGCCATTTCCAGCAATGTCTTTGGGGCATGCATGGTCAGCCTCCTCCCTTCTGGAACGCGCGGTCGAATTCGATCAGCGTGGCGGTCCGTTGGTCATCCGCATAGCCGGTGAACGTCAGGGTGACCGGCGTGGTGGCGATACTGAGCAGCGCGATGCGCCGTTCCCCCTGCGGACCGAGGGTAATTGCCAATTTGCGGCCCTCCGACTCGTTACGCACTAATCCGGTTGGCAGCAGTCGGTAGTTGCCATCGGGAAAAGCCTTCGGCACCAGACGAAAGAAATCCCGGTGAGTCAGCGCCATGTCCTTTTCGACCACCACCTCGTCGGCCATGGGCGAACTCAGCCGCCGGCCACGGGTGGCCACATGGCGATGGTGTCGCCGTCTTCCAGGGCCTGGGTATCGCGGTCTTCCGGCGTCACGAACAGGCCGTTGACCAACACCAGATGGCAATGTTCCTTGGGCACGCCCAGTTGCAGAATGATGCGCGACGGCGTCGCGCCATCGGGCACCTCGATGATGGCTTCCTGCTTTACCGCGTTCGGCGGCAGATATTCCTGCAAGCTGGCGTAGAGCTTCGCCTTGATTTTCATAAATATATGCCCGGCGCGAATTACTGGGTGCCGTCGACGTAGGCCTCGACGATACGGTGCGGATCGGCTTTCAGCTTCTCGACCCAACCACCGAGTGGCACGTGGGTCTGTATCAGGCCGCGCAACACGCCGATGTTATCGGTGCGTCCCAGCGACAATGCGCCGACCAAGCGCTCGCCATCGAATTCGAGCCGCATGTAGCGAAAGCCGTCCTCGTCGACCACTTCCGCATGGTCTCCGCCCTCGACCCCTTCCCAATTGCCAAAGCTGGCGGAAACCAGACCGAGGGTGTCGAGTACATTCATGTTTAGACTGCCTTTGTAGCACACGTCCCGCCCGGCCATGTTCATGGCGGCGATCCGGCCGTGGTCGGCCGCCGTCGGCTGAATGGCATGAACGCGCCAGCCGTCGGCTCCGTACTCGGGACCCATGGCGCAATCGCCGGCGGCGAAGATGCCATCGACACCCGTGGCAAGCCGCTCGTCGACGACAATGCCGTCTTCCATCTTGACCCCGGAACCTTCAAGAAACCCGATGTTGGATTTAACGCCCGTCGCGACGACGACGAGATCGGCCCGCTGCGCCGCCCCGTTATCGAACTGAACCTCGATACCGTCGGTCCCGATATTCAGGGCGGTCACCATGGTCGAAGTCTTGACCGTGATACCCTTGCCCTCGCACCAGCGTTTCACCATGTTGCCGGCGGTGGCGTTCATCATGCGCGGCACCATGCGGTCGAGGGTTTCCACCACCGTCAGGTTGACACCCCGTTCGGCCAACGCTTCCAGGATGATGCAGGCGATGAAACCGGCACCGATCAGCACCACGTCCACCCCCTCGTTCGCGCGCTCCACGATGTTGCGGGCGTCCGCGAGCGTCCAACAGTGGTGTACACCCGGTTGGTCCAGCCCATCGATGGGCGGACGGATGGGGCTGGCGCCAGTGGCGATCAGCAGTGTGTCGTAGGATTGCGACCCGCCGCCCGCCAAATTCAGGTTCTTCGCCGCCGCGTCGACGCTTTCGACCGTCGCCTGCACGTAGTAGATACCCGCGCCATCATAATGGCCGGCATCGGATCTCAAATACGTCCCCTGTTCGGCGATCTTGCCGGTTAGATAATAGGGAATGGCCATGCGTGAATAAGGGGGTTCTCGCTCGCCGCCGATCAGCACGACGTCCGCGCCGGGATCGGTCTTGCGCAGCGTATCGGCGGCGATGACGCCGGCCGGGCCGGCGCCGACGATGACATGGGTCATGTGAGGTTGCTCCCGTCTTTCAGGCAGAGGGCGGCACGGTCAATCCGCGCCGCCCCATCCGCCGTCAAAAAGTCCCCTAGACGCCGAGGCGGCTCAGGGTTTCGTTGGTCGGCACGCCATCCGGTGTCCAGCCGCGCAGTTCGTAATATTCCGGCAGCATGACATCGAGGCCACTGGTCTTGCCCGCGGCCGGGCCGGTCTTGGCCGCGTCCTTGAGCAGCCGCGCCGGCAGGGTATCGTCCTTGCCAGTGAAGCCGGCCGCCAGGTTGAACTGACGTTCCAGGTTCCATATCCGCTCGCCGACTTCCAGCAGGGTTTCCGACGTCCACTCGCCCTCGCAGGCGGCATCGATCTGCGGCGCGATGTCCTCCAGCGACCAGGCGAAGGTGGTGAACACGCAAATCCCGGCGGAATCGACCGCCGCCGTCGCATCCTGGAACGCCTTCACCAGACCGGCCTTGCCTTCCGTGACCAACGGATCGGTCTTTTCCGGAATGCCGAGGATTTCCGACGCCACGGTGTAGCTGCGCAAATGGCAGGCACCCCGGTTGGAGGTGGCATAGGTCAGGCCCATGCCCTGAATGCCGCGACCGTCGTAGGCCGGGAACTCCTGGCCCTTGACCGCCATGGACAGTTCCGGCTTGCCGTGCTTTTCACATAGCAGTTTGGACCCGAGGCCGATCTCGGCACCGAATCCCTCGCCCTTGCCACATTGCAGCGACATCTCAACCAGGGCCTCGGCATTGCCGAAGCTGAGATCCATGCCGGTGTCCTTCTCGGTGATGACACCCTCTTCAAAGAGTTCCATCGCCGCACCGACAGTAGCGCCAAAGGAAATCGGATCAAATCCCTGTTCGTTGCAGACGAAATTCGCGAAGGTCAGCGCATCGAGATCATCGACGCCGGTCGCCGCCCCCAACGCCCACGCGGCTTCGTACTCGAGCCCGCCTGAGGCGCCGTGGTACTGCGGCCGCTCGGCAACGGAGAAATGCGTGCGGTCGATTGTCGAAATACGCCCACAGGCGATGGTGCAACCGAAACACGCGGCGTTGCGCACCAGGTTCGGCTTGCCGTCGGAATCTCGCGGCTCCGCCATTGCCTCGGCGGAAATATTGTTGGCGCCGTCGAATTGTGAATCCCGATGATTGCGGGTCGGCAGACTGCCGACTTCGTTGATGACGTTCATCAGCACCTGGGTGCCGAAAGCCGGCAAGCCCTGGCCGGTGACGGCGTTTTCCGCCAGCACCGCCTTGCCGGCGTTGGCCGCCGCCATGAACTTCGGCGCGTCGTCCACTCTGACGCCCTGGGTACCGCGAATCGCCACGGCCTTGAGGTTCTTCGAGCCCATCACCGTGCCGACGCCGGAACGCCCGGCGGCGCGGTGCATGTCGTTGACTACGCAGGCGAACTTGACGCCCTTTTCACCGGCGATACCGATGGAGGCGACGCGGATCTGCGGATCCCCATGCTTGGCCTTGATGCCTTCCTCGGTATCCCAGACCGACGTACCCCAATAGGCCGAGGCATCCATCAACTCGATCTTGTCGTCATCGATGAATAAATAGACCGGAGTCTTCGATGCTCCCTCGAAAATGATCATGTCGAGGCCGGCATTCTTCATTTCGTTACCGAAGAAGCCGCCGGAATTGGAACACGCAATGGCGCCGGTCAGCGCCCCCTTGGTGACCACGGAATACCGCCCCGCTGTCGACGCGCAGGTGCCGGTCAACGGCCCGGTGACCATGATCAGCTTGTTGTTGGGGCTCAGGGGATCGACCCTCGGATCAACTTCCTCGGTGAAATACTTGGTCGCCAGTCCGCGCTGTCCCAGATAGGCCTTGGCCCAATCCATATTCAGGGCCTCGGTCTTGATGCTGCCGTCGGTCAGGTTGACGCGCAGTAATTTTCTTGCCCATGCCATGTTTCTGTCTCCCGCGGCTTATGCCGTCGCCTGAGTGCCGGAATCGGTCTTCGCCGCCCATTCGCGCATCTTCTCCAGGCCGGTCCAGTTGGCATCGACAAAAGTGATGGCATCGGTCGGGCAGGCCTTGGCGCATTCCGGTTCGCCGCCACACAGGTCACACTTGATGACTTTGCCGGTGTCGGCATTGTAATTCACGGTGCCGAACGGGCACGCGATGGTACATACCTTGCAGCCGACGCAGAGCGCGTCGGAAACGATCTTCGCCCCGGTCGCGGCATCCAGCGAAATCGCATCCACCGGGCACGCGTGCATGCACCACGCCTCGTCGCACTGGGTGCAGGTATAGGGCACGAAACGCCCTTGTTCATGAAAGTTGAACACCTTGATGCGCGACTTGGCCGGATTGAAGGCGGCTTCGTTATCGTACGAACACGCCAGTTCGCACTGCAGGCAACCGGTGCACTTGCCGGGGTCGATGGATAGAGATTTCAGCATTTAGGCCCTCCCAGGGTCTTCTGGATACTTCCTGGCGCGGACGGGATAAGGAATCGGACGTGACTGTGCACGTTCGCAAAATCCTCCCCGGCCCGATGACATCTTTTCTCAGGTTTCTGTGGCGGACTCTAACACCGCGAAGCCCGAAGTTCTGAGTCTTTTCTTTACGCTCGCCGTGTGCCGCCGCGAGTGGTGCTAGTGGACATTGGACGACGTATATCGCACTGTAAGGTATGCAATTAATGCTTGGGGAGACGCTTGCGTGAAATTGCGAGCACCTAAACGGTTTGCCACCGCCGTGACACGAATCAAGAACGCACTTGGCGAAGAAGCTTGTGCCAAGGCCGTTGACCGCTCCGTTTCTCTGATCCGCAAGTGGGCCGACCCCGATCACGCCAGCCGGCCAAACCTGCCGCGGGCGCTGGCCTTGGATATCGCGTACGTCGAGGCGGGCCACGGCGAACCGCCGATTCTGGCCATGTATCAGGCTCGACTGGCCCGCGCCGTCGCCGGCCTGGCGCCGGAAAAGAGCATCGACGTGGTACTCGCCGCCTTGGCCGTACAATCCGCCGTCGGTGAGGTATCGCAATCATTGGTAGAACTGCGATCGTCTAATGATCCGACCGGCAGCGGCTTTTCCAACAACGAGCGCAACCAGATCCTCAGCCTACTCGAACGTCTGCAGCTTCAGGTGACCCAGATCGAGAATGCGCTTGGCAACGCGGGCAGTCCCTTCAACTAGTTATCGCGAGCGCCCCCAATGATCCGTCATCCCGACCGATCAATTGTCATTTCGGCGCAGTTTTACAATCGATTCAGCGCCGCCGCGCTGCTATGTCTCGGGACACTCGAACACGCGGCGACGCGCGTTGATTGCGCGCGCGCCGGTCAGGAGAAAATTTCGTGACACTTATTCTCGCAAGACAACGCTCCGAAACGAGCGGTGCTTGAACGATGGCCCACGGTTCCAAACGGGTCATTTACGCGGCGTTGATCGGCAATCTGTTGATCGCGATCGCCAAGGGCGCGGCCGCCGCCTATACCGGCAGCTCGGCCATGCTGAGCGAGGCCATCCATTCGGTTGTCGATACCGGCAACCAGGGCCTTCTCCTGATGGGCATGGCGCGGGCCAAGCAACCGCCGGATGCCAAGCATCCCTTCGGGTATGGCATGGAACTGTATTTTTGGACCTTCGTCGTCGCCATTCTGATCTTCGCCGTTGGCGCCGGCATTTCCATATACGAAGGCATCGACAAGCTGCGCTATCCGCACGCGGTCGAGAACGTACATATCAACTATATCGTGCTAACGTTGGCGGGGATATTCGAAGGCATCGCCTGGACTATCGCCTATAAGGAATTCCGGCGCCTGCAGGGATCTCAGTCATTTGTGGAAGCGGTCCTCGCCAGCAAGGACCCGACCGTGTTCACGGTGCTATTCGAGGACACGGCGGCGATGCTTGGCCTGTTGATCGCCGGTCTCGGTCTGGCCATCGGCCAGGCGCTGGAAATTCCCGAGTTGGACGGCATCGCGTCGATACTTATTGGCGTCATTCTGGCGCTCACCGCCGCGCTGCTGGCGGTGGAAAGCAAGGGCCTGCTGATCGGCGAAGGGGCTCGCCCAGGGGTGCTGAACGCCATTCGCGACGCCGTCGAGGATCATGACGCAGTGCTACGCACCAACGAATTGCTGACCATGCACCTTGGTCCGCAGGATATCCTGGTCAACGTCAGTATCGATTTTCGCGACGGCATTGGCGCCACGGAAGTCGAAGCCGCCATTTCCGATATCGAGCGCCGCATCAAGGACGAGAACCCCGAGGTGCGGCGCGTCTTCATCGAGGCCCAGAGCTGGCAGGGCCACGAGGCGGATCGCCGCGCGCACGAGCCGCCAGCCGACCCATCGACCGATAAGGAGATCGAGCCATGAGCGACGTTTCAATGTGGGTTCAAGAGGCCACCGCGTCGATGGCGCGGCTGATGGGTAGCTTCATCGAGTATCTGCCGACGTTGATGGGCGTCGTTGCCATTCTCGTGTTCGGCTGGATCGTCGCCGGGCTGCTGCGGCGCCTGACCCGGCGTATCCTGCAAGGCTTCAACACCATCGTCGAACGCAATGTCGATTGGGG
>JAYOFM010000019.1:0-35876 GCA_038117225.1 Rhodospirillales bacterium
CGACGTCATCGCCGGCGGTGGCGGTGATGATCTGATATTTGGCGGCGCGGGCGACGATATTGCCACCGGGGGCTCGGGTGACGATTTATTTGTCTTCGGCGCCGGGGCGGGGACCGATCACTTCGACGGTGGCAGTGGTTGGGCGGACACGATTATCCTGGATGGTATCGACGGCGGGCCAACGCGGATGCCGGTTGGTCGCTGATGGTTGACGGCGAGGTGGCCTTTGATGTCACGGACGCAGGGCTCGAATTCACCGACGGGCCGGCATCGGGCACCATCGAGCTTGACGATGGCAGCACGCTGACCTTCGAGAACGTCGAGAAGATTGAATGGTAGCGCCGGTCGTCGGGGCCTGGGAAAACCGCTTCTTGACAACAACCGACCCGGCAATCACTTAGGACGGGTCAATAAAGTCAGAAAGTTTCTCGTTGCATGACCGACGCGACCGCCAATGAGCCCGATATTGTCTCGCCCTGCGTCGGCGTCTGCGTGATGAACCACGAGGTTGGTTATTGCTACGGTTGCTGGCGGAATCGTAGCGAAATAGCCAATTGGCTCTACGCCTCGCGTGATGAGAAGCTCGGAATTCTACGCATGATCCGCCAACGTCGTGATTCCGACGCGTCCGAGAACGGCGGCCGGAAACGCCGACGGAACCGGCGCCGGCCTTCCTGAACCTCGGCCCGCTACTTCAGAGACTTCAAATAAGCGATGACATCGGCGCGCTGCTCGGTCTTCGTGAGGCCGGGGAAGAACATCTTGGTTTTTCTCACGAATTCCTTCGGATTGGACAGCCAGGCATCCAGGTTGGCTTCAGTCCAGATGAGGCCTTCGGCGGCTTTCGCCCTCATCGCCTTGGAATACTTAAACTCGGCTTTCGCCGCTTCGCGGCCGACGATGCCCAAAAGATTGGGACCCGTGGCCTTCTTCTTGCCAGCGTCAACGGTATGGCAAGCGAGGCAGCGCTTGAATGTTTTCTTGCCGGCGGCTGCATCACCGTCGGCCAGCGCCGGCGTTACCGCCAGCATCGCGCCGATGCTAAGGGCCGGCAGCAGGGTTGATATCATCCGCATTATTTTCTTCCTTCCTTCCGCGCTCATACACGGCCACGGTGTAGCCCCCATACCCGACATCCTGAAATTCGGATGCAGACCGTGATGATCTTGTTACATATTGCAGAAGGGTGGTCTCGACACGGTTGGACAATTTCGCGTGAGACGCCGCTTACCAAGTTCCCGTATTTTCCATCGATGCCCAGGGTTCCGCCGGCTCCAGGGCGTCGCCGTCCTGCAGGAGTTCGATGGAGATGCCGTCCGGGGATTTGACGAAGGCCATGCGGCCGTCGCGCGGCGGGCGGTTAATGGTGACACCCCCATCCATCAATTTCTGGCACGAGGCGTAGATATCATCCACGTGGAAGGCGAGATGGCCGAAATTGCGCCCACCGGTGTATTCCTCGGGATCGTAATTGTAGGTCAATTCGATGGAAGCGTCGGGGGTTTCCTCGGAAGCGACGAAGACCAGCGTATACTTGTGTTCCGGTCGGTCGACACGGCGCATTTCCTTGAGACCGAGCAGGTTGCAATAGAAATTCAGCGACGCGTCAAGGTCTGAGACCCGGACCATGGTGTGATAGTAGCGCATGATGCCCTCATGAGAAGATAATGGGTTGGCGTTGGAGGGCACTCTAACGGCTCGCCTCCAACGTTGCCAGGGGGCGACGGGTCGATCATAAGCATGTGATGACCATGTCCGCCCCGGCCTGGCGACCCTGGCTTGTTTGTTCGCTGGGCGCGCTTTCATTCTGTTATGCGTTTTTCCAGCGCGTCGCGCCCAGTGTCATGGTCACTGACTTGATGCGTGATTTCCAGGCATCGGGCGCAATTCTTGGCAATTTGTCGGCGTTCTACTTCTATGCCTATGCGGCCCTGCAATTGCCGGTCGGCATACTGGTCGATCGATTCGGCCCGCGCCGGGTGCTGACGGCGGGGGCGGTGCTTGCGTGTCTGGGCAGCCTGTTATTCGCCACCGCCGACGGGCTGATTCAGGCCTACGCTGGACGCTTATTGATCGGCGCCGGTTGCGGTTGCGGTTTCGTTTCGGCACTGACGCTGGCGGCACGTTGGTTTCCGCCGCGCCGTTTCGCACTGGTATCCGGGTTGATCATGATGTTCGGCATGGCTGGCGGTGTGTTCGGGCAGGCGCCGCTCGCCTGGGCGGTGGCCCAAATTGGTTGGCGCGGCACCATGCTTGCCGGCGCCGCGCTGGCCTTGGTGCTGGCCGGAGCCATCTGGTTGATCGTCCGAGACAACCCTTTGACCCCGGATGCAGCGACGGCGAGTACCCGTATGACCGGACCTGAAATCATCGCCGCCATTGGCCGCGCCGTGCGCATGCCGCAAACCTGGATCCTGGCCGGAATCGGTGCGGGCATGACGACGGCGCTGCTCGCCTACGGCGGCCTGTGGGGGGTGCCCTACATGATGGCCAAGCATGGTTTGGACCGGCCGGTGGCCGCCGGCTCGGTGTCGCTGATCCTGGTTGGCTGGGCGGTCGGCGCGCCGTTGCTCGGTTGGCTGTCGGACCGGCTCGGCCGACGCAAGCTGCCGCTGGTCGGCGCCGCCATCGTCGCGGTCGGCACCATTGTCGCCGTGATCAACGCGCCGGGCCTGCCGTTGATCGTCGTCAACGGATTGATGTTCGTGCATGGGGTGGCCTCTGCCGGCATGGTGATCTGTTTCGCCGCTGTTCGAGAAAACGCCCCCGCGGCCGTGGCCGGTACCGCGGTCGCCTTCGTCAATATGTCGGTGACCGCGACCGGTGCGATTTTTCAACCCATGCTCGGCTGGCTGCTCGATCTCGGCTGGCGGGGGGGCCTGGTTGACGGTGCGAGAGTTTACAGTGTCGCCAACTACGAACAGACGTTTTTGGTTCTGGCCGCAACCGGTACCGCCGCCGTTGGCCTATCGCTCCTGGTGCGCGAGACTTGGTGCAAGCCGCAGGTTGCGAGTGACGAAGCCGGGTAAGGCTGGATATCCCTGGCGTCGGTACCCCTCCACGGGCGATAGTGACACGTCCGACTGGGAGGGACGTGGCATGCCATCAGACCAATACCCTTCGATCACGCGGCGCCGCGGATAACACGGCGGCACTATGGCTGATTCATCGGGCAATCTTGACGCGGCGGGTTACACTCGCGGTGCCGTTCTGATGCTGGTGTCGGAAACGGCATGGGTCACCATGAACGCGCTGATCAAGTATCTCAGCGACACCTATCCCTTGGCGCAGTTGTTGTTCTTTCGCAATATCGTCGGCGTGCCAATCATGCTGGCCATCGTGCTGCACGCCGGCGGTTTCGCCGCCTTGAAGACCAGCCGGGTCGGACTGCACATCGTCCATGCCGCGATTGCCGTAACCGGCGTCATCCTCCTGATCTATTCCATCGGCCAACTGGACCTTTCGGAAACCATCTCCGTCACCTATATGGCGCCGCTGATGATAACCGCGCTCAGTGTTCCCTTGTTGAAGGAATACGTAGGACCGCGCCGGTGGGCGGCGATCCTGGTTGGGTTTGTCGGCGTGCTGGTGCTGGCGCGGCCGGGCACCGACTTTAACCCGGTGATCCTTATTCTGCTTACCGGAACATTCTGTTTCGCCTGTGTGGTCAACATCCGGCGCATCCTGTCGGTCACCGATCACAGCGCCGCAATCGTCTTTTATTTCACGCTCGCAGGATCGATCGCTGGCGCCATCGCCATGATGTGGTCGTGGGTGACGCCGGATGCCTTGGGCTGGGCCTTGCTGTTGGCGTCAGGGGCGTGCGGCGCGGCGGCACAACTTTCGCTGACTGGTGCCATCAAGGCGGCGCCGGTCGCCGTTATTGCGCCGATGCTCTATCTGTCGCTGGTTTTGGGTGTGACTATTGATATCCTGTTCTGGGGCATTCATCCGGCGACAACAACGTATGTCGGCGCCGGCATCATCATCGCCGCGGGGCTGTACACCATCTATCGCGATGCCATGCTGGCGCGGCGAAATAGCGCCTAGTCGTGGTCGGCGGGCAAGTCCGGGTCATCGGTGCCGACCGGTTCCACCGCGTTTTGCCACGCTTCCAATGCCGCCGATGGACCATCGACGTGATGCGCCTGACGCACAGCGACGCGCAGCGCTGTGCGGACATGCCGGTCGGTCGGTAGCATCAGTCTCTCTGGACCGTGCCCTTGCGCCAGGGCGTCCCAGGCGAGCCGTTTGGCGGCCATGATGTCGGACGCGGCGAAACGCGCCATCAAACCCTGGAAGGCGTCATGGGCGGCGCGATCGAAATCCCGCACACCGCCGTCACCATCGCGCACCGGGTTGGGCGGAAACAGCGCCAGCGCCGGCACCAGGCCGTCCGGCACCGGCAGCGTCGCCGCCTGATCGCGTCGATGGGCGAGCAGTCTCGGCATGACATGGGTGTGCGGCCCCATGGGCGTCGTGGCGCCGTCGCCACCGGGAATGGGTTGGTAGACCTCGATACGGCCGAGGCGCGAGGCGAAGACCCGGTGCGGTCCTACCGCCTTGATCGCCGCCAGCGCATCTTGACCGCCGTCGAGGGGCGGTTTTCCGGTCGCGCCTCGCAGCACGGCCAGTAGGCCCGCATCCGCCGTCCGCACCCGGCAATCGATGTGAGCGATGTCGAGGCCGATGTCGAAGGCGATGGAATTCCGGTCCTCGGACCTGATCGCCTCAGTATCCGGGCCCAGTTCCGTGATCACGGAATGGCCGGCCATCGCCGCCGCTTCCCGATCTAGGCAGACGACAACGCCCTGGCTCCAGGCCAGGCGAAATCGCGACAAGGCTTCGTAGGGAATCAACCGCACGGCATCGTCGAGCCGCACCCGCAGGGCGCCGAGCGGCGACAACAGGGTCGCCGTGCCGGCGTCATCGTGGCGCTCGACCGGCTCGTCGCCGGCGCGCGCGAACTCGGCCAGCGCGCCGAAGGCGCCGATGCTCCAGCCCGTCGTCGGGTCGTCCAGATATTGATCGAGGACCGTCGCCGGCCCGTTATTCGTGTTCATGCGGCGATCATAACCCGCGTGTCAGGAACTCGCGAGCGCCGCCTCGCGGGCGATGATGGCGCGCTTGCGCTCGACGCCCCAGCGGTAGTTGTGAATGACGCCGGTGTCCTTGATGACCCGGTGACACGGAATCAGGATGCCGATCATGTTGGCGCCGCAGGCGGCACCGACGGCGCGCGAGGCTTTCCTGGTGCATACCGCCTCGGCGATGCGGCCATAACTGCTCAACCGGCCCGGCGGAATGGCGAGCAAGGCTTCCCACACCCGCACCTGGAACGGCGTGCCGCGCATCAAAAGCGACAGATTCGACGCCCGTCCCTCGACGGCGGCGAAGGCATCGGTGGCGATGGCGGCGGTGGCCGCCGCATCCTCGCGCCAGATCGCCCGCTCCCAGCCCTTTTGCTGGTGGGCGAGGCAAGTTTTCCGATCGCCAACGGCGCCGCCTTCATCGACGAAGCCGAGTCCGGTCAATCCGCGCGGGCTGGTGACAATCAGGCATTCGCCGAAGGGGCTTGGATGAAAACCATAGGTCAGTTCGAGTCCGGCACCGCGCGCCTTGAATTCGCCCGGCGTCACCGCGTCGACGCCGACAAACAGATCGTGCAGGCGGCTCGGACCGGATAGCCCGGCGTCCAGTGCCGCATCGAGTACGCTGGCGGAATTCCGCAACCGTTCCTTGGCGTCCTGCAGCGTCAGATATTGCAGAAACTTCTTCGGGCTGACACCGGCCCAGCGGGTGAACACGCGCTGGAAGTGGTGCGGGCTCAGCCCCACCGCATCGGCGACCTCGGCCAGTTCCGGCTGCGCCAGGCGGTTGTCGACCACATAGTCGATGGCCTGGGCGACGCGCCGGTAGTCGCGTTCGAGGATCTCGGGGGTGGTGGACATCTCGTTCATGCGCCAACACTACGCTGCCGCCCCAACCGTTTCCACCCGATCCTTGCGCTTGCCCTGCACCGAGCGCACGCCAGCGAGAATTCACATTTGCGCCGTCTTGTGGCAGGATTATCGGACCTTCGGACCAGCGACGGAGACACACCGTGCCCTTCGATGCCTCGCCCGGATTCAAGCTTCCCGCCGACACCGATGCCGGTGTCCGCCTGCGGCAGCTGTTGCGCGTGCTCGACGCGGTGCCTGACGACGCCTTCGACCTCAACGACTGGAGCCGCAACGGCATCTGCACCACCGTCGCCTGCGCCGTCGGCTGGGCCATGCGCGACGATTGGTTCCGCGCCCAGGGCCTGGAACGCCACGGCGGCTCGCCCTACTACGCCGGCGAACGCGGCTGGCGCGCGGTCAGAAAATTCTTCGACCTCTCCGAAGACGAAGCCCACCACCTGTTCCACGCGGACTACTATGACGATGCGTCGCGAGCGGCCGTGTGCGGGCGCATCCGGGAATTCGCCACGCGAAGATCGAGCTCGTAAATTCGATCTCCTATGTGATGTCGATGCCCGTTGGGAAATTCACTGATTCTTCATTGCTTGCCGCCGGGTAATCAATCAGCCCCCATTTGCGGCAGTACGCATTGCAGGGTTGCGGCCGGACATGGCGACGGATTTCTTTTGGCGGGCGACGCGGACGCAATTGATCCTGGTCAATGCGGGCGGTGGCGGCGGCGTGATCCCATGCATACGTTGACCTTCAGCGGGAGAAACCCCATGAGCGATCCGGATCTGCGACCGCAGCACCGTTTTCTGATGACCATCGAACAGGCCGTTCGCGAGGCCAATCGCACGACTCTGGCGCCCATGCTGGGCACGATCACGACCGAAAAATTCGTGCCGCTGATGGTTGTCGTGGCCAAGGCGCGGGGTGACTACCTCAAGGAAGCGGCGAGTATCGCCGGCAGCGGCGCCAAGCCGGACGCCGACGCGGTTGCGCGGCTGCGCGAGTTGCGTTTGACCTATGAGGAATTGCTGGCCGCCGCGCAGGCGCTGGAGCACGCCATCGAGCGCGGCTACCTGGACGTGGGCGGCTAATTCGACCGTTTGCCCACCCCCGTCGGCCATGCCAAAATTGTCGTGCGATCGACTAGGGAGGAACGGGTGCGGGGTCTTCGGGACAGCAATGCCGTCGTGACCGGCGGCGGCAGCGGTATCGGCCGCGCCATCGCGCTCAGGCTCGCCGAAGAAGGCGCGACTGTTGGCATTTTCGACATCGACCCCGACGGCGCGGCGGAAACCGCCGCGGCGGTCGCCGAGGCGGGCGGTTCCGCCGTCGTTCATCAGGTCGACATCACCGATTTCGAGGCCGTGCGCACCGTCGTTGCGGCCTTCGCCGCCAACACGGGGGAGCCTGACGTGCTGGTCAACAACGCCGGCTGGGATAAGCTCGGCGGTTTCCTCGATACCGGACCGGATCTATGGCACCGGGTCGTCGATATCAACCTCTGGGGCTTCCTGCATGTTACCCACGCCGTGGCGTCGCGCATGCGCCAGCGCGGTGCCGGGCGCATCGTCAACATCGCGTCGGACGCGGCGCGCGTCGGCTCCATGGGGGAAGGGGTCTATTCCGCCTGCAAGGGCGGCATGATGACCTTCACCAAGACCCTTGCCCGCGAACTGGCGCGCCACGACATTACCGTCAACGCGGTCTGTCCCGGCCCCATCGAAACGCCATTGCTGCAATCGTTTGCCGACGACGGCGATTTCGGCGCCAAGGTGGTTGCCGGCATGCAACGCCTGACGCCGATGCGCCGGCTTGGCCGGCCGGAGGATGTGCCCGGCATCGTCGCCTTTCTTGCCTCCGATGACGCCGCCTTCATCACCGGCCAGGTGATCAGCGTTTCCGGCGGCCTGACCATGGCCGGATAAACGAGGGCCGGATAAGGAAAACAGATGGACTATCAGGACATTCTTTACGTGGCGGCGGACGGTGTCGCCACCATCACCATCAACCGGCCGCAGGTGATGAACGCCTTTCGCGCCCAGACCTGCGAGGAACTGATCCACGCGCTGGACCGCGCCGGCTGGGACAAGGTGATCGGCGTCATCGTGTTGGCCGGCGCCGGCGAGCGGGCGTTTTCCACCGGCGGCGACCAGTCCGGTCACGCCGACGGCGATGATGCCGGCTATGGCGGCCGCGGCACAATCGGCCTGCCGGTGGAACAATTGCAATCGTTGATCCGCGACGTGCCGAAGCCGGTCATCGCCCGTGTGCAGGGCTATGCCATCGGCGGCGGCAACGTACTGGCGGCGCTCTGTGATCTGACCATCGCCTCGGAAAGCGCGCAGTTCGGTCAGGTTGGCCCCAAGGTCGGTTCGGTCGATCCTGGGTTCGGGACCGCCTATCTCGCGCGCGTGGTCGGCGAGAAGAAGGCGCGCGAGATGTGGTTCCTGTGCCGCCGCTATTCCGCCAACGAGGCGCTCGCCATGGGGCTTTGCAATGTGGTGGTCGCCGATGCTGATCTGGATGCCGAGGTGGCGCGCTGGTGCGAGGAACTGCTGGCGCGCAGCCCCACCGCCATCGCCATCGCCAAGAGTTCCATGAACGCGGCGACGGAGAGCATCCGTGGCATCGGCGCGTTGGGCATGCAGGCGCTGAAGCTCTACTACGGCACCGATGAATCGAAGGAAGGCGTCGACGCCTTTACCGAAAAACGCCCGCCTGATTTTCGTAAACACGCCAAGTAACGCCGACCCGAGAGGAGACATCGCCGTGACCGACGAGGCCACTTTCAACCAGTTGCGCGACACCATCCGCCGTTACGTCCGTGAACGGCTGGTGCCGCTTGAGGACCAAGTCGACCGCGATGACAAGCTGCCCGACGATTTGGTCGCCGAAATGAAGGACATGGGTTTGTTCGGCCTGTCCGTGCCCGAGGAATACGGCGGCATCGGCCTGAGCATGGTGGAGGAGGTCGAAATCGCCATGGAGTTGGGCTGGACGACGCCGGTGTTCCGTTCCGTCTTCGGCACCAACGTGGGCATCGGCTCGCAGGGCATCGTCATCGACGGCACGGATGAACAGAAGCGCGATTATCTGCCGCGGCTGGCGTCGGGCGAATTGATCGGTTCGTTCGCGCTGACCGAGCCGGAGGCGGGGTCCGACGCGGCGTCCCTGAGGACCACGGCGCGGCTCGACGGTGATGACTATGTGCTCAACGGCACCAAGCGCTTCATCACCAACGCGCCGCGCGCCGACGTGTTCACGGTGATGGCGCGGTCCAATCCGGACGAACCGGGGGCGCATGGCATATCCGCCTTCATCGTCGAACGTAAAAGCCCGGGCCTGTCACTCGGGAAGCCGGAACGCAAGATGGGACAGCACGGCAACCATGTTTGCGATGTCATCTTCGAGGATTGCCGCGTGCCGGCCGCCAACATCATCGGCGGCGAACCGGGCCAGGGCTTCAAGACCGCCATGCGGGTGCTCGACCGGGGCCGGCTGCACATCTCAGCCGTCGCCGTCGGCAACGCGGAGCGGCTGATCGACATGATGCTGAATTACGCCATGGAGCGGAAGCAGTTCGGCAAACCGATTTCTGATTTTCAGTTGGTGCAGGCGATGCTCGCCGACAGCCGGACCGAGACCGAGGCCGCCAAGGCGCTCGCCCGCGACGCGGCACGGCGTAAGGATGCCGGTGAGAACGTCGCCACCCTGGCCGCGTGCTGCAAGCTGTTCGCCAGCGAAATGGTCGGCCGCGTCGCCGACCGGGCGGTGCAGGTGCATGGCGGCGCCGGTTATATCGCGGATTACGGGGTCGAGCGGTTCTATCGCGACGTGCGGCTGTACCGAATTTACGAAGGCACCAGTCAGATCCAGCAACTGATCATCGCGCGGGACATGATTCGTGACGCCAAGGCCGGGCAGGGGTGACGAATTCGTCATTGATCGACGCTTTATCCAACACAATATAGGCGATAGGGTTCTTGATATAAGCATTGCTGCAAGTGCCGCGCGGTGGGGCGCGGACCATGTTGAGGGGGCGCCAGGTTGTCATGACCGATGACACCGACGCGACGACGACGAAAATCCCGACCCTGCGGGAGATGGTCGCCGGCGATAGCGCCGCCGAAACCGAGGTATTGCGCGTCCTCTATATCGAGGACGACCCCATCATGGCCGGCCTGTTCGAG
Organism: Rhodospirillales bacterium; assembly: GCA_038117225.1. GTDB lineage: Bacteria > Pseudomonadota > Alphaproteobacteria > Rhodospirillales > Casp-alpha2 > JAYOFM01. The sequence continues at coordinate 10,145 of JAYOFM010000019.1, forward strand.
CGCTACATCGGCGGCAGCGGCTGGTATGTCGGCGTTGCCGCGGATGGCCGCGCGGGATTGCGAATGGCCCAGGACGACGGGCCGTTTGACGTTGTCGCCGTCGATTACATGCTGCCGGACATGACGGGCACGGACGTGGCCAAGGCGTTGTTGGCCCACGATCCGATGCGGCCGGTAATCATGGTGACGGCGCGCGGCAGCGAACAGGTCGCGGCCGAGGCCATGGCTATCGGCGTCACTGCCTACGTAATCAAGGACGCGGATGCCGGCTTTTTATCCTCGATGCCGGATATCCTGAGGCGTATGTCGGCTCGGGCGAGGAGCCTGCGCATGGCCGAGGAAGTCAATAATTCGGTGCGGCGCAGCGAAACCTACCTGCGCGGTATCCTCGACAATTCGCCGAATTCGATTTTCATAAAGGACATGGAAGGCCGCTACATCCTGGCCAATCGCCGGTTCCGCGAACTGAACGGGATCAAGGATCTTGGTTTCCTTGGTAAGACCGCCCACGCGATCACGTCAGGCGAGCAGTTGGAGGAACATCTGCGCGAGGATGCGGCCGTTATCGCCGCCGGCCATGTGTTGAGCTGGGAGAAATCCGTCACCGAACCCAGCGGCGCGATCCGCCGCGTGTGGGTGACAAAATATCCCATCCATGATGAGGCAGGCGTGATGTTCGGTATCGGTAGCGTCGCGGTGGACGTCACCGAACGCGCGGCCATGGAACAGCGCTTGCGTCAAACTGCCGAGGCGGCGGAGGCGGCCAGCCGGGCCAAGTCGGTGTTTCTCGCCAACATGAGCCACGAGTTGCGGACCCCGCTGAACTCCATCCTGGGTTTTTCCGAAGTGCTGCGCAGTGAAATGTTCGGCCCGCTCGGCAGCCCGCATTATGGCGAGTATCTCAAGGATATTCAGACCTCCGGGCAATATTTACTCGGTGTCATCTCCGATATCCTCGATCTGTCGCGGATCGAGGCCGGACGATTGGCCATGAAAGAATCGGTGGTCGATGTGGCCGGCATTATCGGCGACGCCATTCGCCTCGCCGGGGATACATCTCTCGCCAACCATGCCGAGCTGACCGTCGATCTGCCGCCCGATCTACCGAAACTGCGCGCCGATGGCCGGCAGGTCACGCAGGCGTTGCTCAACCTGATCGGAAACGCGATCAAATTTACGTCCGAGACCGGCGCGATTGCCGTCACGGCGTACAGCGACGATCAGGACCGCATCACCATCGAAGTTCGTGACAATGGAATCGGAATTCCCGAGTCTGCGTTGCAGACGATCTTGCAACCGTTTTCCCAGGTTGCGGATAGTCATACCCGCAGCCACGCCGGTGCCGGGCTCGGTCTATCCATCGCCCGTCTGCTGATGAAGGCGCATGGCGGTGAACTGGTGATCGAAAGCGTTGCCCGCGAAGGGACCCGGGCGATGCTGGTCCTTCCGGCGGCGCGTATGGTTCGGTCCTGACGTCTCGATCTATCCCTCGAATGCGAGATCGGCGGGCGAGATCAGCACGCTGAACTCCTGACACCAGATGACAACGCTGGCGTAATCCTCAAGGTTCACGCCGGCTGGAATGGTGTATTTCTGGCTACCCTTGAAGGCGCGCAGACCACCAAGATCGATGAACATGGTTTGCTTCACATCGGCCGACGCGCGGATCGACGGCTTCGGAACCAAATAGACGTGAAAGGCCGGACCGGGGCCCACTTCGAAGTCTTCATTCAGGTGAACCACCCGATCGTAAACCGAAACCTTACCGCGTCCCCAATGGATGGGGTCGGATGGATTGGCATGAATGAATGTTCCTTCAGCGACCAGATTGCTAAACGCCACTCTGCGCGAGTCCTTGCACGCGCGTTATCGCAACGAGGCGTTGGTCGAGGAGTTGATCGTTGCCCGCGACGCGGCGGATGCCGCCAACCGCGCCAAGAAGGTTTTTTTGTCTTCCATGAGCCACGAATTGCGTACGCCGATGAATGCCGTCCTCGGATTCACGCAGATGCTGCGCCTCAACCCCGCGGAACCGGCGACGCCGCGCCAAACCGAATATCTGGAAACCATTGAAAATGCCGGGCAGCATCTGATGAGCATCATCAATCAGGTGTTGAGTTTGGCCGAAATCGAAACCGGGGCCGCCAAGGTGGATCGCATACCCGTGGCGCCGGCGGCGCTCGTTGACAATAGCCTTTCCTTAGTCGCTCAACTGGCACGTCGCCACCAGGTTTCCGTCGTAAACCGCGTCACGGAAGAGGCTCCAGCTATCCTTGGTGACGCGCTGCGACTCAACCAGGTACTGCTCAACTTGTTGTCGAACGCCATCAAATACAATCGTCCCGGCGGCACGGTGATCATCGACGCGGCGCGTGATGACGACGGACGGTTGCGCATCAGTGTGCGTGATGACGGCATCGGCATCGCCTTGGATAAGCAGAAAGAATTGTTTCAGCCATTCAACCGACTTGGCGCCGAAGCTCTGAACGTGGAAGGGGCGGGGATCGGTTTGACCATTTCCAAACAGTTGGTCGAAATGATGGAGGGTGCCATCGGATTCGAAAGCCGGCCCGGCGTTGGTAGCACCTTCTGGGTCGCGTTCGTCGTCGCAAAGCCCAATTCGAGCTCTAGCGATATTTAGAGGCAACGACGTGGCGCGCAGATATCAACGAGTCATGGTGACGGGTGGCAGCGGCCGGCTCGGCAGCTATGTGGTCGATGCCTTGCTACCGGATTACGAGGTGACGGTTCTTGACCGGGTGGCACCGAGGCAGGACGTCTCATTCATTCGTGCCGATATCGAAGATCGGGATTCCCTGTACAGCGCCTTCGCCGAAATAGATGCCGTGGTTCAACTGGCGGCGCTGGATACAGGGATCGTCGCCGAACAGCACGAATATTTCCGCATCAATGTTCAAGGTCTATGGAATGTCCTTGAATTTGCCGAGGCGGCGGGGGTCAGTCGGACCGTCGTTTGTTCGAGCGTTTCCGCGATGAACATCAGTCGGGAAAATCCGCCGCGATATTTGCCCGTCGATGTCGACCACCCGGCGGCGCCGGTGCATGCGTACGGCATCAGCAAGCTGGCCGGAGAGGTCGTCGCCCAAGCTTTTTCACGGCGCTCCTCCATGGAAGTTTTTTGCCTGCGCCCGGCGCTTGTCCTTCGCGACTCTGTCGCTTATTGCATCGCCGAGTTAATGGCGGCGACGGATGGAACCGCGCCGCCGCCACCCGCCTCCGATCCGACCTGGGAAGCGAGGAGCAAGCCGCGCCCAGGTTCGCGGTCCTTCGTCAGCCCGACCGACGCGGCGAATTGCTTCCGGGCGGCGCTGGAGGCGGAAGTTCCCGAGTTCGATATCTTTCATGTGGTGGCGGCGGACAATCACAGCGATCTCGCGACCCTTGACGTCGTCCAGAGGGAATTCGGTGTCAGCCCTGAATTCCGCGACGCTCAACGCTATGCGAACGATCCGCGCGCTTCGATCTACGACATTTCTCGCACCCGCGACATCCTGGGTTGGGAACCGCGGGAACGCTGGGCTGATGTTCTGTCGCGGGTCGTCGCCAGCAAGGAATCGCGGTAAGCCATCGCGTTTGGCGATTTGACTTAAAGCGTCATACGTACGACTTGCGCCGATATTGCATGAGTCGGAATTACGAATTGTTAATCCGTTTTTATCTCGTTTTTATAAAGTGGAATATTGCCGTTTTGCCCGTTGGGTCAAAAGCCCAGGTTCCCCGGGGGAAAATGGTGCCGCCGCACAGAATTGAACTGTGGACCTCGCCCTTACCAAGGGCGCGCTCTACCCCTGAGCTACGGCGGCGCCAGTGCGAATCGCGCGGCAACATGCCATAGTGGCGCGGGCGCTGGCAAGCACGCTCGAAGGCTGGAGAATCGCCGATGGTGAAGCGGACGGATGACAAGGCGGATGGCGAAAGACGCCCCGGACGAAATGCCGAGGGCAAGGCCCGCCGCGCCGAGCGCGACGCGCGGTTGGCAACGGCCTTGCGTGACAACCTAGCGCGCCGCAAGGCACAGGCGCGCGCCCGCGATGATGCCGGGCGCGACACGACGCCGCCCGAGGACTGAACACGGGTCATCATGTCGCCGTAATTACCCCGTTAGCTTGAGATGCTTAAGTCGTTGTCCTACAACGGCGTCATTATCCGGGCGTTTCATCGGCGCCCTCAGCCCATCAATGGAATTTCATCATGGACCGAATTCGCATCCGGGGTGGCAAGCCTCTCGTCGGTGAGATCGCCATCGGTGGCGCCAAGAACGCGGCCCTGCCACTGTTGGCGGCAAGCTTGTTGAGCGCCGATACGCTGACACTATCGAATCTGCCCGGGGTTGCCGACATTACCGCCATGGCCAATCTGTTGGCCGAACTCGGCACCGAGGTCGCAGAGAACGGCGATGGCGGCAACGGAATTGACGGTGGTGGCCGGACCCTGGCCCTGCGCACGGTCGATGTCGGTGACGCTACGGCGCCCTACGATATCGTTCGTAAGATGCGGGCCTCGGTTTTGGTGTTGGGCCCCTTACTGGCGAGGTTCGGTCGTGCCCGGGTATCGCTGCCTGGCGGCTGCGCGATCGGCACCCGGCCGGTTGATTTGCACCTGAAGGCGCTGGAAGCCATGGGCGCCATCATCGACATCAAGGAAGGTTACATCGATGCATCGGCGCCGAAGGGTCTACATGGGGCCCATGTGCTATTTCCCATGGTTACCGTCGGCGGCACCGAGAATATTCTCATGGCCGCGGCTCTGGCGCGCGGCGAGACGGTCATTTCCAACGCGGCGCGGGAACCAGAAATCGCCGATCTTGCGCACTGCCTCATTGCCATGGGGGCAGACATCACTGGCGTTGGTACGGATACGCTAACGGTTCAGGGCGTTGATAAATTGCATGGCGCGGACTATGCGACGCTCCCGGATCGCATTGAAACCGGTACCTATGCGGTCGCGGCCGCCATTTCGGGTGGTGACGTTCTGCTACGACGGGCCAGGGCGGATACCTTGGAGTCGGTGCTTGGTGTCTTGCAGAGCGCAGGCGCGGAAATTGACATTTCCGATGATGGTATCCGCGTCGCGCGCGCCAACGGCCCGCTTGTCGGTGCCGATCTGATGACCGAGCCGTATCCGGGTTTCCCGACAGATATGCAGGCGCAGATGATGGCGCTGATGAGCCTGGCGCGGGGTGCCGCGATGATTACCGAAAGCATCTTCGAGAACCGATTCATGCATGTGCCGGAACTGGTTCGCATGGGCGCCGACATCAATGTTCACGGATCATCGGCCATCGTGCGCGGCGTCGAGTCATTGTCCGGCGCGCCGGTCATGGCGACGGATCTTCGCGCCTCGGTGTCGCTGGTGCTGGCCGGTCTGGCGGCGGTGGGGGAAACCATTATCAGTCGGGTTTACCATCTGGATCGCGGCTACGAGCGGTTAGAGCAGAAGCTTGCCCGTTGTGGCGCCGATATCGAACGTATCGGTGACTGACCCGATCCGCTGGTTCCGCGCCTCGCGGCAGGCCTGACGGCTGGCAAACGGCGACAAAACCCTCTATGAATGCGCCGATTCTGGACTGGCTGGAGGCCGCGACCGTGCGCGCCAACGAAAAACTCGTTCTCGCATTGCCCAAGGGGCGCATCCTCAAGGAAGTGATGCCCGTGGTTCGCTTGGCTGGCATTGAGCCGGAGTCGGGCTTTGACGATCCGGACGACCGGCGGCTGCGTTTCACCACCAACCGGCCGGAACTGGATATCATTCGCGTGCGTAGCTTCGATGTCGCCACGTTCGTGGCCTTCGGCGCGGCGCACCTGGGCGTTGCCGGCAACGATGTGTTGATGGAGTTCGATTACCCAGAGCTCTATGCGCCGCTGGATTTGAACGTCGGCCACTGCCGACTTTCAGTGGCCGAACCAACGGATATGACGGGCAGTGATGACCCGTCGACCTGGAGTTCCATCCGTATCGCGACCAAGTATCCCGGTCTGACGCGGCTCCACTTTGCGCGGCGCGGCGTGCACGCGGATTGTATAAAACTCAACGGCGCCATGGAGTTGGCCCCCGGTATGGGGTTATGCCGCCGCATTGTCGATCTGGTATCCACCGGCAAGACCCTGGAGGCCAACGGTCTAGCGGAGATCGAGGTGATCGCTCAAATAACCTCGCGCCTTGCCGTCAATCGTGCCGCCTGGAAAACCCGGCCGAAGCAAATTGGCGGCTGGATCGACAGTTTCCGGGAGGCTGTCGATGCCCTTGCGGCTTGATTCGGCCGACGTCGGTTTCGCCGCCGCGTTCGATGCCCTGCTGGACCAGAAGCGCGAGACCGGCGCCGATGTTAATGACACCGTCGCGGCCATCATCGCCGACGTTCGGACACGCGGCGACGCCGCCCTGATTGAGACCACGGAACGCTTCGATGGCTTTACCCTGACGCCCGAAACCATGGCCGTCGACGATGCCGAGGTCCGAGCCGCCTATGACCAGTGTTCCAACGCCACGATCGAGGCACTGGAATTCGCCTGTGCCCGCATCATCGATTTTCACCAGCGTCAACGCCCCGATGATCTGGATTTCGAGGATGATGCGGGTCTGCGCCTCGGGTATCGCTGGCGGCCGGTTCCGGCGGTTGGGCTCTACGTGCCAGGCGGCACGGCGGCCTATCCGTCGTCGGTATTGATGAACGCGGTGCCGGCGCGGGTCGCCCAGGTGCCGCGCATCGCCATGGTCGTGCCGACTCCCAACGGTCTGCTTAATCCACTGGTGCTGGCCGCCGCGCGTATTGCCGGCGTGCATGAAATCTGGCGGATCGGTGGCGCTCAGGCGGTGGCGGCCTTGGCCTTCGGAACCGAGACCATCGCACCGGTCGATAAGATCGTCGGCCCTGGCAACGCCTACGTGGCGGCGGCCAAACGCCAGGTCTTCGGTACCGTCGGTATCGACATGATCGCCGGCCCGTCGGAAATTCTGGTACTGGCGGATGGCCACAACGACCCGGCCTGGATCGCCGCCGACCTTCTCAGCCAGGCCGAACACGATGAGGCCGCGCAATCCATCCTGATCACCGATGATGCCCGCTTCGCCGACGCCGTGGTAGCGGCTGTCGAGGGGCACCTGAAGACGCTTCCACGTGCGGTCACGGCCGCGGCGAGCTGGCGAGATTTCGGTGCCGTCATCACCGTGCCGACACTGCTTGATGCCGCCGCGCTGGTCGATCGAATCGCACCCGAACACCTTGAGATCGCGGCCGAGGACGCCGCCGGTCTGGCTGGTTCTGTCACCAACGCCGGCGCCATCTTCATGGGCCGGCACGCACCGGAAGCAGTTGGCGATTACGTCGCCGGCCCCAATCATGTGTTGCCGACGGCGCGGTCGGCACGCTTCTCTTCGGGGCTTGGCGTGCTCGATTTCATGAAGCGGACGTCCATGATCGCCTGCGATGCGGCTGGTTTGCGTGCGGTTGGTCCCGCCGCCATGACACTGGCCGAGGCGGAAGGGTTGGATGCTCACGCGTTATCGATCGCGATCCGTCTGAACCTGCCCGAGAGCGGGTAAGGGGGGCGTCGTGGCTGGCGATCCCCGCATTCTGAAAATTACGCTCGATGAGCGTAGCGTTATCCGCCATAGCCCGCAGGTCGATCACGAGCGCAAGGTCGCCATTTTTGATCTGTTGGAGGAAAACCATTTCCAACCCATCGGCTTGGAAGACGCGGGGCCGTTCATCGTCCATATCTCCATTGAAGAGAACCGGTTGATTTTTGACCTTCGCGACGAATCGGAAACGGCATTAGAACGTTTCGGTCTCGCTGCGTCCACGTTCCGTCGCATCGTCAAGGATTACTTCATGGTTTGCGATAGCTATTACCAGGCTATCAAGACCGCGGCGCCATCGAAGATCGAGGCCATCGATATGGGGCGGCGCGGCCTGCACAACGAAGGTGCCGAAATTCTGCGTGAGCGGCTGAAGGAAAAAGTCCTGGTCGACCTGCCGACGGCGCGGCGTCTGTTCACCCTCGTTTGCGTACTCCACATTAAAGGCTGAGTGGGGGCGCTGGATTCCCCATGGCCGAATTGCCCAGCGCCATTCTCTTTTCCTGCACCATGAACAGCGTGCGTTCGCCGATGGCCGAAGGGATTATGAAGTTTCTGCACGGCCATCACGTCTATATCGATTCCGCCGGCGTTCGGCAGGGCGAGATCGACGGCTTCACCATCGCCGTGATGGACGAAATCGGCATCGATATGACCAAGCATAAATCGAAAACCTTCGATGATCTGGAAGACGATTATTTCGATCTGGTCATAACACTTTCACCCGAAGCACAACACCGGGCGATGGAACTTACCCGCATCATGGCTTGTGACGTGCTGTTCTGGAACACGCTGGACCCTTCAATCGTCGCCGGCGAAGACCGGGAATCTAAATTGGCCGCCTTTCGCATGGTGCGCGACCAACTGATGGAGCGCCTCAAGAATGAGTTTCCGGTCACCAGCGCCGTCGATACCTAGTAGGGAGAGAACGATATGGAGTTCGGGTTGCAAGGTCGGACCGCGCTAGTGACCGGCGGCGGTCGGGGCATCGGTAGGACCATCGCCCTGACGCTTGCGGAGCAAGGCATGGATGTGGCGATCTGCGGGCGAACACCGGAATCCCTGGAGGCGACTGCCGAGGATATCCACGCGCGCGGCGTCCGGGCGTGGCCGATCCGGGCGGATGTCAGCAACCTGGAAGATATCCAGCGCTTTATCGCCGAGGCCCGCGTGGCAGCCGGGCGCATCGATGTGCTGGTTAACAACGCGGTCAGTTCCCTAAGCGCGCCGGTCGACGAGCAGACCGATGAGCACTGGCGCCACCACATCGATGTCAAGCTGATGGCCTATATCCGATCATCACGCGAGGTGCTGCCGTTGATGGCGGTTGGAAACTGGGGCCGCATTGTCAATATCGGTGGCATGACAGCGCGTATCACCGCGCCGCTGCGCGTCACCAATGGCGTCGTTAATGCCGGTGTGTCGAACTTTACCAAACAGTTCGCGAGCCACGCCGCTGCGCACAACGTTACCATCAATTGCATTCATCCTGGCATGACGGCGACCGATCGTATGAAGGCCATCTTCGAACGGCAGGCGGATGATGCCGGCACGACTATCGACGAAATTGCCGCCGAACGGGCCGCCGAATACCCTCTCGGTCGACTGATCCAGCCGGAAGACATCGCCTCGGCGGTGCTGTTTTTCTGTTCGCCGCTGGCCGATATGGTGACCGGGCAATCCATCGCCGTTGATGGCGGTTCAGGGGCGTCGGTAAATTACTGAGACGACGTCTGAGTTATCGTGTCGCCACCATGACGCCCGAACCGATGAGCAGTGTGCCGGTCACCTGCCTTAGGCGCTTCAGCGCGGTGATCGAGGCAGTCACGCGGCAGAGGCGAGTGGCAAGAACGGCCACGGCGCCATAAATGAAGGTGGATACCCCGGCGACAATGCCACTTAGGATCGTGAATTCGACGAACCCGATTGTCGTCATATCGACGAACAGCGGCAAGATAGCGCCAAAAAACAAGATCGCCTTAGGATTGCCAAGAGTGATTAACAAGCCGACCCCGGCGTCACGCCAGAGCGTACCGCTCCGAACGGATTCGATATTCAACGACTTATTCGCGCGTAGCAATATCTGTACGCCGCGCCAGACTAGATAAACCGCGCCCGCATATTTCACGACCATAAACATCGGCCCCAAGGCCATTGCGACAGCGAACAACCCGCCGACGGCGATAGCCATGAAAATGACATCAGCAAGAGCGAGACCGGCGATCACAGCGAAACCGGCCTTCGGCCCAGCGATTAACGCCCGCGAAAAAACCGCGGCGAGACCGGGGCCGGGAAGCAATGTCCAGAGCACGATCATGGCGGCAAAAGCGAAAATATTCTCAGGAGGCATGCTCAGCACCATTCGCGAAGTGATGCGATGAATATCGTTGGCGATTATTTCCGGACCAGATCCATCTGTCGCGCCAGCGGCCAGCCCCAGCCCTTGGGCAGGCTCTGCGCCAGATAGAGGCGCTCCTTCAGCATGGTCCGCATCTCCTGCTCGGTGATGCTGAAACCGGCGGCGGCGGCGTGGGCGACCACATCGGCACCGGTGGTTTCTTCACTGAAGCCGGCGGCGCGGGTGTTTTCAGGGTCACTCATGTGGGCCATGTAGGCCTCAAGATCGCCCTGTTTCGTTGTACTCATCGCTCATTCGGCTCCTGTCACTGATGCGGCGAGTATGCGTTGCCGGCTACCAGGTCTCAAGTGACATCGGCATGAGCGCATGGCGTCATGATATTCTCTTACGTGACATCAATCCGTCTGATCCTGCGGCGTCGCCCGCAGGCGCTGTCGGGCATAGTTTATAATGATTTCAATTATTTATTCGGCCGTGAATTGGCAACATTGTACTAAGACGAGGACGCTGGTGGGCTGGGCGCCATTCCGAACGTTGCGTCGGCCAGAATGAGCCGGCCGGCCACGTCACGGCGACGCGATAACGAAAATCCTTGATTTCTAAGGGGGTTCCGACCATGTTTCGGGCCGACTGGCGTTGAACGCCGTCCGGGATGCCACCAGGAGCACCAGAAAACAGTATGGCGAAAGAAGACCTTATCGAGTTCTCGGGAGTCGTCACCGAACTGTTGCCGAACGCCATGTTTCGGGTGACGCTCGACAACGACCACGAGATTCTCGCCCATACCGCCGGAAAGATGCGCAAGCACCGCATTCGCGTCCTTGCCGGCGACCGCGTCAATGTCGAGATGACGCCCTATGATTTAACCAAGGGCCGGATCACTTTCCGGTTCAAGTAGTTCCGGGAAAGTTGCCTTGGCGTTTCGTGACGCCCGTCGGACTCGCGTGAGCCATCCATGACACCTCACTTCATCCTCGCCTCGGCTTCGCCCCGGCGATTGGATCTGCTTGCCCAGGTCGGCTTGAAGCCACAGGCAGTGGTGCCGGCGAGTATTGATGAAAGCCCGTTGAAGCGCGAAAGCCCGCGCGACCTCGCGCGTCGCCTGTCCACTGTAAAGGCGACCACCGTTGCCGCGGAACATCCGGAAATGCTGGTTCTGGGCGCCGATACCGTGGTCGCCTGCGGCCGGCGTATTCTTGAAAAAGCCTCCGATCCGGATGAAGCCCATCGTTTTCTGAGCACTCTATCCGGGCGCCGTCACCGGGTATTCGGCGGCGTCGCGCTGGTGTTGGCGGATGGACGGATCTTGAGCCGGGTTGTCGAAACAGCCGTTCGTTTCAAGCGCCTGTCCGATGAGGAAATCGCGGCCTATCTCGCTGGGGGCGAATGGCGAGGCAAGGCCGGCGCCTACGCCATACAGAGACGCGCCGGTGCCTTTGTCGCCGCCATTAATGGCTCCTATTCCAACGTCGTCGGCTTGCCGTTATATGAAACGGTGGGATTGCTCGCCGGCCAGGGTATCATTGCCCCGCCAGTGCCGGCGGAAGAGGAATAGCGCCAATGGCTAGGCATACGGTTCTTGTTGATCAACTGCCGGGTGAAACCCGTGTTGCGCTGCTCGACGCCGATGACCGTCTGATCGAATTGGTCGTCGACCGGGAACAACAGAAATCACTGGTCGGACGGGTCTACCTTGGCCGGGTCGTTGCCGTGCGGCCGGCGTTTGAAGCCGCCTTCGTCGATATCGGCGAAACGGGAGACGGTTTCCTTGCCCTCGCGGAGACGCGGCCGCATGGCACCGACGGCGGCGACCGGATCGTCGATTACGTCAACGAAGGCGACGCCGTCATCGTTCAGGTCATCCGCGATCCGGTCGAGGACAAGGGGCCGCGTCTTAGCATGCGGCCCGCCCTCGCCGGACGGTTCCTTGTCTATGGACCTGGCCGGCCTGGGGTCAACGTGTCGCGCCGGATCGAGGATCAGGGTGAACGCCAGCGACTCCGCGATGCTCTAGACGGTGTTCTGCACGACGACGAGAGCATCGTTGCACGCACCGCCGCCGATGGCGCGCCTGATAGCGATCTGATCGCCGAAGTCACGAGGCTGCGCGGTGAGTGGAGAGCCCTCAACGACAGGGCGGGGCCCCTGACGGCGCCCGCCTTGCTGTATGCCCCATCCGGAATCGCGGAAAATACAATTCTCGATTGGGCCGGCACTGGCATCGAGCGCATTGTCGTCGGCCATGCGGGACTGAAGGTTCGCCTGCGCACCTTCCTGGCCGATGCCGCGCGCGACCTCGCCGGGTGTTTGAAGGCGCACTCGGGCACGACGCCCTTGTTTGAAGCTTTTGGCGCCGAGGCGGAAATCGAGGCGGCACTCGACCCGATCGTCCCGTTACCGGCCGGGGGGTCACTGATTATTGCCGAGACGCCGGCGTTGACCGCGATCGACGTCAACATCGGCCGCGGCGCCGGCAGCCATCCGGAACGCCTAGCCCTGGAAACCAATCTGGAGGCCATGGACGCGGTGGCGCGGGAACTCCGGCGGCGTAACATCGCCGGTCTGGTCGTCATCGATGCGGTCTCCATGCGCGATAAGGCGAATGGCAACAAGGTGCTGGCGCGGCTAAAGGATGCGACCAGGGATGATCCCGCGACGCCGCACATTGGTGGCTTTACCCGATTCGGCCTGATTGAGCTGACGCGGCGGCGGCGGCATGCGCCGCTCTCGGCGGTACTCGGAGCAAGTGTAGGGGCGGGACTGCGGAAATCGGCGACGACCCTGGCTTTCGACGTTTTGCGCCGGCTGCCCGCGGAAGCCAAGGCCCATCGTGGCAGTCCATTGGCGATTCACGCGGCGCCTGCCATCGCGCGTGCGTTGAGCGGTGACGCGGCGGCGGCGCTGGCGGCCGCCGCCGAGGCACAGGGGCGTCGCATCGCCGTTCGCACCGAGGTCGATTGGCAACCGGAACGCGCGGAGATTGCGCCCGACGAGGAGAAGGTGGAGGCTGGCTAGATGGCGGACAATGACGATACGATCGCAAAAGTGATTCCGCTGCGCGGTCGCCGCTGCGCGCTCTGTGGTAAGCCCGCCGATCAGACCTATCGGCCGTTCTGTTCCAAGCGTTGCGCCGATCTCGACCTCGGCAAATGGCTGGGGGGAGACTACCGCGTGCCAACCAACGAACGGCCGGGCGATGACGAGTTCGCGGACCAGGATGGCGACGACGGAGAGCCCCGATGAGCCCTCGTGGCGCGCCCTGGACAGCCCCCATCAATTCTTCTATAAGCCCGATCTCCGGCGCGTCCCGGCCGCCACGCGGCATGGGCCGACGCATGAGCGCCCAGGTAGCTCAGTTGGTAGAGCAGCGGACTGAAAATCCGCGTGTCGGTGGTTCGAATCCGCCCCTGGGCACCATTTTCCCGAATTTTAGTATATCACTGAACGAGGATTTCCCATGCCTCTTCTGACCGAGGACGCGCGCGGCGTTTATGTCATTGCCACGACACCGTTCGCCGATGATGGCGCCATCGATTTTGACAGCGTCGATCGGTTGGTCGAGTTCTATATCGCCGAGGGCGTGCACGGTATGACGGCACTTGGCATCATGGGCGAGGCACCGAAGCTGACGCTCGACGAACAGGAGCGCTTCATGCGCCATCTGATGCGGCGGGTCGATGGCCGGGTGCCGGTCCTTGTCGGGGTCTCCAATCCAGGAATCGACAATCTGGCGGCGCTCGCCCACTCGGCGATGGCGGCCGGCGCGGCCGGGGTCATGATCGCTGGTATGCCGGGGTTAAAGACCGAGGAACAGGCGTTTGGGTACTTCGACAAGGTGATGGCTAGCCTCGACGACGACGTGCCGGTATGCCTGCAGGACTACCCGCCGACGACGACGGTCTACCTTTCCGTTGCCACCATCAACCGGCTGATCGCTGATCATCCACGAATCAAGATGTTCAAGCACGAGGACGCGCCGGGCCATCGCAAGCTGTCCCGCGTGCGGCGCGCGCCAGAGGAAACGGGGCTGCGTCGGGTCAGTATCCTGGTCGGCAATGGCGCGCTTTACGTGCCGCAGGAAATGCGCCGGGGCGCCGACGGAATCATGACCGGTTTCGCGTTTCCAGGCATGCTCGCACAGGTATTCGAGCTGTTCGAGGCCGGCGAGGCCGAGGCCGCCGAAGACCTATATGACCTCTATCTGCCGCTGATTCGACATGAGCAGCAATTCGGCTTCGGGCTGGCCTTGCGCAAGGAGACACTGCGCCAACGGGACGTCATTGCGTCGGCGAAGGCGCGCGATCCTGGCCCCGTGCTCGATGCCGATGATGTGGCGGAGTTGGCCGTGCTGGTCCGGCGTCTCAAGGAAAAACTCCTGGCGGCCGGACACGAACTGCCGAGCGGATTATGAGCGGTGACGCGCGGCTTGCTGTCGATATTGGCGGCACCTTCACCGATGTAGTGTTGGAAACCCCTGAAGGTCGTTTCACGTCGAAGGTTCTAACGACTCCGTCGGCGCCTGAAGACGGCGTCATCGCGGGTATCGAGGACGCGCTTGCAAGCGCCGGCCGGGAGCCGGGCGCGATTAGCCTCGTGATACACGGCACCACGCTGGCGACCAACGCCATCATCGAGCGCAAGGGGGCGGTGACGGCGCTGATCACCACCGAGGGCTTCCGCGACGTGATCGATATCGGCTACGAAAGCCGATATGACCAGTACGACGTGTTCCTGGAGAAGTTGAAGCCTTTGGTGCCGCGCCAACGACGTTTCGTGGTGACGGAACGCAGCGATATCCACGGCGGGATCATCGAACCCCTGGACGAGGCGGCGGTCGCGGCTCTGGTGCCGAGCCTGCGCGAGCAAGGCGTCGAAAGCGTCGCCATCGGCTTTCTGCACAGTTACGCCAACCCGGGTCATGAACGGCGGGCGCGGGATGTTCTGGCCAAGGAAGCGCCGGACCTTTGGGTGACTCTGTCATCCGAGGTTTGCCCCGAAATTCGTGAATACGAGCGCTTTACCACGGCCACGGCCAACGCCTATGTGCGGCCGCGAATGGCACAGTATTTGGAGCGGTTGCGTGATCGATTGACGACCATGGGGTTCGATTGCCCGGTGCTGTTGATGACCTCCGGCGGTGGATTGACGACTTTGGATACGGCGATGGCGTTTCCCATTCGGCTGGTCGAAAGCGGCCCCGCCGGCGGGGCCATCCTGGCCCAGCACCTCGCCAGCGCGGCCGGGTTGGACAAGGTCATTTCCTTCGATATGGGTGGCACGACGGCGAAGATATGCCTGATCACCGACGGCCGGGCGGAGAAAGCGCGAGAGTTCGAGGTCGATCGCCAAGCGCGCTTTCGCAAGGGGTCGGGCCTGCCGCTGCGCATTCCCGTCATCGAGATGGTTGAGATCGGTGCCGGCGGAGGCTCCATAGCCCGCATCGACAGTTTGCAACGCATCACCGTCGGACCGGACAGCGCCGGCGCCGATCCGGGGCCGGCCGCCTATGACCGGGGCGGCGTGTATCCGACCATCACCGACGCCGATATCGTGCTGGGTAAGATCGATCCTGGCCGCTTCGCCGGTGGCAAGGTGGCGTTGAAACCAGAACTCGCCGAGCAGGCGCTGACACGTGACGTCGCCGAACCGCTCGGCCTTTCCCCGGCCATGGCGGCTTACGGAGTTGTCGAGATGGTCGACGAGACCATGGCCAACGCCGCCCGCGTGCATGCGGTGGAATTGGGCAAGGTGGCGTCTGAGCATACACTGATCGCGTTCGGTGGCGCCGCTCCGCTGCATGTCGGACGGGTTGCCGAGAAACTCGGAATTGATCGTATTCTCGTGCCCACGGATGCCGGCGTTGGTTCGGCCATCGGTTTCCTCAAGGCACCGGTCGCCTACGAGGTCGTGCGCAGTCTCAACATGCGGCTAGGAAGTTTCGACGCCGCCGCCGCCAATGAGGTTATCAGGGTGATGCGGGCCGAGGCGATGGACGTAGTCACCGCTGGCGTGCCTGGCGCCGTTCTTGTGGAGCGGTTAAGCGGCTTTATGCGTTATGTCGGCCAGGGCCACGAGATCGTCGTGCCGGTGCCCGACCGCCCGCTAGTCTCCGACGACGGCCCGGTATTGCAGGCGGCCTTCGACGCCGAGTATGCCCGCCTCTTCAAACGCACACTGCCGAATGCGGAGGTCGAGGTTCTGACTTGGGCATTGACGATCGGTACGCCGCCGGCAGCAGCCGTTCGTGCTGCCGATCCGGCGCCTCTGTCGTGCGCTGCGCCGATCAGTCGACGCGACATCTTCGACGCGGAAAGCGGAGAAACGATCGCGGTGCCGTTGTATGCGCGCGATGATCTGGCGCCGGGAATGTCGTTCCAGGGTCCGGCGGTCATCGTCGAGGAACAGACATCGACGCTGGTAACGGCCCAGTTCCACGCCTGCATCGGCGCCAACGGTGAGATCATAATGACGCGCAGGAACTGAGCCATGGCGGATATCGGCACCATGTTTGGTAGCGGCGGCGCTGAAACTTTCCTCGGCATGCCTTCATGTAAGGATATCTCGGCATTAGCGGCGGACGTGGCTATAATCGGCGCGCCGTGCGCGACCCCGTACGTGTCCGTTGGGCCGTACTGCGCGGAGGGGCCCGCGGCCATGCGGGCCGCCATCGCTGGCTATGCCGCCAGCCTTGATCACCATGATTTTGACTTGGAAGGACCGCTGCTGGCGGGCGGCGGCCGTGCCGTCGACCTTGGCGATGTGGCCTGGGACGAAGCCGACTTCGACAGTAACCGGCGGCGTATTCGCGATACCGTCGCGTTGGTCCTGGAAAGGGACGCCGTGCCTGTGGTCATGGGCGGCGATGATTCGATCCCGATCCCGGTATTGCAAGCCTATGCCGGACGAGGACCGCTGACGGTTCTGCAGATCGATGCCCATATCGACTGGCGCGATGAGGTGGACGGTGAAAGGCTGGGTCTATCATCGACCATGCGCCGGGCCTCGGAAATGAACCATGTCGCCGGTATCGTGCAAGTCGGTGCTCGGGCACTCGGTAGCGCGCGGCCGAGTGATCTGGCGGATGCCGAGGCGTGGGGCGCCAAAATAATTCGTGCCCGCACCGTGCATGCGGAAGGAATCGGTCGCGCGCTCGATCGTATTCCTGCCCGGGGGAATGTTTTCATCTCCATCGATGTGGATGGCCTCGATCCCGCTGTTGTTCCCGCCGTGATCGGCCCGTCCCCTGGTGGATTGAGCCATGCGCAGGTGTTGGATTTGATGCACGGTGTCGCCGCGAAGGCGCGCATTGTCGGCGTTGATGTGGTCGAATTGATGCCATCGGCGGATGTTGGCGGCCGGGGTGTCCTGGTCGCCGCGCGCTTGGTCGCTAATGCGATCGGTTTGATTGTGCGACAGCGGGTATAGTAAGGGCAGAGGGAAGGGACGAGGGCATGGGCCGAAACAGCGCACTCGATATCATCCGCATGCAGGTGATGTGGAACCGCCTGATATCCGTCGTTGAGGAACAGGCACAAACGCTGATGCGCACCGCATTCAGCCCCATCGTGCGCGAATGCGGCGACCTTTCCGCCGGTGTTTTTGATCTCAAGGGGCGCATGATCGCCCAAGCAGTCACCGGCACGCCGGGTCACGTCAATTCCATGGCTGAATCGGTGCAGCACTTCATTCGCCACTTCCCCATCGACACGATGAATGAGGGCGACACTTACATCACCAATGACCCGTGGATGGGCACTGGGCATCTGAATGATTTTGTGCTGACGACACCTTGCTTTCGAAACGGGAATATCGTCGCATTGTTTTCTTGCACCTCGCATCTGACCGATATCGGTGGCATGGGTACCGGGCCGGATGGCACCGACGTGCACATGGAAGGCATCTATATTCCTATGTTGAAGTTGGTCGATCGGGGACGCATGAACGACACCCTGCTTGCAATGGTTCGTGCCAATACTCGCCAACCGGTGGAATCGGAAGGCGATGTTTATTCCCTGGCCGCCTGTAACGATATCGGCTGCCAGCGTTTGATTGAAATGATGGACGAATTCAGCCTTGATGATCTGAGCGAGGTCGCAGACTTCGTTTGCGAACGCTCGCACGACGCTGTGATCGCGGAGATTGCGAAACTGCCGCGTGGCATCTATCGAAACAGCATGACGATCGATGGTTACGACAAGCCCTTGGAATTGGTGGCGGCGCTGACCATCGGTGACGATGCGATCACGGTCGATTTCGACGGTACGTCGCCCCTATCGCGGTACGGCATCAATGTCCCGCATGCCTATACCAAGGCGTACACATCGTTCGGATTAAGCTGCATCGTGGCGCCCGAGGTGCCCAACAACGCGGGCTCGCTCGGCCGCTTCCAAATTTCCGCGCCGGAGGGATCGATCCTCAATGCGCCCTATCCCGCCGCCGTGTGCACTCGCCACGTCATCGGCCAGATGCTGCCGGACGTGGTGTTCGGCTGTCTGGCTCAGGCGGTTCCCGAACGGGTGCCGGCGGAAGGCGCCAATTGTCTCTGGAATTTAACCTTCCGAGGTGAAACGGACCGCGCCAGCAATGATGCGCGACTGTTCACCATCACCGCCGTGACCAACGGCGGCACCGGTGCGCGGCCGATGCGGGACGGTCTGTCAGCGACCGCTTATCCTTCGGGCGTGCGTGGCACGCCGGTGGAAATCAATGAACAGGTCGCGCCTCTGCTGTTTCGGCGTAAGGAGTATTCGAGTGATTCGGCGGGGGCCGGGCGATACCGCGGCGGTCTCGGCCAAGTTCTGGAAATCGAAAGCGCCATCGGCAAGGAGTTCGAGTTGCTCGCGGCCTTCGACCGCATTGATAACCCGGCGCGCGGCCGTGCCGGTGGCGGCAATGGTGCCCCCGGGGCCTTGCACGTCGCTGGTGGACGGAAACTCGCCGGCAAGGGCACGCAGCGCATCGCCGCCGGCGAGCGATTGGTCATCCACACGCCCGGCGGTGCCGGCTATGGTGATGCCGGGACACGGTCGCGCGATGCCGTCGCCGCGGATGTCGGCGATGGATTGATAACGTCGGCATCCAATTACGGTTTCTCGGCCAACAGTGCCGATTGACGATACTGACGAAAGGACACCTATCCATGCGCCTGCAACTGCGAACCTGGCCCGAGGTCGAGGCTTATCTGAAAGAATCGACCGGGATCATCATTCCCATCGGCTCGGCCGAGCAGCATGGGCCGACGGGATTCATCGGCACCGACGCGCTGTGCCCGGAAATTGTCGCCGACGGCGTTGCGGCTGAGACGGGCGCGCTGGTGGCGCCGACGTTGTCGATCGGCATGGCTCAGCATCACCTGGGCTTCGCCGGATCGATCACGCTCCGGCCATTGACGCTGATTGCCGTCATCAAGGACGTGGTCGATTCATTGACCCGGCATGGCTTCGATCGTTTCTTTTTTATCAACGGTCACGGTGGCAACATCGCGACCGCCTCGGCGGCATTTTCGGAAATCTACGCTGAATCGAGTCTTGGCAAGAGCGGCGACAACCGACCGCCGGTGCGATGCCGTATGCGCAACTGGTTCGATACGCCGGCGGTGGAAAAGATTCAAGAAGAGGAGTTCGGCGTCGCCAATGGCAGTCACGCCACGGCGGGCGAGGTGTCTTTGACCTATTTCGGCTACCCGCAAGACGGCGCACGGGTGCGCGGTGCCGGCAAGCTGACGCCGGAGATCGCGCCAACGGGGGTGATCTATGATAGCGACGACTATCGAAACCGCTTCCCAGACGGACGCATCGGCTCCGACCCCACCCTGGCCACGGTCGCCATCGGCGAGCGCCTGCGCGATGCGGCGGTCCGCGATCTTGTCGCCGATTATCGGGGCTTTCTTGCGGAGAGCTGACGGATGAGCAGTTTGTCGCATTCGGCGGACAGGTGATGACGACTATATTGCTCATGAGCGTCGCCTTTCTTGGGCTTGGCCTCCTCTTGCCAACTCCCGGGATAGACGGATTCCGGACCCTCGGCCTCCGCTTGGTTGGTGGCGCGACATTGTTCCAGGTGCTGTTGTTCGTCCTGCATGTCGTCGCCAGGGTGCCGCTTCGAATTGCCGTGTTCACGGTTTTGGCGGTGGCGGTGTTCGGACTACTCAGGCGCTGGCGGACAATTTGTGACGGCGAAAGTCCGGTGGCCTGCGCATCGCATCCCGCCGTCCTACTGACGGCGCTTGGCCTTGTCGCGGTCGCGATCAACGGTGGCGTTGGGTATATCCCCTATTCCGTCGACGAGTTCACCAATTGGCTTGGCGCGTCACGGCTAATCCATTTGACCGGTGGCTACGAAGCAGTGCGCACGACCATCCATCTTCAGGGCTATACGCCGGGTTGGCGCCTACTAATTCTTACGCCGTGGCAGATACTGGGTTCGGACGATGCCGGCCTATCGGCGCCAATCATCTTCGTGCTCCACGTGGCTGTCGCGGCGTTTATCTTCGACGTGGTCGCCTGGATGTTACGGGCCAAGGCCGGGTTGCGGAAACGCACGGTGAATTTCGGGGCATGGTTGTTCCTGCTGCTGTTTCTTGGCGCGGAGGTCATGGGGCGCTTGTGGATGTACAATCTCTTGGTCGAACAACCACAGATTTATTTTTTCGTCGCCGCCCTAGCGGTGTTGTTCCTCGCCGAAGCGGCGGATGCGATGAGCCCTCGCGTGCTCATTCATGCCGGCCTGGCGGTGGCGGGGGGATACTTGATCAAGGCTGCGGCGGTAACGTTGCTTCCCGGCTTTGGCATCGCGGCACTCGCTCTTATGGCGGGGCGTACGGTGAATGGCGGCGAGCGGATGCAACGTACGCTGCTCGCCGGCCTCGCCTTGTGCCTGCCGACGGTCATACTGATGGCACTTTGGAGTCCCCTGGTTGCCACTGATGATTGTCTTGCCGGCTCCATGATGAAGAATTTCGAGGCCGAAACCATTGCTCGCGTCGCGACCATGGATTGGCAAGGGCTCGCCACACGCTTCACGAATGCGGTCTGGAATTACAGCGTCGGTTACAAAACGCCGCTATTGCTGGCTGCCGGTGCCGGGGTTTACGTCGCCCTCGTTACCCGTCGTTGGCGTTCAATTCTCGCCTGGGCCGGGTTCACAAGTATCTACCTCGGAATTCTGGCTTGGTTGCATCTCAGTTGTTTCGGGCCCTGGTATTTTGAGAACCTCAACTCCATTCCTCGTTTGACCAGAGTGCCATTGCAAGTATTACACGCCTTGGGGTTATTGGCGCTGGCGTTCGGTGTTGCCGTGGCGCTTCAGGGTGCGTGGGGACGCCGCCTGGACGCGATATTCAGAAAAAAATGGATCATGGGTATCGCCTTACTGATCCTCGCCTCGCTTGGGGCGTGGCAAGCGCGGGCGGTGTATCGTAGCGTTGTCGATGTGACCGAGCGTCGATATCAAGGTGTTAGCCCGCGCGTTTTCGAGGCCCGGCGAGCGGTTGCGCGGATCATGCCGCTTCGAGGTGAATTGTTACCGGATCGGCCAGGACTCGTGGTCATCGATCAAGGCGGAGACAACGATTTGTTCGGGTACATCAACTATTTTGCGATGGAGAAGGGACCGAAGGGTGTGCGCTCGGGTGTTAATTTGCGTACCGAGGTCAGCTGGGGTGCGGAAAAAAAGACACCATGGACACACGTGAGATCTCCAGACTCCCTACGCGCCCTCCTCGGTGAAGCCGATATCGTCTGGCCGATGCGCCTTGACGATTGGATGGTCGAAGTACTGCGGCCGTTGGTTTCAGATCCGAAATGCCTCGCGGTTTTGCCGGCCCAGGCGCTGGTCTCGGGTGACGACGGCGTATTGCGGTGCCTGCCCAAGGACGCGCCACGGTCATAGCCACGGTTATCACCAGGGTCATAAGTCGTCGAGCAGCGCGGCAAGTTCTTGGGGACGGGTGATGAACGGCGAGTGGCCGCCCGCCAGGGAGGCCGTCGCGGTTCCCGGCAATGCCGCGACCATTTGCCGCTGCAACGTCGGCGAGATGGCCCGGTCGTCCGCGCAATGGACATAGAGTCGCGGTACGCCGCCCCATTTTTCGCTGGTTAGGGTGATAGCGTCGCGAAACGGGGCGACAGGCTGCGGCGCCATGTGCCCGCTCACCCATTCCAGATCATGGTCCGTGGCATCGTGATAGAATGCCCGGCGCAGCACGCCATCCTTCAACACCACGCAGGGGACACCGTCGACGTCACCCACTCGGGCCTCGACCAGCGACGCGGAATCCGCCTTGGCGACCGCCGACAAGGTTTGGCCGTCCCGCAGCATATAGGCGCTCAGATAGACCAGGCGGCGGATACGGTCGGGGATCCGTTCCGCGACCGTGGACAGAACAATCCCCGCCATGCTGTGGCCGACGATCACCGGCGGTTCAGGCGCGGCGTCGACGATGGCGGCAAGGTGATCGGCGTAGGCATCGAGGTTGACCGCGCCGAGCGGTGTCGGATCGTCGCCGTGGCCGGGAAGATCGGGCGTGATGACACCGTGCCCTTGCGCCGATAACAGTGGCGCCAGGCGTTGCCAGCACCAGGCTCCGTGATAGGCGCCATGGACGAGGATGAACGTGGTCACGAAATCTCTTCCCTTTGAGATAGAGGTGGACTGTAGCCGCAATGGGGCGTGGTGAAAATTGACGTTAACGTAAACGTTAGTTCTAATGATCCGGCAGGCTGACTTTGTCCGGGAGGTTTTGATGTTTCTATCGTCCGACGGTTATCGGGAATCGCTGCGGCGGTTGAAACCGCGCGTCTTCGTCGACGGCGAGGCCATCGCCAGCGTCGCCGACGCGCCGCAACTGGCACCCGGGATCAACGCCATCGGCGTCACCTACGACTATGCCCTCGATGACCGTTACGCGCCGCTGATGCGGGCGACGCAGCACACCTCCGGGCGCCACGTCAACCGCATGCTGCACCTCAACCGCACGCCGCAGGATTTGATCAACAAGCTGGAAGCGGTGCGCCTGCTGTGCCGCGAATCCGGCTGCGCCCAGCGCTATTTGAACCACGATGCCTTCAACGCGCTCTACCAGTGCACCCACGCCATGGACGCCGAACTGGGCGGCGAATCCCAGCAGCGCTTCCTGGATTACATGCACCATGTGCAGGACAACGATCTCACCGTCGGCATCGCCATGACCGACGGCAAGGGGGATCGCTCGAAGCGGCCGCACGCGCAGATCAACCGGGATTCCTACGTCCATATCAGCGAGCGCCGCGCCGACGGCATCGTCATTCGCGGCGTCAAGGCGATCGTCACCGGCGCCCCCTATGTGCACGATCTGCTGGTCATGCCGTGCCGGAACATGACCGAGGACGACGCCGATTTCGCGGTCTGCTGCGCCGTGCCGGTCGATGCGGACGGCATCACCATCGCCGCCAGGCCGGCGGGGCGGCCCGGCAACGCGGCGGCGAAGTTTTCCAACCAGTTCGGCCAGTCGACGGGCACGGTGATGTTCGAGGACGTGTTCGTGCCGTGGGAGCGGGTGTTCCTGGCCGGCGAATGGCAGTTCTCGCATCTGCTGACGCGGACCTACGCCACCCATCACCGCCACAGCTGCATCGCGGCGCGCGCCGGTTTCGGCGATTTGCTGATCGGCGCCGGCGTGATGATGACCCGTTCCAACGGTCTCGACGCCGAAACCACGCCGCATCTCCGCGATAACCTGGTCGAGCTGATCAAGATCGTCGAGGGCTTCTACGCCTGCGGCGTCGCCGCCTCGGTCTACGGTTTCGCCGACCCGGCCGGCAACTTCCAGCCGGACGGGGTGTTCGCCAACGTCGGCAAGCTTTTGCTGGCGACGCAGATCTACGACATGCACCGGCTGGCGCACGAGGTTTCCGGCGGCCTCATCGTCACCCTGCCGGGACCGGACGAGGACCACAATCCGGAAACCGCCGGCACCCTGGCGGCAATGCTGGAAACCCGGCCCGACGTGCCGCACGAGGCGCGCATGGCGGTGGCCCGCTTGATGGAGGACCTGACCGCGTCGGACGAGGCCGGCTGGTATTCGGTCATCAGCCTGCACGGCGGCGGCTCGCCGGAAGCCATGAAGCGGGAAATCTATCGCTACTATCCAATCGAGGACCGGGTCCAGGTGGTCGAACGCCTGCTCGGGCGCGGCGTGCTGACGGATGAGACGGGCGCGGTCAGCCGCGACCGCCAGCCGGCCCGCTGCTGCCCGGTCGGCTGCCAGGTGCCGGAAACGCCGAGGCTCGATTATACCCCCGACGATCACGGGGGCCCCGTCGCCAACGTCAAGCCGGCGGCGGAGTAGGGCGGTGGCCGCCATCGATTGGTACTTCGACGTCATCTCCCCGTTCGCCTACCTGCAGTTCCATCGCCTGGGCGAACTGCCGCCGGAAACCACCGTCAACTTCCGCCCGCTGCTGTTCGCCGGGCTGCTCAACCACTGGGGCCAGAAGGGCCCGGCGGAAATCGCGCCGAAGAAGACCTTCACCTATCAATCCTGCCATTGGCGGGCGCGGGCGCTCGGCATCCCGTTCCGCATGCCGCGCGCGCATCCCTTCAACCCGCTGCGCGCCCTTCGCCTGGCCATCGCGCTGGGCGAGCAGCGTGCCGCCATCGGCCGCATCCTCGACCTGGTGTGGCAAGAGGATTGCCTGTGCGACGACGACGCGGACTGGGCGCGCATGAAAATGGACCTCGACGCCGCCGATGCGGACGAGCGCATCGCCGATGCGGCGGTCAAGGCGCGGCTGCGGCAAAACGGCGAGGACGCCATCGCCGCCGGCGTGTTCGGCGTGCCCACGGCGGTCGCCGGCGGCCACCTGTTCTGGGGCGAGGACTCGACGGACTTCCTGATCGGCTACCTGACGGCCCCCGACCTGTTCGACGACCCGGAAATGGCCCGCCTGACGACTCTGCCCGAGGCCGCCCGCCGCGTCTGACGCCCCGGCCCGAGACCGCCCGCCGTCCCCGCATGCCCCGCAACGCCCCGGAATTTCCACCCCGGGACCACATTTGCGGCGCTTTCGAGCGCTTTTCCGCCGTTTCAAACCGTTTTCCCCCCGGTTCAAACGGATCAACCCATTGATATAAAACGAAACATGACCGATTCCGGGTGAAAATGTGGTCATTTGTGGACATCGGGCGTTCCCCGGCCCGATCCAAACGTCAGACGCAAGGCGACGGGAACCTCGCGCTTTCCTTCCGTATTGGCGCCGACGGCGACTATCGCGGCGACCGGCAGGATGCGGCCGGCCTTTCTGCTTTTAATGTAGGTGGCATCGAGCCATAGGTAGGGCCAATCCCCTTCGATGGGACGCTCGAGGAAGGCTTTCACCCGTTCATCGATCTCCTCGCACAGCCTGGAGACCTGGCTCTTGGAGATGCCGGTCATGCCCATGGCCTTGACCAGATCATCAACCGACCGGGTCGAGATGCCTTGGATATAAGCTTCCTGGATCACGGCGATCAGAGCCTTCTCGGCGGTGCGGCGGGGTTCCAGGAAACACGGCAGGTAGCTCCCCTTGCGCAGCTTTGGGATGCGCAGATCAATGGCGCCGGCGCGGGGCTCCCAGAGAGGACCAACCCTGAACAGAACTAACTTCTGAATGAGGATAAGCAGGGGCTCACGTCAAAGTCGACATCCGTTAACGCTGATTAAGATATCCTAAAAGATTGAGGAGCTTGTTCAAGATTATGACGGCTAAATTCACAAACCAAGTGCAACACTGGTATACACCGGAGTTGCTATGGGAA
>JAYOFM010000020.1:0-35621 GCA_038117225.1 Rhodospirillales bacterium
CGACGGCACCGTGGTCGCCGCCGCCAACGCTGAATTGCACGCCGAGGCGCTGGCGCTGCTCGCCGCCTGATCGGCTTTTCCACATTACAATTGCGTCATCTTGGCGCGGCGCCCTTGAACCGCGGCGCGCAAACCTCCTATATCGCTGGGATACACGACGAATACTGGAGAGATCATGCGCCTCCTTGCCGCCGCTTTTATCGCCCTTTTCGCCGCGTCGCCCGCCTTCGCCCAGAACCCGGCCGAGGATCCCGCGTGGTCCCATGGCCTCGCCATGCATGGCGACCTCAAGTATCCCGCCGATTTCAAACATTTTGACTACGTCAATCCGAACGCGCCGAAAGGCGGCGCCATCCGACTCGGCGCCATCGGCACGTATGATTCGCTGAACGGGTTCATCGTCAAGGGCAACGCGGCGACGGGCATCGCCGCCATCTACGATTCGCTGATGGCGTCGTCGGCCGATGAAGCGTTTACCCAATATGGCCTGTTGGCCGAAGCGGTGCGGACACCGAAGGATCGTTCGTGGGTCGAGTTCCGTTTGCGTCCGCAGGCCCGTTGGCACGATGGCAAACCGGTGACCGTGGCCGATGTCATCTGGTCGTTCGAAACGTTGGTTGCCAAGGGCACACCGTTCTTTCGGTTTTACTATGGCAGCGTCGCGAAGGTCAGCCAGGTCGGCGAGCGAACCGTGCGTTTCGATTTCAAGCCGGGCGAAAACCGGGAACTGCCTCTGATCATTGGGCAACTCGTCGTCTTGCCGAAGCATTACTGGTCGACTCGGGATTTTACCAAGACCACGTTGGAACCGCCGCTAGGCAGCGGTCCTTACCGTATCGCCAAGGTCGATCCCGGCCGGTCGATCGAATTTGAACGGGTCACCGACTATTGGGGGGGTGATTTGGCGGTGCAACGGGGCAGCAATAATTTCGACCGCATGCAGTTCGAATACTACCGCGACGCCACCGTCGTGCTTGAGGCCTTTAAGGCGGGCCGGATCGATTTCCGGGCGGAAAATTCATCAAAAGCCTGGGCGACCGGCTACGACACGCCGGCGGTCAAGAGCGGACTGATCAAGCTTGAGCGCATCGAACACGACCGGTCATCCGGCATGCAGGGTTTCGCCTACAACCTCCGGCGCGCAAAGTTTCAGGATAAGCGCGTCCGCGCGGCGCTGGCCTATGCCTTCGATTTCGAATGGTCCAACAAGAACCTGTTCTACGGACAGTATGAGCGAACGCGTAGCTATTTCGATAATTCAGAACTTGCCGCCACGGGGTTGCCGTCCCAGGCCGAATTGGCGCTGCTGGAACCCTATCGCGGCAGTATTCCGGACGAAGTGTTCACCACGGAATACAATCCGCCGCGCAACGATGCCTCGGGTAGTGTTCGGCGCAATCTGCGCGCGGCCTCCAAGCTGTTGCGCGATGCCGGCTGGGTAATTAAGGACAACGTTCGGGTCAACGAAAAGACAGGACAAACCCTGGAGTTCGAAATTCTCCTGCGCAGCCCATTATTCGAGCGTGTCGTTCTGCCTTTCGCCAAGAACCTGGAAAAACTGGGGGTCAAGGCGCGGGTGCGTACCGTCGAAACGGCGCAGTACCGGCGCCGGCTGGATACCTTCGATTTCGATGTTATCGTCGACGGATATGGCCAGTCCCTGTCGCCAGGCAATGAGCAGCGGAGTTTTTGGGGATCCAAGGCGGCTGACCTTGAAGGCGGCCGCAACCGTATCGGCATCAAAGACAAGGCTATCGACGGGCTGATCGAAAAGGTTATCGCGGCGCCGGATCGCAAGAGTTTGGTCACCGCCGTGCGCGCGCTGGATCGGGTATTGCAGTGGGGGTTTTATGTGATCCCTCACTTCCATGCCGGCTATGACCGTATCGCCTATTGGGATTTGTTCGGCCGGCCGACGGTGACGCCGACGCAGGGAAACCAGTTTTTCGCCTGGTGGGTTGATCGCGCCAAGGCGAATGCGCTGGCGTCAAGACGCAATCGCTCGAAGGAAGCAGGTGCGCAGTGATGATGGCCCGCAACGCGTCCTCGCGCATCCCGGGGGCCGCCCCCTGGCCCTGGGCGCCGAAGCGCCTATAATTCCCGCATGTTCGCCTACATCATCCGCCGCCTGCTTCTGGTGCCGCCAACGCTGTTCGCGATCATCGTCATCAATTTCGCCGTGGTGCAGGTGCTGCCGGGCGGGCCAGTGGAACAGTTACTGGCGCAGTTGACGGGGGAAGCAACGGACGCCACCGGTCGGGTTAGCGGCAACGTTGGGAACGAGACCGGCGGCGGCACGAACGTCGGCGAAAGCAAGGCGCAGAGCGGGAAGGACGCTGGTGGCTCGACCAGTCGTTATCGCGGCGCTCAGGGATTGCCGCCGGAATTCATCAAGGATCTGGAACGCCAGTTCGGGCTCGACAAACCGGCCCACGAGCGTTTCTGGCTGATGATGAAGAATTACCTGGTGTTCGATTTCGGCAACAGCTTCTTCAAGGATCGAAGCGTTATCGATCTGGTTCTCGACAAGATGCCGGTGTCGATCTCATTGGGCCTGTGGACGACATTGCTGGTGTATCTGATTTCGATTCCGCTGGGAGTGGCCAAGGCGGTGCGGGATGGTTCGCGTTTCGATGTCTGGTCGTCGAGCGTTGTCATTCTGGGCAACGCCATTCCGGCGTTCCTGTTCGCCATCCTGCTGATCGTGCTGTTCGCCGGTGGGCGATATCTGGATTGGTTCCCACTCAGGGGGCTGGTGTCAGAAAACTTTGACGACCTGTCCCGATGGGGCCAGATCAAGGATTATTTCTGGCACATTACCCTGCCCATTCTCTCCATGGTCATCGGCGGTTTCGCGGGTTTGACCATGCTGACGAAAAATTCGTTCATGGAGGAAATCGGTAAGCAATATGTGGTCACCGCCCGGGCCAAGGGATTGGACAGGCGCCAGGTGCTGTACGGCCATGTCTTCCGCAATGCCATGTTGATCGTCATCGCCGGTTTCCCGAGCGCCTTCGTCGGCATCCTGTTCACTGGATCATTGCTGACCGAGATCATCTTTTCACTCGATGGCCTCGGCTTGCTGGGATTCGAGGCCGCGTTGACCCGGGACTACCCCGTGATGTTCGCGACGCTCTATTTCTTCACCCTGATGGGGTTGGTGCTGAACATCATCGGCGACGTCATGTACCACGTTATCGATCCGCGCATCGATTTTGAAGGGCGGGAGGGCTAGCGCATGGACGGCGCGACGGCAGCGGCGATTTCCCCGACGACGGACAAGCGCTTCCTCGGTATCCGATTGACGCCGATCACCCTGCGACGGCTACGTAATTTCCGCCGCAACACCCGTGGCTTCGTCTCCTTGTGGCTGTTTATGGGCATGTTCATTATCAGCCTGTTCGCCGAGTTTATCGCCAATGACAGGCCGATTCTGGTGCGTTACGACGGCGCCTTTTACATGCCGATCTTTCAGATTTACCCGGAAACCACGTTTGGCGGGGAATTCCTGACCGAGGCCGATTACCGTGACGACTTTGTCGCCGAGCTGATCGATGCCAAGGGGTGGATGCTGTGGCCGCCGGTTCGTTATTCCTACGACACCGTTAACCTCAATCTCAACGAGCCGGCGCCGTCGGCGCCGTCGGCGGAAAACTGGCTCGGTACCGATGACCAGGCGCGTGATGTGGTGGCGCGCATGATTTACGGTTTTCGCATATCGGTCCTGTTCGGCCTGGTGCTGACCACATTGAGTTCCATTATCGGCATTGCCGCCGGCGCCGTGCAGGGATATTTCGGCGGCTGGATCGACCTGTCGTTCCAACGCTTCATCGAAATTTGGGCCGGCTTGCCGACGCTCTATCTGCTGATCATCCTGGCCAGCATCGTGCAGCCCAATTTCTGGTGGTTGTTGGGATTGATGCTGCTGTTTAGCTGGATGGGGTTGGTCGGCGTCGTGCGCGCCGAATTCTACCGGGCGCGCAGTTTCGACTACGTGCGCGCCGCCGAGGCGCTTGGCGCCGGCAGCATCCTGATCATGTTCAAGCACATCCTGCCCAACGCCATGGTGGCGACGCTGACGTTTCTGCCATTTATCCTCTCGGGCTCGGTGACGACGTTGACGGCGCTCGATTTCCTCGGCTTTGGCCTGCCGCCGGGCTCGCCGTCCCTGGGCGAACTGTTGAACCAGGGAAAAAACAATCTGCACGCGCCCTGGCTCAGCCTGACCGCGTTCTTCGTCCTCGCCTCCATGCTGTCGTTGCTGATATTTGTCGGCGAGGCGGTGCGTGATGCCTTTGACCCGCGAAAGACCTTTCGATGAGCACAGTTTCGCAAACCGATGGATCGCCGCCGCTGATCACGGTCGAGGGCCTGTCCGCCCACTTCGGCCACGGCGAACACGAGGTGCGCGCGGTGTCCGATGTTTCGTTCAGCATTGAAAAGGGACGGACCCACGCCCTGGTCGGCGAGTCCGGATCGGGCAAATCGGTGTCGGCGCTGTCCATCATGCAGTTGCTGCCCTATCCGCTGGCGCATCACCCGGGCGGCAGCATCCGCTATCGCGGCGAGGAATTGGTTGGCACGCCCGATTCCCGCATGCGCGAAATCCGCGGCAACGAAATCGCCATGATTTTCCAGGAACCGCTTTCCAGCCTTAATCCGCTGCATAACATTGAAAAGCAGATCAGCGAAGTCTTTTTCCTGCACAAGCACTTGGGACGCAAGGAAGCCCGCGCGCGCGTGCTTGAATTACTGGAACTGGTTGGCCTGGAAGCGGCGACAAAGCGCCTGCATGCGCTGCCTCACGAATTTTCCGGCGGGCAGCAGCAGCGGGTGATGATCGCCATGGCACTGGCCAACGATCCGGATCTTTTGATCGCCGATGAACCGACCACGGCGCTCGACGTTACGGTGCAGGCACAGGTACTGAAACTGCTGAAGGACCTGCAACAGCGGCTCGGCATGGCCATGCTGCTGATTACCCATGATCTCGGTATCGTGCGTCGCATGGCGGATACAATGTCGGTCATGAACCAGGGGCTGGTCGTCGAGGCCGGCGCGGTGGAGGCGGTGTTCGATACCCCGGCCGATCCCTATACCCGGCATCTGCTGGGGGCGGAACCCAAGGGCCGCCCCGACCCGGCACGGCCGGATCAACCACTGATCATGGCCGGCGACGACATTCGGGTGTGGTTCCCGGTGAAGCGGGGCGTGCTGCGCCGCACGGTCGACCACATCAAGGCGGTCGACGGCATCAGCCTGGAAATTCGCAAGGGCCATACCTTGGGCATCGTCGGCGAATCGGGATCCGGCAAATCGACCCTGGGACGCGCCTTGCTGCGGTTGGAAAAATCAACCGGCGGCCTCAGCTTTGAAGGTCAGGATCTGCAGGGGCTTCGTGGCGAGAATTTGCGGTTGCTGCGACGCCAGATGCAGATTGTCTTTCAGGACCCGTTCGGCAGCCTCAGCCCGCGCATGTCGGTCGGCCAGATTGTCGAGGAGGGTCTGGTTATCCATGGCCTCGGTGGCAATGAAGCGGAACGCCGCGCGCTGGTTGGTGAAACATTGCGCGAGGTCGGATTGGAACCGGAAACCCAGGATCGCTATCCGCATGAATTCTCCGGCGGCCAGCGACAGCGCATCGCCATCGCGCGGGCGCTGATCCTCAAGCCCCGCTTCATCATCCTCGACGAGCCGACCAGCGCGCTCGACATGTCGGTACAAGCACAGATCGTCGATCTGCTCCGCGATTTGCAGCGTCGTCACGATTTCGCCTACATGTTCATCAGCCACGACCTCAAGGTGGTGCGCGCGATGGCGCACGAATTATTGGTCATGCGTGACGGGCGGGTGGTCGAATACGGCGCCGCCGATACCGTCTTCGACAATCCCACCGATCCCTACACCCGCGCCTTGATGGCGGCCGCGTTCGATCTGCGCGCCGACGACACGGGCGCGGTCAGCACCTGAGAGGACCCTCAATGATCTTCATGTTTCTATCCGGCGTCGACAAGATGCCGTTGTGGCGCGCCGCCATGCTCGAGCAGTTCCCCGATGCGGAATTTCGTGTCTGGCCGGATGAAATCGGCGATAAGGCGGAGATCGACTATGCCATCGTCTGGCGTCCACCGGTTGGCGAGCTGCGGACCTATCCGAACCTGAAAGCCATCCTCAGCCTCGGCGCCGGCATCGATGGCATCGTCTGTGACAATGAACTGCCGCGCCACGTCCCCATCGTGCGCCTGGTCGATCGCTGCCTGACCGAGGGCATGAGCGAGTACGTGCTGTATTGGGTGCTGCATTTCCATCGCAACTTCGCCACCTACCTGAAATGGAGCGCCGAGCGTCATTGGCAGAACCTTCTGCAGGTTGATACGCGGGAGCGCCGTGTCGGTATCTTGGGTCTCGGAGAACTCGGCGGTGACGCGGCGCGAAAGCTGGCGGCCTTGGGTTTCGACGTGGCCGGATGGAGCCGTTCGGCCAAGACGATCGACGGCGTCACCTCGTTCGCCGGCGCCGAAGGTTTGAAACCGTTTCTCGCCCGCACCGAGATTCTGGTCTGCCTACTGCCACTTACGGCAGCCACCGAAGGCATTATCGACGCGGCACTACTGGCCGATCTGCCAAAGGGAGCCTGCATCATCAACTGCGCGCGGGGTGGTCATGTGGTCGATGATGATCTTCTGGCGGCGCTCGACTCCGGGCACATCGAGGCGGCGGTTCTGGACGTCTTCCATCAGGAACCGCTGTCGCAAGAGCATCCCTTCTGGAGCCATCCCAAGGTCACGGTGACGCCACACATGGCGAGCCTCACCGTACCGAGTTCGGCGGCTGAATACATCGCCGACAATGTTCGCCGCATGGAGCGCGGCGAGGCGCCGCACAATGTTGTCGATCTCGATCGCGGCTATTGATCGGCCGGCCTGTCACCCAATGGGCAGGGTGCCGTAGGCGAGGCCGAGGACCAGCACGCCGAGGACGATGCGGTAGATCACGAACGGCGCGAAACTGGCGCGCCGCAGCCACGCCATCATCAGGGCAATGGCAACCAAGGCGGTAATGAACGCTAGGCCGGCGGCGACGAACGCGTCGGCGGCCACCGTCACGTTGCCGGTTTGATAAAGGTCCCATCCCTTCAGCACGCCGGCACCGAGAATGGTCGGAATCGACAGCAGCATGGAAAACCGCGCGGCGTCGCTGCGTTCCATGCCGAGAAGCCGCGCCGCCGTCATGGTGATGCCCGAGCGGGACGTTCCGGGGATCAGCGCCAGCACCTGTGCCACGCCGATGATCGCCGCGTCGCTTATTTTCAGGTGTTCGATACGGCGCACGGTCATGCCAATGTTATCGGCGAACCACAGGACGATTCCGAACCCGAGCGTCGCCCAGCCGACCACGGCCATGCTGCGAAAGGCCCCCGGGTAATGCCGGTCCAAAAGATAGCCGGCGGCGACCACCGGCAACGTGGCGATGAACAACTGCGTGAACAGGCGCGCACCCGCATCAAAGCGTCCGCGCAGCGTGCGGCCCAGTCCGACAGCCATCGCCCAGACGTCGCGATGGAGATAGAGGATCACCGCGCCCAGCGTGCCCACATGAACGGCAACATCAATGACCAGACCCTGGTCGGGCCACGTGGTGACCAGCGGGATAAGAATCAGGTGCCCCGAGGAACTCACCGGTATAAATTCGGTGATGCCCTGAACTACCGCCAGTACCGCGATATGTAGGATGGTCAATGGCACCTCCCCCAAAGTCTTGTAATTATTAACGTATAGGACGCGCGCGTTCCAGTCATCTATTTAGTACATAATCGGTACTAAATAGATGTTAGTTATTGTAAATATAGGGCATACATATATGATAACGCTTCGAATTGCCGTTATCTCGTCATATTTGGTAAGATACACTGACATATTATGATGGTGATCGGCCCGCAAGCGCGATCTGGGGCTGAGTGGGGTGCAATAGAACCAAGGGCATGATCCTTGGACTAAACGGTTCTTGGGGTTTAGGGAGGTTGAGCATGCCGGATCCGATGCAGCAGTTCCTCGATATCGCGGGCTCGATGCCGAGCAAGCGATCGGCCGATGTGCGACGCGGTGATTTCGACGAAATTTATGATTCCTATGCCGACGACGCGGCGGTGCGACAGTCGTCGCGCTGCGAACAATGCGGCATTCCCTTTTGCCAGGTGCATTGCCCGCTGCAAAACAACATCCCCAACTGGCTCCGCCTGGCCACCGAAGGCCGCATGGAAGAGGCCTACGAGGTTTCCCAGGCTACCAATACCTTCCCGGAGATCTGTGGACGTATCTGTCCGCAGGATCGGTTGTGCGAGGGGTCGTGCGTGCTGGAGCAATCGCGCCACGGTACCGTCACCATCGGCGCCATCGAAAAGCATATCACCGAAACCGCCTGGGACATGGGCTGGGTCAAACCGCCCCAGCCGCGCCAGGAACGGGATCAATCGGTCGGCATCATCGGCGGTGGCCCGGCCGGGCTCGCCGCGGCAGATCGACTGCGCCAACTCGGCTATCAAATTCACGTCTATGACCGCTACGACCGCATGGGAGGCCTGCTGATCTACGGAATTCCCAACTTCAAGCTCGAAAAGACTGCGGTTGAACGACGCACGCGCTTGTTGGCCGACGGCGGCATCATCTATCACAGTAATTTCGAGGTCGGCCGAGACGCTTCGCTTCAGGATCTGCGTGACGACCACGATGCTATCCTTATCGCCACCGGCGTCTACAAGGCACGCGATTTCAAGGCGCCAGGCGCCGGCCTCAATGGCTTGGTTCCGGCCATGGATTACCTGACCGCATCGAACCGCAAGGGCCTCGGCGATGCAGTTGCCGCATTCGACGACGGCAGCCTTGATGCCCGCGGCAAGAACGTGGTCGTCATTGGCGGCGGTGATACCGCCATGGATTGCGTGCGTACCGCCGTGCGCCAGGGGGCGACATCGGTGAAATGTCTCTACCGCCGCGACCGCGACAATATGCCCGGTTCGCAGCGCGAGGTCGCCAATGCCGAGGAAGAAGGTGTTGAATTCGTCTGGTTGTCGGCTCCCGAGGCCTTCGTCGGCGCGAACCGGGTCGAGGGCGTCCGCGCACACCGGATGCATTTGGGCATGCCGGACTTTACCGGCCGCCAAACCCCGGAGCCCATTCCCGGGTCTAGCTTCGTCGTTGAAGCCGATCTGGCGATCAAGGCGCTGGGATTCGATCCGGAAGATCTGCCGACGCTGTTCGGCGCGCCGGAGCTGCCTGTTACGGATTGGGGCACCATCAAGGTTGCCGAGCCGTCAAAAATGACGGCGCTGCCCGGCGTGTTCGCGGCCGGCGACATCATGCGCGGCGCCTCGCTGGTGGTCTGGGCGATCCGCGATGGCCGGGAAGCGGCCGACGGGATCCACGACTATCTGAGTTTCGCCGATGCGGCACGGCGCGCCGAGGAAACGGCTGCTGCCCTGGCGCAGGTTTCCTAGGGAGAGTGGTGATGAAAAAACCAATCGTCGAAAGCGACCGTGACTTCGTCGGACACTGGCATCGCGAAACCGCGCGCCTGGCCCGCGACGGCATGTACGACCCGATGCAAGAACATGATGCTTGCGGCGTCGGCATGGTGGCGTCCATTGACGGCACCTCGTCGCGACGGGTCGTCGAGGCCGGGATCGAGGCCCTCGGCAAGGTATGGCACCGCGGCGCCGTCGACGCCGACGGCAAGACCGGCGACGGCGCCGGCATTCATGTTCAGATTCCATGGGATTTCATGAAGCGCCACATTCGGCGTACCGGTCACGAGCCCGGAGACATGCGCATCGCCGTCGGCATGGTGTTCTTGCCCAAGACCGATCTGGGGGCACAGGAACGCTGCCGCACCATCGTCGAAACCGAAATCCTGCGGAAGGGGTACTTCATCTTTGGCTGGCGCCAGGTTCCGGTCAACGTGGAGGTCATCGGCGAAAAAGCCAATGCGGCGCGGCCGGAGATCGAACAGATCATGTTCGGCACCGATCCGGAAATCGACGGCGAGGCGTTCGAGCGCGACCTCTATGTGGTGCGCCGACGCATCGAGGCGGCGGTCCTGGCGGCGACGGTGATGGATTTCTATATCTGCTCGCTGAGCGGCCGCTCCATCATCTACAAGGGCATGTTCCTGGCCGAACAACTGACGGCCTTTTACCCCGACCTGCTGGACGAAAACTTCCGCTCCAGCTTCGCCATTTATCATCAGCGTTACTCCACCAATACCTTCCCCACGTGGCGCTTGGCGCAGCCGTTCCGCATGCTCGCACATAACGGCGAGATCAATACGCTGACCGGCAATGTCAACTGGATGAAGGCGCACGAGCCGAAGATGGCGACAGAATTGTTCGGTGACGAAATTGAAGATCTGAAGCCGGTGATCCAGGCCGGCAGTTCGGATTCCGCGGCCCTCGATTCCGTGTTCGAATTGCTGTGCCGGGCCGGCCGTCCGGCCCCCATGGTCAAGGCCATGACGATCCCCGAATCCATCGGCCAGAACGAGACCATGCCGGCCAATCACGTGGCTCTGTTCCAGTATTGCAATAGCGTCCTGGAACCCTGGGACGGTCCCGCCGCGATCTGCGCGACGGATGGCCGCTGGGTGATCGCCGGGCTCGACCGCAACGGGTTGCGACCCATGCGCTTTATCACGACGGCCGACGGCCTGTTGGTGGTCGGGTCGGAAACGGGCATGGTCGAAATCACGGAATCGGAAATTACCGAGAAGGGCCGCCTTGGCCCCGGTGCGATGATCGGCATCGATCTACAAGCCGGAAAATTCTACCACGACGGTGAATTGAAGGACCTGATGGCGGGCCGTGAAGACTATGCCAAGTGGGCCGCGCGGACGACACCCCTCGACAGTATCGTGAAGACCGGGACCGGTTCGACCTCTCTGTTCTCGCCAGAAGAATTGCGCCGCCGCCAGCACTGCTTCGGTCTGACCATGGAAGACGTGGAGATGATTCTCCAGCCGATGGCCGAAGGCGGCAAGGAAGCCATCGGATCCATGGGTGACGACGCGCCGCTGGCGGTTCTGTCGGATCGCTATCGCGGCCTGCATCATTTCTTCCGCCAGACCTTCAGTCAGGTTACCAATCCGCCAATTGACAGCCTGCGCGAGCGCCGGGTCATGTCGCTGAAGACGCGGCTTGGCAATCTTGGGAATATTCTCGACGAGGACTCGAGCCAATGCGACCTTCTGCAACTGGAATCGCCTGTCGTCGCGAATAGCGCTTTCGAGGATATGCGCGCGTTCATGGGCGATACGGTGGCCGAGATTGAATGTACCTACCAACCGCTTGATGGCGCGGGTGCCATGACCAGGGCCCTGAGTCGTATCCGAAAGGAAGCGGAAGAAGCCGTCCGAGGCGGCAAGACCCATCTGATCCTGTCCGATATGGCAATGGACGCGGCGCGGGCACCGGTGCCGATGATCCTTGCCGCCGGCGGGGTCCATTCGCATTTGGTGGCTCAGGAGTTGCGCACGTTCACCTCCCTCAACGTGCGATCAGGCGAGTGTCTCGACGTGCATTATTTCGCTGTCTTGATCGGGGTTGGCGCGACCACGGTGAATGCGTATCTGGCCGAGGAATCGATCGCCGACCGCCGTCGTCGCGGCTTGCTTGGCGATTTGTCGGTTGACGCCGCCGTGCGCAATTTCATCGCCGCCATCGACGCCGGACTGCTGAAGGTTATGTCGAAAATGGGCATCGGCGTCGTGTCCAGCTATCGCGGTGGCTATTGTTTCGAGGCCGTTGGGTTGTCGCGCGCCCTGGTGGCGGAATTTTTCCCCGGGATGACGTCGCGCATTTCCGGTATCGGTATTTCCGGCATCAAGGCCAAGCTAAACGAAATCCACGCCGAGGCCTTCGCTGACGATGTGGTGCCGTTGCCAGTTGGTGGTTTTTACAAATTCCGCTCTGGCGGCGAACGCCATGGCCATGACGGCCAACTGATCCATCTGATGCAAAGCGCGGTGGGCGGCGAGTCTTATACTGTCTACAAGCGCTACAGCGATGGCGTCCATGCGCGGAGTCCGATTTTTCTGCGAGATCTGTTGGATTTCCAAAGCGGCCGCGACCCCATATCCGTCGACGCGGTGGAAAGCGTGACCGAAATCCGCAAGCGGTTGGTGGCACCTGGAATCTCATTGGGCGCGCTTAGTCCCGAGGCACATGAGACGCTATCCATCGCCATGAATCGGATCGGCGCCAAGTCCGATTCTGGCGAGGGGGGCGAGGACCCGGCGCGCTTCGTGCCGCGTTCCAATGGCGACAATGCGTCTAGCGCCATCAAGCAGGTCGCGTCCGGCCGCTTCGGTGTTACCGCCGAATACCTCAATAATTGCCGAGAAATCGAAATCAAGGTGGCACAGGGTGCCAAGCCTGGTGAGGGCG
Source organism: Rhodospirillales bacterium (assembly GCA_038117225.1). GTDB lineage: Bacteria > Pseudomonadota > Alphaproteobacteria > Rhodospirillales > Casp-alpha2 > JAYOFM01. Next base: position 12,434 of record JAYOFM010000020.1, read on the forward strand.
GACAACTACCCGGCTTCAAGGTGTCGGAAATGATCGCCCGGCTCAGGCATTCGACTGAAGGCGTGACGCTGATCTCGCCACCGCCGCATCATGATATCTATTCCATCGAGGATCTGGCGCAACTGATCTATGACCTGAAACAAATCAATCCGGATGCCAGTGTCTGCGTCAAGCTGGTGGCCCGTTCCGGCGTCGGCACCATCGCCGCAGGCGTCGCCAAGGCGAAAGCAGATGTGATCCTGATTTCCGGCCACGATGGTGGCACCGGGGCGAGCCCGCAAAGTTCCATCAAGTACGCCGGCCTGCCATGGGAAATGGGCCTTTCCGAAGTCAATCAGGTGCTGACGCTCAACCGATTGCGCCACAACGTGAAACTGCGTGTCGATGGTGGTATCAAGACGGGCCGCGACGTGGTCATGGGCGCCATGCTGGGGGCCGACGAGTACGGCATCGGCACGGCGTCGTTGGTGGCCATGGGCTGCATCATGGTGCGCCAATGCCATTCCAACACCTGTCCGGTTGGCGTCTGTACACAAAATCCGAAGCTGCGCGAACGTTTCACGGGGACGCCGGAAAAGGTGATGAACCTATTCAGCTTCATCGCCGAGGAAGTATCGGAAATTCTCGCGGAACTCGGATTTTCCTCCATTGAGGAGATCATCGGCAGGTCCGATTTGCTGGCCCAGGTCAGCCGCGGCGCCGCGCATCTCGACGATCTCGACCTCAATCCTTTGCTGCAACGGGCCGATGCCGGCGGTTTCCCGCGCCACTACGCGCGTGAGGGCCGCAACGAGGTGCCCGATACCCTGGATGCCCGCATCATCGCCGATGCCGGCCCGACGTTCGAACACGGCGAGAAGATGCAGCTGACCTATTCGGTACGAAACACTCATCGGGCGGTCGGTACGCGCACCAGTTCGCTCATTACCCGCAAGTTCGGCATGGCGACGCTCGACCCCAACCATCTCACCGTTCGACTGCGCGGTTCGGCCGGCCAATCACTCGGTGCCTTCGCCGTGCAAGGTCTCACGTTGGAAGTGCTGGGCGATGCCAACGACTATGTCGGCAAGGGCTTGTCGGGCGGCACCATCATCCTGCGGCCGACGGTATCGAGTCCACTTGAGGCCAAGGACAACACGATCATCGGCAACACGGTTCTTTATGGCGCCACGGCCGGCCGGCTGTTCGCCGCCGGTCAGGCCGGCGAGCGTTTCGCCGTTCGTAATTCCGGTGCCCACGCGGTGGTCGAGGGCTGCGGCTCCAACGGCTGTGAATACATGACCGCCGGCATGGTCGTCGTGCTGGGCCCGGTCGGGGCCTACTTCGGTGCCGGCATGACGGGCGGCATGGCTTTCGTCTATGACGAAAGTGCGTGTTTCGAACAGCGCGCCAATGGCGAAACCATTCAGTGGCAGCGGATCGACACGGAATACTGGGAAGACGTGCTGCGCGTTTTGGTGCAGCAACATGTGCGGCGCACCCACTCCCGCCATGGTCTACAGTTGCTGAACGATTGGCAGCGCGAGTTGCCCAACTTCTGGCAGATCGTGCCAAAAGAAATGCTGGGCCGCCTGGAGCATCCATTAACCGCCGAGGCCGAGGCTGAATTCAAGACCGCCGGCGAATAATATCCGGCAAAGCTTAGGCGCGAACTATGCCGCGCCCGCGTCCGCTGGCCGGGTGCGCAGGATGTGAGTGGCAAGATAGCTCATCACCGTCTCGCCCGCCTGATTGATGGTCGCGTAGGCCATGCGCACATAACCCCGGTCACTGCGTGACGTGGAGGCGTTGGTTTCCTTGACTTCGAATTCCACATGCAGGGTATCGCCGGGTCGTACGGGTTTCAGCCAGCGCAATTCATCAATGCCAGGCGAGCCCATGGACGCGGTGTTCCAAATATTCTCCTGGTAGACCAGCCGGAAGGTAACCAGGTGGGTCTGGAATCCCGAGGCGATAATGCCGCCGTAGGGCGAATCCTTGGCCGCTTCCGCATCGATGTGGAACGGTTGTGGATCGTGTTGCCAGGCAAAGTCGATGATCTGCGCCTCAGTCAGCGTCGCGCCATTGGTAACGAAACGCTGGCCGACCTCGAAGTCCTCGAAGTATAGCGGGTTGCTGTGCACCGGGCGGCCTCAGAATTCCACGACGCCGCGGATCGACTCGCCAGAATGCATCAGATCGAAGGCATTGTTGATGTCGTCCAGCGGCATGGTGTGGGTGATCAGATCATCGATGTTGATCTTGCCGTCCATGTACCAGTCGACGATTTTCGGCACGTCGGTACGCCCCTTGGCGCCGCCGAAGGCGGTGCCGCGCCAGACCCGGCCGGTGACCAGTTGGAACGGCCGCGTGGCGATTTCCTGACCGGCGCCGGCGACGCCGATGATGGTGCTTTCGCCCCAGCCCTTGTGGCAGCATTCCAGCGCCTGGCGCATGGTGTTGACGTTGCCGATGCACTCGAACGAATGGTCGGCGCCACCCTTGGTCAGGTTCACCAGATACGGCACCAGATCGCCCTCGACCTCGTTCGGGTTGACGAAGTGGGTCATGCCGAATTTCTCGGCGATGTCCTTGCGCTTCGGATTGAGATCAACGCCGACGATCATGTCCGCGCCGACCAGCCGGGCGCCCTGGATGACGTTGAGGCCGATTCCGCCGAGACCGAACACCACCACGTTATCGCCCGGTTGCACCTTCGCCGTGTTGATGACGGCGCCGATACCGGTGGTGACGCCGCAGCCGATGTAGCAGATTTTGTCGAACGGGGCGTCCTCGCGCACCTTGGCGACGGCGATTTCAGGCAGCACCGTGTGGTTGGAAAACGTTGAGGTGCCCATGTAGTGGAACAGCCGGTCCTTGCCGATGGAAAATCGTGACGTGCCGTCGGGCATGACACCCTGGCCCTGGGTTTCGCGGATCGCCTGACACAGATTGGTGCGGCCCGAGGTGCAGTAATCGCATTCCCGGCATTCCGGCGTGTACAGCGGGATCACGTGATCGCCCTTCTTCACTGAGGTGACGCCGGAACCGGTGTCGACGACGATGCCGGCGCCTTCATGTCCCAGGATTGCTGGAAACAAGCCTTCCGGGTCGGCGCCCGAGCGGGTGAACTCGTCGGTGTGGCAGATTCCGGTGGCCTTGATCTCGACCAGGACCTCGCCGGCCTTGGGGCCGTCCAGGGTCACGGTTTCGATGCTCAGTGGCTGGCCGGCTCCAAAGGCGACGGCGGCGCGGGTTTCCATGTTGATTCTCCCTGATTCTGATCACGGCGGCGCATTCGAATGCGCCAGATTGAGGAAACTATGCCGGCCCCGGCGCACCGATGCAACGGATCAGGCGATCGCCCGCGCCACGGTCGCCGCCGCCAGTGCATCGGTGGCATCGGTCAGATGCGGTGCCAGCGGGTGGGCGGCATCCAGGGCGACGGGAATTTCCGTACAGCCGAGAATGACCGCCTCGGCACCAGTGTCGAGCAGGGTTTCGGCGGCACGTCCGAGCAACTCGCGCGCCGCCGCCAGATCCCCGGATTTGACGTGGGCGATGCCAGCAGTCACCAGATCGCGTTGCGCGTTCTCGTCAGGCTCCAATGCCGTCAGACCCTTGGCTTCCAGGCGCTGGCGGTAGATCCCGGCGGCCACCGTGCCAGTCGTCGATAGCACGCCGACGGTGTTCAAGGTGCGGCCATCGCTCGCCGCGGCGTCCAATGCAGCGTCGGCAATGTGCAGGATCGGCACCGATGTCGCCGCCTGCATGTCTTCATACCAGTAATGCGCCGTGTTGCAGGGTATGGCGATCATGGCGCTACCGGCGTCGGCGAGAAAACGGATGCCGGCAAGCAGATCATCCAAAGGCGATTCCGCGCCGTCGAGAATGGCGTCGGTGCGATTCGGTATCTCGCCATGGGAGTAGACGATCATCGGCGGGTGATCCTGATCGTGTGTCGCCGGCGTACGACCGATGACCTTGGCCATGAAATCGACGGTGGCCAGCGGCCCCATCCCGCCCAGCACACCGATGATGGGAAACCGTGTCCGCATGGACGTCTCCTTAAGGGGCGGTCGTGATTCGCCCGTGTATCAAGGGCGACAGGTTAGGCATTTCGCCGGGGTCCGCCAACGACGTTCTTCGAAGCGGCCAAGGGACCACGTACTCGGGGGATCTTCGGAAAAATTCCGTAGGGCGCGAATTTCGACGACAAGGCGTTTTCCGCCACGCGGCCATTTGCTATGGTTCGGCAGGGAGGCGCGATGTTGAAAATTCTTTCAGACGATCAGGTTGCGGCATACAGGCGTGATGGCTTCATCCATCCGGTGCGGGCGCTGTCCGCTGAACAAGCAGTGGATTATCGTCGCCGCTTCGAGGCCTACGAAGCGGAATTCGACGGCTGGTACGAAATGTCGAAGGGCCAGAAGCTTTATCTTTTGCAGACCTGGGTCGCCGAACTGGCCAGCAATCCGCGAATTCTCGACGCGGTCGAGGACGTGCTGGGCCCCGATATCATGGTTTGGGGGTCGTCGCTGTTCATCAAGGATGCACGGACGCCAAGCTTTGTGTCCTGGCATCAGGACTCCACGTACTGGGGGTTATCCAAACCGGATGTGGTGACCGCGTGGATCGCATTATCGCCAGCCAATCGAGTATCCGGCTGCATGAAGATGATGCCCGGAACCCATGCCTGGGATCAGGTCGAGCATACGGATACGCTGGCACCGGAGAACCTGTTGACGCGGGGTCAGGAAATCGCCGTCGACGTGGATGAGTCGCAATCGGTCTTGGTGGAATTGCAACCGGGTGAAATCTCGCTGCACAATATCCGCACCGTGCATGCGTCGGAGCCCAACCGGTCCGACGACCGGCGAATCGGCATCGCCATCCGTTACATCGCGCCGCACGTGCGCCAGATCAATGCCGAAGGGGACTCCGCCTGGTTGGTCCGTGGTGAGGATACCCACGGCAATTTTATTCTGGAGACACCGCCGGTGGCCGACATGGATGCCGCCGCCGTGGCGGAGCATGAACGCATCATGAAGCTGCGTCAGGGCGTGTTGTACAAGGGCGTGGCGGGGACGCCGGCCCATGCCAATGCGGCAGAACTTTCCGCCGGTGATTGAGGGCGATCAACCGCGCCAGAAGGTGCGGCTGAACAGAACGATTACCGTGAACAGTTCCAGCCGCCCCAGCAGCATACCGCCAATCATCAGCCACTTGGCCGCGTCGGGCAGCGGCGCGAAGGTTCCGGCCGGCCCGACGATGGGGCCGAGGCCGGGGCCCACGTTGGCGATTGCCGTCGCCGCGGACGAGAACGCGGTGATGAAATCGAGTCCGAGCAGGCCCAAACCCGCCGCCAGCACGCAGAAGGTAAAGAACCACATGAAGAAGAAGCCGAGCACGGAGACAATAACCTCCTGCGAAATCGGGTGGTTGTTGTAGTACGGGATGAACACCCCGTGCGGCTGCAGCAGGTGGCGAATCTGCATGCGCGTGGCGGAATAGAGAATCTGAAAACGAAAGACCTTGATGCCGCAGGTCGTCGATCCGGCGCAGCCGCCGACGAACATGATGAAGAAGAAAATCGGCAGCGCGAAACCGCCCCAACTGCCGTAATCATCCGTAACGTAACCGGTCCCGGTGATGATGGAGATGATGTTGAACGCCGCCAGCCGGATCGAATCGGCGCTGGATCGTCCGGCCTCGACCCACAGCCAGCCGGCGGTGATGACGACGATGCCGACGACGAAGACGATGAACCACTGCACCTGGGTATCGCGCGCCACGGCGGAAAAATCCCCGCGCAGCGTCTTCAGATAGAGCACGAACGGCAACGCGCCGATGACCATGCCAACGGTGGCGATATACTGGATGGCGGCGCTGTCATAATGCCCAAGTGATTTGTCATGCGTCGAGAAGCCGCCGGTGGCAATCGTCGTCATGGCGTGGGCAATGGCGTCAAAACCGTTCATGCCAGCAAACCAGTAGAATCCGGCCCAGATGAACGTCAATCCGACGTAGATGATGCTGATGGCGGTAGCGATCTGCGCCGCGCGGGGCAACGCCTTTTCCGATTGGTCCGAGCTTTCCATGCGGAACAACTGCATGCCGCCGACCTTGAGCAACGGCAAAATGGCGACCGCCATGACGATGATTCCGATGCCGCCGACCCATTGCAGCAGCGCCCGCCACATCAGAATGCCGGGCGGCGCATTGTCGAGGCCGACGATGACGGTGGAACCGGTCGTGGTCAGGCCCGACATGGCCTCGAACACCGCGTCCGTGAAACTGAGTTGCAGATCGGAAAAAGCGAACGGCAAGGCGGCGAAGAACGTCAGCGCCACCCAGGTGACCGTGGTCATGACGAAGGCCTGACGGACCGACAGATTGGTGCCGCTGGCGTTGCTGGTCAGCGCCATGGCGACGCCGACAAACAAGGTAACCCCGGCGGCCACGGCGAAGACCTGCCAGTCCGAATGGTCGGCGATCAGGTCCACCGCCACCGGCGCGCCCATGACCACGGACAGCACCGCCAGCAATATGCCGACGACGAGGACAATGGGCCGATAGTCCATCATGCCAGGTGGTCCTTCGAATCCTTAGGCGCGGGCGCATTGCCCCCGGAATCGGCGTCACTCAAGCGGTTAAGGCATCGGCGGTCAAGGGCGCGGTGTCAAGACGCCGCTAGAGCAGCTGGCTTTCAGCATGGGGGTTGCCGACCATGGCGAGGAACTCGCGCCGGGTCGAGGCATCGTCGCGGAACGCGCCGAGCATGCGCGACGTTACCATGGTGACGCCCGGCTTGTGTACGCCGCGGGTAGTCATGCACTGGTGCGCTGCCTCAATGACGACGGCGACACCCTTGGGCTCCAGAATACTATCGATGGTATTGGCGATCTGCGCCGTCATCTTTTCCTGAATCTGCAGCCGCTTGCCATAGACTTCGACCAGCCGCGCCAACTTGGAAATGCCGACAACACGCCGGTGCGGCAGGTAGGCAACGTGGGCGCGGCCGATGATCGGCGCCATATGGTGCTCGCAGTGACTTTCGAAGCGGATGTCGCGCAGCAGGACGATCTCGTCGTAACCTCCGGTTTCCTCAAAGGTGCGTTCCAGGATGGAAATCGGATCGGCCGCATAGCCGGCGAAGAATTCCTCGTAGGAGCGAACCACCCGTGACGGCGTATCGACTAGGCCTTCGCGCGCGGGATCGTCGCCGGCCCAGCGAATCAGCGTGCGCACCGCCTCTTCGGCTTCGTCCCGGCTCGGCCGTTCGACCTCGGGGCTTGGTCCCATATCCAATGCCGGATCGGCGGAAACCGCCGGAGTTTCGCCGTCGATCACACTGAGGTTTTTCGTTGCGGTCACGGTCGTGTCCAATTCAATCCGCTTTAATGCAGGCGAGCCTGATGATGGGGGCTGTCGAGAGAAAACGCCGGAATGCGCGCATCGAACCGTTCACCAGAGGCGGAAACCATCTGATAGGAGCCGGCCATGAATCCCGTCGGCGTCGCCAGCGGCGTGCCGCTGGAGTACTCGAACCGCTCGCCAGGCGCCAAGACCGGTTGTTCGCCGACCACGCCATCGCCGCGCACCTCGTGCACGCTTCCCGTGGCATCGGTAATGCGCCAATGCCGGGTAATCAACTGCACCGACTGTTCGCCGTGGTTTTCAATGCGAACGTGATAGGCCCAGACGAAACGCCCCTCGTCAGGGTCCGACTGGTCCTCCAGGTACTGCGGTTGCACGGAAACCAGGATGTCATCGGTGGTTTCCTCGAAAACGGGATCGTCGGTCATGGTCTCAGTCCCTGTCGTCACGTATTCGAATAGATGGTTGCTTGGTGGCGGATGTCCAGGTGAATCTCAGCCTGGGCTGCAACTGGCACCGCCGAGAACGCAGAATTTGGCGCAATGCGGATGATTGAGCCGCACCTGGGTCGGTGACTCCGCCAACGCCGTCCCCAGTTCAAAGGCCTCGTCATAGGGCAGCAGGGTGCAGGGCATGACAGTCGGCGCGGCGGCGCCACGCCGCTTAACGACCATGCGCGAGGATGCGCACATGATGCTTTCCGGCTTCACGCCCAGGATATCCCAGCAGTGGATGGTAATCTCGGGCACGTCCTGGTTGACGTCCATTTCAGGGAATAAAACCAGCCGCGCGGGATCGTCGGCATCGATTGGGATGGTCTCATCGCGGAAAAGCCGGCGATAGCCTTCGCGGGACTCGGTCTCTGTCTCGTCCCAGCACGTGCGGCCGGCGACGGCCAGTTCGAAGCCTTCGCAGGCGAGCCAGCGCAGGCCCTCGATCATCGGCGCCCATGACCCGGCGCCGCGAATGTCTTCGTGCTTGGCTTGGCTGTGGTGATCGATGGAGACACGGAGTGTCAGTGCCGCGCCGTGCCGTTCACGAATGGCCGCGAGGCGCGCGCGCTTGTTCAGCAATGGCTTCATGGCATTGGTCAGCACCAGCACCCGATAGCCGCGGGCCAGGGCCTCGTCCATCATGTCCGGCAAGTCCGGGTTCATGAACGGCTCGCCGCCGGTAAAGGCGATTTCCTCGACCGGCATGCTCTCGGCGTCAATCTCGTCCAGGTAGCGCCGCACCTCGTCGAGGGTCAGATAGGCGAGCGCGTCGTTGACCGGGCTCGACTCCATATAGCAGTTACGACAGGTGATGTTGCATAGGCTACCCGTATTGAACCACAGGGTTTTTAGCCGCGTCAGGGCCACGACCGCGCGCTCCTGACCGTCGGCCGTGACGTTCGGATCGCGGAATTTCGTGGGTTTGACGGGCACCGTTACCGCTGCCAGGTTTCCCTCGGGCGCCATGCAAAAAGCCTCCGTACACTGCCTGGTCACCGCCCCCCGTTGGCGACCGTGCGTTACCATTGTTTCATATACGCAATAGCATACGATTTCAAACGGCATACGGATGACAATCTACGCTCGCTTGCACACATTCGCGTGATTTTCTAAAAAGGACGCCGCGATCCGACGCGGGCGTAGTTCAATGGTAGAACGACAGCTTCCCAAGCTTTAGACGTGGGTTCGATTCCCATCGCCCGCTCCAACCGCCTCGGGTTCGTCCTCGCAGCGCGGATCGATTTCGTAAATGACCTGGGTCGTGCGCGGCATTGCCGTGAAATCCCCCTGGTCGGCCATCGCCGGCGCCGCCCGCTGGTTCATCCGAACGATAATGAACGCCGCCGTTACCGCCGCGACGGCGCCGCAGAACTTGAACAATCCGTCGGGACCCAGCCAATCCATGGCCGACGACGCGGCGGCGGGGCCGACGGCGGCGCCGAGGCCGTAGGCCATGATCAGCCCGCCGGAGGCGGGGACCAGATCATCAAGTTCCAGATAATCGTTGGTGTAGGCGACCGCCAACGGGTAGAGCGTGAACGACAGGCCGCCGTAGAGCACCGCCAGGGCGAGCAGGCCGTTGCCGTTCTCCGCCGTCTTGCCGATCAAACCCAGGCAGACGATCAGCGTGCCGAGGGTCACGCCGAGCATCACCGTGCGCCGGTCGATGCTGTCCGAAAGCCGCCCGATGGGCAACTGCAAGACCAGACCGCCAATGATGATCGCGCCCATGAAATTGGCGATCGACGCGTTGTCCAAGCCGATCCGTTGCGCGAATAACGGCCCAACGCCATAGACGGCGCCCAGCATCAGTCCGGCGATAAATGACGTGGTCATGCCGGTCGGCGATGTTTCCCAAAGCTTGATGAGGCGAAACCGCACGGGCTTGGGCAGTGGCGGCGGGCTGATCCGCGTCGCCGCCACCGGCACGATGGCCATGGACATGAGGATCGACGTCATGGCGAACACCACGAAACCGGTTTCGTCCGGCACGTTGATCAGGAACTGCCCGACCCCCTGACTCAGATACAACGCGGCTTGATAAAGCGCGAAGATCTGGCCGCGCGTGCGATTATCCGATCGCTCGGCAAGCCAGCTTTCGGTGCACATGTAGGTGCCGACGGCGCAAAAGCCGAACAAAAACCGTAATCCCGCCCACACCCACGGCTCGACGATGAAGGCGTGGCCGAGCGACACCGCCGACATCACCGATCCGAAGGCGGCAAAGGCGCGCACGTGACCGACGGCGGCAATCAAGGTCTGTCCATAAGCGGTACCGACGACGATGCCGGCGAAGTACATGGACATGACAAATCCAACCTGCCACGACGGCGCGGCGGCTTCGGCCATGCGCAACGCCAGCAGGGTCGACAGCGCGCCCGAGCCGACCATCAGCAAGGAGATGCCGACCAGCAAGGCTAATACGGACTTCAGGCTGGTAAGGATGTTCATGGCCGATCCCCGGGCGGCACCGGTAACCGGTGCCGCCCGAAACGACGTTGCGATGCGCGCCATGTATGCCGCATGGCATCGCGCGGCAATGAAAAAATTTTTCGATTTGCCGCGACCTCTTTTCGCCCGTGTCCTGGCAGGCTATGACGGAACCGATCAAGACAGTGGGAGGCAGTTGAATGAATACCGAAAGCCCCATCGCCGAGGGTGCCGTCGCCCTGATTTCCGGTGCCGGCAGCGGTATCGGCCGAGCGACGGCGCGGGCGTTGGCGGCGTTAGGTTGCCGCGTGCTGCTGGCGGGGCGACGATCCGGCCCGCTTGAAGCCGTGGCGGCGGATATCGGTGAATCGGCCCGTGCTTGTGTGCTCGATATCACCGACGCCGACGCGGTCGCCGGGCTCATCGACGGTCTCGATGAAGAATGGCGGGCCATCGATATCCTGATCAACAATGCCGGCCACGATACCGGCGGCCGGCGGCGCTTCGATGCCGGTACCGCCGAGGATTGGGCGGCGATTGTCGAAACCAATGTCATCGGCTTGATGCGGCTGACCCATGCGGTGGTGCCGGGGATGTTGCATCGGGGCCGTGGCGATATCGTCAATATGGGGTCCGTCGCCGGCATCCGTCCCTACGCGACGGGGACCGCCTACGTCGCGTCGAAACACGCCGTACACGGGTTCTCTGAAAGTCTGCGCCGGGATTACGCCGGCAAGGGAATTCGCGTCATCGAAATCATGCCGGGTATCGTCGTCACCGATTTCGCCGAGGCCCGCTGGGACGACAGATCAAAGGCGGAGTCGTTCTACGAAAACTTCGACACTGTATTGGAACCCGAGGATATCGCCCGCACCGTCGCCTTCGCCGTCAGCCAGCCGGCGCACATGGTGGTTTCTCAGCTGGTGGTCGTGTCGTCGTCGCAGAAGTGAAGCGGACTAATCCTTGGCGGCGTGAATGGCTCGCCAAACACACTGGGCGGTCAACGGCATGTCGATATGATCGATACCGAGGGGTGTTAATGCATCGAGGACGGCATTGACGACTGCTTGGGGCGCGGCGATGCAGCCGGCCTGACCGGCGCCCTTGACGCCGAGGGGATTGGCCGTCGTCGGCTCTCCTTCGAGATAAATATCAATCACCGGGAAATAGGTCGCGCGCGGCAGCGTGTAATCCATCATGGTCGCGCTCATGAGTTGGCCCGAGCTGTCGTCGTAAACGATGTGCTCGCCCAGCGCCTGGCCGACTCCCTGGGCGATGCCGCCCAACACCTGGCCTCTGATCAACTGCGGGTCGAGGACGGTGCCGTAGTCATCGACGGCAATGTAACGCACCAAATTGACCTCGCCGGTATCCGGGTCGACCTCGACCTCGGCAGCGTGGCAGCCGTTGGGGAAATTGAACGGCGCGTTCTCGATCATGGCGAAGGTGTCGAGCCCGCCGTTGTCGGCTTCCGCCGCCACCGCCAATAACCCCGCCGATTGCCCAGTCGCGCCAACCACGAATTCGCCATCGATGAAGTCGATGTCGCCGGCGTCGGCCTGAAGCAACGTGGCCGCGATGCCACGCCCAGTCTCGATCACTCCGTCGATGGCCTTAAGCAGTGCCGTGCCGCCCATGTGCATGGATCGCGCGCCGCCGTGGCCAAACCCGGTACGCGTTCGCGCCGTGTCGGCTTGAACATAACGGAAGGTATCGATGGGCAGGCCCAGGCGTTCCACCGCGAGGCGCGTGAACGTGGTTTCATGCCCCTGGCCGTTTGATTCGGTGCCCAGCGCCAGTTCGATTTTTCCGTCACCGGCGAAGCGTATTTCCGCGCCCTCCTGCGGCGCGCCGCGTGATGTTTCCAGGAAGCAACCGAATCCGAGGCCGCGCAGGCGACCGCGTTCCGCCGATTGACGCCGCCGCCCCATGAATCCAGCCCGGTCGGCGTGTTGGATGGCCGCGTCGATGTTGGCGCCGAAGCGGCCGCCGTCGATACTCATGCCCTGGGCGCTGCGGTAGGGCAATTGGCTGATCGCGTTCCGACGGCGCAGGTCCATGGCATCGAAGCGGCAACGGCGTGCCGCGACCTCGATCAGGCGCTCGATCATGAAATTGGCTTCGGGCTTGCCGGCGCCCCGGTAGGCGTCGACGGTACCGGTATTCGTGAATACCCCGGTGGTGCGCATGCGGATCAACGGGATGGCGTAGACTCCGCCCATCGCCGTTGGCGCCGCTCGGGTCGATGGCCCCGGCGCGCCGGCGGAAAGATAGGCGCCGATGTTGGCGAGCAGTTCCGCATCGAACGCAAGAAAGCGTCCCTCGGCATCAAGGGCGAGGCGGGCGGTGGCGCGAATGTCGCGGCCGTGCGTGGCGGCGCTGAAGTCTTCGATGCGGTCGGCCACCCATTTGACCGGGCGGCCGTGGCGTCGCGCTGCCCAGGTCAGCAGCACCCATTCGGAGTAGAGAAAATTCTTCAGACCGAAGCCGCCACCGACATCGGGGGCGGTGACGCGGACCTTGTCGTCGTCGACACCCAGGACCGTTGCCAACTGGCGGCGAATGCCATGCACGCTCTGGCCGCTACAGGTCAATGTATAGAGGCCCGTCGCGGCATCGAACTCGCCGATGCCGGCGCGCGGTTCCAGCGGTGCCGCCGTCACTCGGTTATTGACGATTTCCAACTCGACCACGTGGGCGGCGTCGGCGAACGCGGCATTGGTTGCCGCCGCGTCGCCCTTCTCGAAGCGAAAGGCCACGTTTCCGGGCGCTTCGTCCCAAAGGAGGGGGGCATCGGCGCGAAGCGCCGCCCGTTCGTCGACGACGGCGGGTAGAACGTCATAGTCGATGGATACAGCCTCGGCGCCAAGGCGCGCGGCGGCCTCGGTTTCGGCGAGCACCAGGACGACTGGATCACCAACGTGGCGTACCCGACCCTGGGCGAGCGCCGGACGTGGCGGCACCACCATGGTCGTTAGCGCGTCGGCGACGAAGGGGCAGGGCATCGGCTTGATGCCATCGTCGGTCAGGTCCGCCGCCGTAAGCACGGCGACGATTCCGGCGACCTCGAGTGCCGCTGAGACATCGATCTCGCCGATCTCCGCATGGGCGTGGTCGGCGCGAACGATGTTGGCGTGCAGTTGTTTCGGCCGGTTGAGGTCAGCGACAAAGCAACCCTGGCCCGTCAGGAACCTTTGGTCTTCGAGACGAAACGCCGCGGCAGAGTGAGTGCTGTCGGGCAAGGCCGGTTCCTTCAACGTCTGGTTTTAACGGGCAGATGATATTCTGGCAGCATACTCCAGCCGTCGGGGGGGCGAAAGCCGATCAGGCGGACAAGCCGGCGGCGAGATTGTCCAGCCAGTCTGCGACAACGCGAATGCGGACGAGGTCGCGCAGGTCTGGATGCACCATCAGCCACAATTCGCGCGACATCTGCGACGGCGGACTGTCGACACGGGCGAGGCCGGGTTCGTTGTCGCCAACCACGACCGGCAACAACCCCTTGCCGAGCCCGGCCTTGATCCCCTGTAGCAAGGTCTCGGCATCGTGTGCCAGCGCCATCGGGGGACGGTCGCTATCAAGCCGCGCCAACTCCGCGGTCCACCGCGCCGGCGCCACGTCGGCCATCGCATCGACGTAACCGAGCCATGGCAACTGGTTCGGCTTGGCGCGGCGCGGCGCGTGGTCAGCTGTGGGCAGGTGGCCCAACCCCCCCCCCCCCCCCCGGGCCTAGCCGGGGCGCCGCCCCACGCGCCGGGGTGGGGCTGGGGGCGGCGGGGCGCGTCGGGGGGGTCGCACCGGGCCGCCCTGCCCCGCGCCACCGCGCGGGCTTCGCGGGTCGGCCGCGCCAGGCGCAGCGCGATGTCCGTTTCGCGGCGGGTCAGGCTGAGGTCGCGCGGCTCGGCGATCAGTTCGATACGCAGATCGGGATGGCTCTTCAGTAACCCCGGCAGTGCCGGCGCCAGCAACCGATTGGTGATGAGGGGCACACTGGTGACGCGCACCGTTCCCGCCGCCAGGGTATCGCGGCCCGAAACCGAGTCGGCCAGGCTCTGCATCGTCAGTTCAATCTGCTCGGCGCCGGCGATCACCGCGACGCCCGCGGCAGTCGCCGCGTAGGCGCCGGCCAGACGTTCGAACAAGCGAACACCCAGTCGACGCTCCGCCTTTTCGACCCGGCGGGCTGCCGTGGTTTCATTGACCTTGAGCAATCGCGCCGCGCCCGCCAGCGATCGGGCTCGTGCGACGGCGAGAATAAAGCGGAGGTCGTCCCAATTTTGATCCGGCATTATTGCAGTTTGAAATGTCAAAAATACCTGTTCAATATATATTTTCGCGTTTCTACACTGCGCCCTCATTCATCAGGATCTGTGGAGGCGCGAAACATGTTGTTCGCCGTGATGTTCGAGGATGACGAGACCATGGCCCACATGCGACCACAGCACATGCCGGCTCATCTGGCGTTTCTGGAGGCCAATGCCGAGGCCATCCGTTCGGCGGGACCGTTGCGGGAGACCATTGCTGATATCCCCGCCGGTGGCCTATGGCTGGTCGAGGCGCCGGATGCCGCCGCCGTCACGGATTTCATCGAGGCCGATCCGTTCTGGCCGACGGGGTTGCGGAAAAGCGTGCGTGTTCTGGAATGGCGACGGGTGTTCGCCGAGGGCCAGAGACTGATCTGACGCCGGCGCCGGTTCAGTCGTCGTTCAATGCCGCCGCGTGATGGCGTAGATGATCCTCGATGAAACTGGCGATGAAGAAGTAGGAATGGTCATAGCCGTCCTGCATGCGTAGTTCCACCGGCTGTCCAATATCCTTACACGCCGCCGCGAAGAGATCGGGGCGCAGGGCTTCCTCGAGATAGGGATCGGCGGCGCCCTGGTCGATGAGGATGGTGCCGTCGAAACGGGCACCGGATTTGACCAGATCGGTGGCGTCATAGGGTCGCCAGGCCTCCTTGTCCTCGCCAAGATAGCCAGCCATCGCCTTCTGACCCCACGGCACGCTGATCGGCGCGACGATGGGCGCCAACGCCGACAGGGAGCGATAGGTTCCAGGGTTTCTGAGCGCCATGATCAGTGCCCCGTGTCCGCCCATGGAATGGCCGGTGATGCCCTGGCGGTCCGCGCGGGCAGGGAAGTGCTTGAAGATCAACGCCGGCAGCTCGCCGGTGCAATAGCTGTACATGCGGTAGTTGTTGGCCCACGGCTCTTGCGTCGCGTCGACGTAGAAACCGGCACCGGTGCCGAAATCGTAGTCGTCGTCTTCGCCCGGGAGGTTGAGGCCACGTGGACTGGTATCCGGCGCCACGATCACCATGCCGAGCTCCGAGGCAACGCGCTGCGCCCCCGCCTTGACGGTGAAGTTCTCCTCCGTACAGGTCAGGCCGGAGAGCCAGAACACCACAGGCCGGGGTTCCGTCTCCGCTTGCGGCGGCGAATAGACGGCGAAGCGCATGCGGCAACCGAGTTCCTGGCTGTCATGGGCGTAGACGCCCTGCGTGCCGCCGAACATGCGGTTGGTGGAAACGGTTTCAATGGTCATGGTGGCCTCCGTGATAATCCCTGCGGCGACAACCGTCCTACCCTTGGATGATGCAGAAGTCGAGGGGTGAACGCGGCGGCCTTGATGGGGATCAATGCGGACTTCATCATCGGCGCCTATCTTTCGTGGCGTACCGATGATGCATTGGAGAATGAACATGAACGCCGGCACGACGACGCGGTGCGGGTCTTGGATTCTTATTGTCCTGGCCATGTGCGGCGCGGCGCCGCGCGCCGAGGCCATGGATCCGCACGCGCTCTATGAACAACGCTGCGTCCGCTGCCACGCGGCGCATGCCGGGACGTTCGTCCCGGAGGCTCTGGAACGCCGAGGCGATCAAATTGTCGGCCGCAAAACCGGCCGGGACCTTCGGTCGTTCCTCGCCGATGGGCACGGAAAGCTGAAGCCGCCGGAGATCGACGTGATGGTCGATCACCTGGAATCAATTTTACGAAGCGGCGCATTGTTTCGTCGAAAGTGCCTGATCTGTCACGAACGTGCCGTCGTGGTCGCCCGGCGGTGGTTGATCGTGCGAGAGGGCAAATTAATCGGCCGCTATTCGGGCCGCGCCATGGACACCTTCCTGCAAAACCACGGACGCCTGGAGGGTGCCGAGATCGAGCTCATGTTGGGCGTCCTGACCCGTCAACTGGCGACGAACTGAACCGAATAACTGGTGTCACCCCTCACGCGCTCTTGCCTTCGGCGTGAAAGATATACCCGAGGAACGTCATCAGCAGTTGCGCGGCGAGAAAGGCGGTGGTGCCGTCGCGGTCGTAGTCGGGTGCCACCTCGACCAGATCGACGCCGACGACCTTGCCCTTCGCCGTCAGCCCCTGGAGAATTTCCAGGACCTCGTAAAACAGAAAACCGCCGTGGCTTGGCGTGCCGGTGCCGGGGGCGATGGACGGGTCGAAGCCGTCGATATCGATGGTGCAGTAGAATCGCGCGCCATCCGGAATGCGATCAAGCACCCCTTGCGTGCCGAGTTCGCGCACGTGGCGCACGGACAGGATGTCAGAGCCCGCGGCTCGCGCCGCCGCGTAATCGTCGCGGTTGGACGACGAAACGAAGCGGATGCCCAGTTGCGTCATGCCGCTGACGTGTTTCATTTCGGAGGCCCGCCGCAGCGGGTTGCCATGGCCGTACAGGACCCCTTGGCGGCTATCGACGAAATCCAGATGCGCGTCGATGTGGATCAGGTGCACCGGTTCCTGATCGTCGTAGGCCCTGATGCAGGGGATATGCACCGAATGGTCGCCGCCCAGCACCACCGGCATGGCATCGGCGGCCAAAATTTTCCGTACGCCGTATTCGATGTTGGCGTGACTGCGGACGGTATCGGTGTGAATCATGTCGGCGTCGCCGATGTCGACGATTCGCACCTGATCGACCGGCATGTACGTGACATCGTCCTCGAAGTCATAGGCGCCGCCATGCCCGAAGGAAAACAACGTCGAGGCCTCGCGAATGGCGCGCGGCCCGAAACGCGCGCCGGCCCGATACTGGGTGCCCATGTCGAAGGGGGCGCCCAGCACCGCCGCGTCGGCCTTGATGTCATCCCAATCCAGGCACACGGGCTGCTTGCCGAACGTGCAATGGCCGACAAACGGCAGGTTCAGGCGTCCGGTCTCGTAGCCGTGCTCCGCCATTGCGAGCTCCTTATTTCAGAACGACCGCAAGATGCTTGCGAATGTTGTTTTCCATTTCCGTATTGAACGACCGCATCAGGTTATCAATCAGGTCAAATCCGAGACGGTCGCGCTGATTGACCGTGGCGCTTTCGGCGATGGTCTGGGAGCGAATGGCGTTGGCCATGGCTTCCGCGGTGCGAAGATTCGGCACGCCGATAATTTCCAGCCGCGCCGTGACCTTGGCGTCATAGCGGTCCGATTGCTCGTCCGTGAAGGCGCCGCTCAATCCCTTCTTGCGTGGTAGCGCCGTTTCCGTCACGTCGGCGTCGATGATGATGAAACGCGCCGTTCCGGTGGCGCCGACCGCCGTCAGCCGATCGTTCGCCCAGGTATGCAGCGCCGTGCGCGGCGGTGTCGGTAACAGATGCCCGACGTGTGGCGCCCGCAGTGGTTCCCTGACGCCATCGATGATTTCCACCCGGGCGACGTTGAGTTGCAGCGGCGGCAGGTGCTGGAAGGTGATCTCAGGCAGCATGGGCTCAGGCACGGTGCCACAGGCGACGGTGGCCAGCGTCAACACGAGCGGAGCCAGCAGCGAGCGAAGGGAGCGGCGCATGATCGGAAGTGTCCTTGCCATTGGAATTGATGACCGGGGGTATTCTCTCACGCCGTGGCAGGCGCCATCAAGCAGGCGTGGTGTCGCGGTATAAATCATCAAGCGCCGCGATGTCGAAGGCGTAGTCGGCCTTGCAGAATTCGCAGACGACACGGACATGGCCATCATCTTCCACCATGTCGTCGATGGCATCGCGGGGAAAGGACTTGAGCGTGCGCACCACCCGGTCTTCGGAACAGCGGCAGGCATGTTCCAATTGGCGCGGCGCGTAAAGCCTGACGTCGTCCGCGTGATAAAGCCGGTGCAGCAGAATTTCCGGCGTCACGGCGGCATCGAGCAGTTCCGCCGGCGTCGCGCTGGACATCAGAACCACGGCCTTGCGCCAGAAGTCGTCATCGACGTCGTCCGCCGGGCGGTCATCCGCCAGACGCTGCACCATCAGGGCCGCGGCGCGCCGGGTGTCGGCGACGATGATGATGGCGGTTTCAAGCTGCTCGGACTGTTGGAAATAAAGATGCGCGCAGTCGGCGAGGGTCGCGCCTGTGAGTTCGGTGATGCCTTGATAGCGTTCCGTGTCCGGCCCCTGGTCGACGGTGAAGGCCATGTACCCGGCGCCCAGCAGGCGTTGCACGGCGCCGCCGGCGGTCGCGGCGCGCAACCCGTCCTCATCGACCTTGGCATAGGCGCGCAAGCCGCCGTCGGAGGTCAAGTCGGCGACGATGGTCCCGATCGGCCCATCGCCCTTGATCTGCAGCGAAAACACGCCGTCGTACTTCAGACCGCTCGCCAGCGCCGTGGTCAGCGCCAGCACCTCGCCGATCAGTTCCACCGCTTCCGGCGGGTAGTCATGGCCGGCGATGGCGTGGTCGATGACGGCCTCCATGCGCACCAGACGGCCGCGCACGCCGAGGCCCTCGATATGAAACGGCCGAACGTAGTCGCCAAATTGTTCTTGAGATGAGGCAGGCATCGGCTCAGATCTTCAATAGACTACGGTAGTGATAACCGTAGCGGGTGCGAAACCCCATGCGTTCATAGAGCCGGCGCGCGCCCGGATTGTCATCTTCCACCTGCAGATAAAATCCGCCGGCGCCGCGTCCGCGCCCCCAATCCACCATCGCCGCCATCACCGCCGTGCCGAGACCCTGGCCGCGATGGCCTTCGCGGGTCTGCATGCCGAAGACGCAGACCAGGCCGTCGACGATCACGCCGATGCCGATGGCCAGAGGGTGACCGTCCCGCCGCAAGACCGGGAAAACGGCGGGATCGCGGAGCACGCGCAGCACGTCGGAGACGTCACGGCCGAAGCCGCTGACATAGACCGTATGCCAGTCGTCGATGGGTGCCGGCGCGAGCTCGACCTCGGTTCCGGATACCGGGGCGGCGTCGATGGCGTCGATGGACGCAAGCTGGATATCCACCGGCGCCTCGATCTGGTAGCCGCGCGCCACCAGCGCGTCGTCGAGGCCGTCGGGCAGCGTCGCCGGCGTGATCTGGAACCGGGGCGGCCGGTCGCGCTCGCGGTAGAACGCCTCGGCGGCGTCGATATGATCTTCCACGGTGCCGGCGGGCGCGGCCCCTTGCGTGAACACGGAATTGACCCGGCGCGTCGGCGCCGCCGAGGTCCGCATCACCCAACCGCCGTGGGCCACCTGTTCGCTGGCCGGCCAGGCACGCGCCGCCAGGGCTTCCAGGCCGCGGATATGGTCAGGCGAAAGGTCGGTGGTCGCGTTGGCGGTCAGATCGACGAGGTTCACGCCAGGCACCAGGCGAGGATACCCTTCTGCGCGTGCAGGCGGTTCTCGGCCTCGTCCCAGATCACCGATTGCGGGCCGTCCATGACCTCGTCGGTGACCTCTTCGTTGCGGTGCGCCGGCAGGCAATGCATGAACAGCGCATCATCCGCCGCCGCGGCCATGACGGCGGCGTCGACGCGGTAGGGCTCCAGCAACGCATAACGGCGCTCGGCATCCGTATCGCCCATCGATACCCAGGAATCGGTGTTGACCAGGACGGCGCCATCGACCGCTTCCAACGGATCGCGGAAGATCGAGATATCGCCGCCGTTGGCCTTGGCCCATTGCATGACGTCCGAACGGGGGTCGAGCGCTTCCGGGCAACCGATGCGCAGCGCGAAGCCGAAACGGGTGGCGGCGTGAATCCAGCTCGCCGCCATGTTGTTGCCGTCACCGACCCAGGCGATGGTGCGGCCCTCGATGGGGCCCCGGTGTTCCTCGAAGGTCATGATGTCGGCCATGATCTGGCACGGATGGGATTCATCCGTCAGGCCGTTGATGATCGGCACGCTGGCATAGGTTTCCAGATCATCCAGCTTGCCCGGATCGTCGGTGCGAATCATGATCGCGTCGGCATAGCGCGACAGCACCCGCGCAGTATCGGGAATGGTCTCGCCCCGGCCCAGGTGGCTTTCCTGCTCGCTCATCACCACCACCATGCCGCCCATCTGCTGCATGCCGACCTGGAACGAGGTGCGGGTGCGGGTCGACGGTTTCTCGAAGATCATCACCAATGTTTTGCCGGCCATGCGCGAGTCGGGCTTGCCGGCCCGGTGATCGCGCTTGATGGCGGCGGCGAGATCGAGGATGGCGCGCAGGGTCGCCCGGTCGTGGCGGTCGATATCGATGAAGTGCTTGCGATCGCTCATGTCACTCGGCCCTTGCCTCAAGTTCGCCAGCGGCGGCGTCGAGGATGCCGATGGCCTCATCCACGTTGCCTTCGTCGATAATCAACGGCGGCACCAAGCGCACCACGTTGTCGCCGGCGGGCACGGTGAGCAGGCCGCCGGCGAGGGCGGCCTTGACGAGATCGCCGTTGGCCCCTTCGGGGATACACTTGAGACCAAGCATCAGGCCCTGGCCGCGCACGTCGGCGAACAGCGCCGGGTGCTTGGCGACCAGCTCTTCCAGGCGTTCGCGCAGGGTCTTGGCGATGGCATTGACGCGATCGAGAAAGCCATCGGCCAGCACCACGTCGAGCACCGCGTTGGCGACCGCCATGGCCAGCGGATTGCCGCCGAAGGTGGAACCGTGGCTGCCGGCGGTCATCGCCTCGGCGACTTGCTCGGTGGCCATGCAGGCGCCGATGGGAAAGCCGCCGCCGAGCGCCTTGGCGCTGGCCAGGATGTCCGGCGCCACGCCGGCCGCCTGATAGGCATAGAGTGATCCGGTGCGGCCGACGCCGCACTGCACTTCGTCGTACATCAGCAACAGGCCGAACTCGTCGCAGATGGCGCGCAGCCCCTTCAGGTAGTCCGAATCCATGGGCCGGATGCCGCCCTCGCCCTGCACCGGCTCGACCAGGATGCCGGCGGTTTCCGGGCCGATGGCGGCGCGCATCTCATTCAGGTTGCCGAAGGCCACCTGATCGAAGCCGTCGGTCAACGGGCCGAAGCCGGCGGTGTGCTTTTCCTGGCGCCCGGCGGCGATGGTCGCCAGCGAGCGGCCATGGAAGGCGCCTTCCACGGTGATGACGCGGAACCGCTCGGCGTGGCCGTTGTGCGACTGGTACTTGCGGATCATCTTCAGCCCCATCTCCACCGCCTCGGCGCCGGAGTTGTTGAAGAACACCGTGTCGGCGAAGGTGTTGGCGACCAGCCGTTCGGCGAGCCGGGTCTGGCCCGGAATTTCATACAGGTTGGAGGTGTGCCACAGGGTCGCCGCCTGATCCTGCAACGCCTTGACCAGGGCCGGGTGGCAATGGCCCAGCCCGGCCACCGCGATGCCGGCGCCGAAGTCCAGATAGCGTCGCCCGTCCGTGTCCCACAGATAGACACCGTCGCCCTTTTCAAAGGCGATGTCATAGCGGCCATAGGTCGGCATCACGGGCGTGATCATGGGGCTCTCCCTCGATCGAGGTTGACGGGATTATCCCGTGCGGGAAAGCGGGCGAGTATCTTGATCGCCGATGCCGCTGTCAACGGGGCTGGTGGGGCGGAATTACTGGGTATACCGTCCGGCACCGAACGGCCGCGAGCGCATTGCCGCCACGAGGACCACGGCGCTGGGCGCCGGCGTCCCTTAACCCGTTATGCGTCCGCTCCGTCGTCACCATGATCCGGCACATGCTGCAACGCCTGACCGCAATCCCTTAAACGTATATTCAATCTTTCCGGAAGGGCGCTTATCAAGAGGCGCTTCACGGCCGGCCAATTCCACGTAGAATTCGACCTCAGCGCGATAGTGCCTACTGCCAGCCAGACTTTGGATGAAGTGGATTAACTGTAGCCCTCAGCCTAAACGTTCCGGACAGTGACCGGAGTGATAAACTTTTTGGGGAATTACTAATTTTGCAATAAACCTAAATTGGCATCGTTGAACCGTCGCGGAGCACAAAATGAATCTCGAACGATTTCACTCGATCATTGGAAAAAATGGGTCAGGTCTTGAATTATAATATTCTCGCCGCTAGTTTATCACCATGGCACGCCCGCTCCGCATCGAGTACCCCGGCGCCCTCTATCACGTGACGACGCGGGGCAACGCGCGCGCCGACATCTATCTCGATGACGGCGACCGGCGCGCCTTCCTGGCCGTCCTCGCCCAGGTCGACGAGCGCTTCGGCTGGCGGCTCTTCGCCTACTGCCTCATGGGCAACCACTACCATCTGCTGGTGGAAACGCCGCGCGCCAATCTGAGCCGCGGCATGCGCCAGTTGAACGGCGTCTACACCCAACGGTTCAACCGCGCCCATGGGCGCGTCGGCCATCTCTTCCAGGGCCGCTACAAGGCGATCCTCGTCGAGCGCGAGGCCCACCTGCTGGAACTCTGCCGCTACGTGGTGCTCAACCCGGTACGCGCCGGCATGGTGGCGCGCGCCGAGGACTGGCCGTGGAGCAGCGTTCACGCCACGCTGCGGCGCGGCGCGGACGACGGCATGACCGACCGCGCGGGTATCCTCGCCCTGTTCGATCCTGGGAATCCACGGATGGACACTCGGGAGCGGCGCGCCGTGGCGGCCTATCGGCGCTTCCTCGCCGAGGCGGAAAACGGCGGCGCCGAAGACACCCGCCGGGCCGCCGTCTGGCGCGACCTGCGCGGCGGCGTGGTGCTCGGCTCCGAGGACTTCGCGGCGGCGGTGCGCCGGCGCATGGC
>JAYOFM010000021.1:0-20879 GCA_038117225.1 Rhodospirillales bacterium
GTCATACACCATCGGGCCAAGTACCGTTTTACAGGTCGCCGTCCTAGCGCTTGCCTTCGATACGATTTTGAACTGGTGGCGCAACACGAACAACGGCAACGAACTTACAGGCCGTATCGTCGCAGGCATTTCCGTATTGCTAATTCTCGCCGCCGAAGCCTCGTGGTTACTCGTGCCAACTCAAATTATCGCCGAAATTCCCCTCTTTCTCACCTTGATCGGCGCATTCTGCCTGACAACTGTACTATGGCAGCGCCATTCACACACTTTCATCGTTTGCCTTAGCATTGGGATCGCCGTTGGCGCCCACAACGTGATGAAATCAACCGGCCTCATCGCCGTGCCCGCAGTCGTATTCGTCGGAGTGGCCGCCGCGATTACCTCCAAAGGAGCCGGCAAATACTGGATACGACTGCTTATTGTCTATGTTTTGCCGATAGCACTCCCGAGCCTGCTGGCAATCTTGACGTGGCGACATTTCGGAACCCAGACAAGCGGCGTATGCCAGAACAATTTGGTATCAATGCTATTTTCGCGCGCTTACGTTTTTACCGAAATAAACCGTGGAATAACACTTGCGTGGCAGTTGATTTTTACGTCCGCAATTTATATCAGCAGCTATAAAATACCTGTGTTGATAACAAGCCTTGTTGGTTTGGCCTGCGGTCTATCTGACCGACGGTTACGATGGCCATCTTTCGGCGTATTGGTTTTCTTTCTTGGTTTTTTATGCGCATTGTTTCTCGCATATTTTGTATGCGCTGATGGGTTCATGGAACCGATGTCTTCATTGCAACGTTACTTACAAATACCTATACGTTTACTTCATTTCTTCGGTCTTTTAGTGTTGGTTTGTTTTTCCACAGTGCGAATAAACGAAATGTTGTCACAGTTTTTCCCTGACGGACGAATGCTTTACATCTTGGGGTTCGCCGGATTAGCAGCGCTTGGCGGATACCAAACTCTTCAGATTTTTCGTTCATTCGAAGAAATTCGAACTCCCCCGGCGCGCGTTGAAATTCTTGAACATATTCAAAACTTTCCAACCGACGTGGATATCATTCGTAAGGCGTTACGCGTGCGGGGAATTGAGCACGGGAAGGCGCTTCTCGTGTATCGCTATTCTTCTAACCTCCCATTATCGATCGCGTGGAACGCGGAAACCCCGTCGCGGCGGCGAGGCGACAAATCCGTTGGCGACGAGGACCGGTTTTTTGTATTCGAATATTACTCCAACGAAAAGAACTACATCCATCCCGGGAGGAAGAGAGAACTTACTGCGGTATGGCTCCAGCAGTTTGATGTTGTCTGGCCGGTTTCGAACGCTTCCTGGATACGGGAAGCCGTCGGCCGAATTACTAATAACTCGGCATGCATTGAGAGCCCGAATGCTTTTTTAATCGTACGAGACGTGTCAGGCGGAAGTTCGTTTTCATGCATTCCACGGACGTTACCGAGGAATGAATAACCACGGGAATTGGGAAATCTGGATCGACCGCGGCGGCACGTTCACCGACCTGGTGGCGCGCCGTCCGGGCGGCGAACTGGTGACCCACAAGCTGCTGTCGGAGAACCCGGAACAGTACGACGACGCGGCGATCCAAGGTATTCGCGATCTGTTGGGCCTGACGCCGGGGGAACCGATCCCGTCCGGCGCCATCGACGCCGTCAAGATGGGGACCACCGTCGCCACCAATGCACTGCTGGAAAGAACCGGTGACCGAACACTGCTGGCCATCACCAAGGGCTTCGCCGATGCCCTGCGTATTGCCTATCAGAACCGGCCGAAGTTGTTCGAACGCCATATCCACCTGCCGGAGATGCTTTACGACCGGGTGGTGGAAATCGACGAACGCCTGCGCGCCGATGGGCATGTGCTGACGGCAC
Source organism: Rhodospirillales bacterium (assembly GCA_038117225.1). Classification (GTDB taxonomy): domain Bacteria; phylum Pseudomonadota; class Alphaproteobacteria; order Rhodospirillales; family Casp-alpha2; genus JAYOFM01. The sequence continues at coordinate 1,888 of JAYOFM010000021.1, forward strand.
CGGATGCGGCCGCCATTCGCGCCGATCTGTCCGAAGCGTTCGCCGACGGTATCCGTGCCATCGCGATCGTGCTGATGCACGGCTACCGGTTCACCGAACACGAAGCCCTGGTCGCGGACATCGCGCGTGATGTCGGCTTCACCCAGATATCCGCATCCCACGCGGTCAGCCCGTTGATGAAACTGGTGTCGCGCGGCGACACCACGGTGGTGGACGCCTATCTATCGCCGATCCTCAGACGCTATGTCGACCAGGTCGCAAGCAGCCTATATGCGGACACAAACATCGGTCCGGGCGGCCCCAGGTTGATGTTCATGCAATCCAATGGTGGCCTGACCGATGCGACGCTGTTTCAGGGCAAGGATTCGATATTGTCTGGCCCGGCCGGTGGCGTCGTCGGCATGGCGCGCACCGCCGCCATGGCGGGATATCGCAAGGTCATCGGCTTCGACATGGGCGGCACCTCGACCGACGTGGCGCATTTCGACGGTGAATTCGAACGCGCCTTTGAAACACAAGTCGCCGGCGTGCGCCTGCGCGCACCGATGATGCGCATCCATACGGTGGCGGCGGGTGGCGGCTCGATCCTGCATTTCGATGGTGCGCGCTACCGGGTCGGCCCCGACAGCGCCGGCGCCAATCCGGGCCCCGCCTGCTATCGGCGCGGCGGCCCGCTCGCGGTAACCGACTGCAATGTCATGATGGGAAAGATTCAGCCTCGGTTCTTTCCCAGCCTATTCGGGGCGACGGCCGACCAGCCGCTCGACGCCGCCGTGGTGACAAAAAGGTTCGAGGCGCTGGCGGCCGAGATCAGCGCCAAGACCGGCCAACCAGCCGCCGATCCGGTACAGGTAGCCGAGGGCTTCCTCACCATTGCCGTCGAAAACATGGCCAATGCCATCAAGCAGATATCCGTGCAGCGTGGATACGACGTCACCGAGTACACGCTCAACTGTTTCGGCGGCGCCGCCGGCCAGCATGCCTGCCTGGTCGCCGATGCGCTCGGCATGACGCAGGTGATGATCCATCCGTTTGCCGGCGCACTGTCAGCCTATGGCATGGGACTCGCCGACATCCGGGCCATGCGCGAGGGCGCCGTCGAGGCGCCATTGGAAGCCGGCGTCACCAAGGCCCTGTCCGACCGCCTCGACGAACTTGAATGCGAGGCCATCGATGAGTTGGTGGGCCAGGGCATTCGCGCCGATCAGATCACCGTCCTCCGCAAGGCGCATATCCGTTACACCGGCACCGACAGCATGTTGGTGGTCGATTTCGCCGACCGGCGCACCATGATTGGCGAGTTCGAGGAAACCCACAAACAACGTTTTGGTTTCACCGCGCCCGGTCGCGGTCATGTGGTCGAGGCGGTATCTGTCGAGGCGATCTCGGCGGCCGCGACGGTCGCCGACCCGGAACTGGAAGACATTCCCGGCGCCGTCGCGCTGCGACCGCGCGCCGCGGTCAAGATGTACTCCGGTGGTGCCTGGCACGCGACGCCTGTGCACGCCCGTGAGGCGCTGCTGCCCGGTGATAGTATTGCCGGGCCGGCGATCATCGCCGAAGACACCTCGACCACGGTGGTCGAACCCGGCTGGCGGGCACAACTCAACCGGCGCGGCCATTTGATCCTCAACCGGGTCGAGGCGCGGCCGACACAACACGCCATCGGCACCGACGCCGATCCGGTGATGCTGGAAGTGTTCAACAATCTGTTCATGTCCATCGCCGAACAGATGGGCGCGACGCTCGCCAACACAGCCTATTCGGTCAACATCAAGGAACGGCTGGATTTTTCCTGCGCGCTGTTTGACCGAGACGGCAACCTGATCGCCAACGCGCCGCATATGCCTGTCCATCTGGGTTCCATGGGCGAAAGCATCAAGACCGTCATCCGCAATAATGGCTCCACCATGAAGCCGGGCAACGTCTACGCCCTCAATGCGCCCTATAACGGCGGCACCCATCTTCCCGACGTCACCGTGATCACGCCGGTCTATGACCACGACGGCGAGGATGTTCTGTTCTACGTCGGCTCGCGCGGCCATCACGCCGACATCGGCGGTACGACGCCGGGATCCATGCCGCCGGACAGCACCTCGGTCGTGGAGGAAGGGGTGCTGATCGACAACTTCCTACTGGTCGAGGAAGGCGTGCTGCGCGAGGCCGAGACACGCGACCTGCTGGCCTCTGGTACCTACCCGGTACGCAACGTGGAACAAAACCTGGCCGATCTGGGCGCCCTCGTCGCCCCCAAAGAAAACGGAGCCCACGAACTGCGCCGCATGGTCGGCCACTTCGGCCTCGACGTGGTCTGGGCCTACATGGGTCATGTCCAGGACAATGCCGAGGAAAGCGTGCGCCGGGTGCTCGACGTGCTGACTGACGGTAGTTTTGACTATGAGATGGATTCCGGCGCCCACATCCGTGTCGCCATCACCATCGACAAGCCAGCACGCCGCGCCACCATCGATTTCACCGGCACGTCGGAACAGTTGGATAACAATTTTAACGCCCCCACCGCCGTCTGCATGGCGGCGGTGCTGTATGTCTTCCGTAGTCTCGTGGATGATGACATCCCGCTTAACGCCGGTTGCCTAAAGCCGCTCGACATTATCATCCCCGAAGGTTCGATGCTAAGCCCGCGCCACCCGGCGGCGGTGGTCGCCGGCAATGTGGAAACTTCGCAATGCATCACCGAAACCCTATACGGGGCGCTTGGCGTGCTCGCCTCGGCCCAGGGCACGATGAATAATTTCACCTTCGGCGACGATCGCTATCAGTATTACGAAACCGTCGCCGGTGGATCCGGTGCCGGGCCGGACTTCGACGGCACCGACGCGGTGCAGACGCATATGACCAATTCCCGCCTCACCGATCCGGAGGTCTTGGAATGGCGTTTCCCCGTGTTGCTGGAGGATTTCCACATCCGTGAAGGTTCCGGCGGCGCCGGACGCCATCGCGGCGGCAATGGGGTCGTCCGCCGGGTGAAATTCCTGCAACAGATGACGGCGGCGATTCTATCCGGCAATCGCCGCACCGAACCCTTCGGCGTCGCCGGCGGTGGCCCCGGCAAACGCGGCGAGAACCGGGTCGAACGCGCCGACGGGCGAATCGAAATCCTTGGCGGCACCGATCAGACGGAAATGCGGCCGGATGATGTGTTCGTCATCGAAAGTCCCGGCGGCGGCGGATATGGCCCGGTGAACGGGGCGTAAACCAGCAACGCCGCCGCTATATATCGCTGGAAATCCGCGAACATCCCACAATATATGGGTGCCCAGCCGGTTCCTGAGATCCATTGAGCGACCGCAATGCGTTGATATGCGCGGGATTCCCCGCTCAGCATCGGTTTGACCGGCTGATTCAACAGCATTAGACTTGCAGGCAATCGATTCGGCGCCATCCGGTGCCCGACGTCTTGGGGAAGCACGTCTTGAAACGATCGGCCTTGGCATCATTGGCGGGTCTGGTTGCGGGTACCGTGTTTACGGTCACGGGTGGTATTGGTGTCGCCGTGGCCAATCCGCTGGAATCGGAGCTCGCCGACCTCATCAAGAGCCATCCACAAATCCGTGCGTCGGGAAAAAACCTGGAGGCGCAACGCCAAGCTGTCGGCGTCGCCATCGCCGATTTCTATCCGCAAATTTCGGCCACCGGCGACATCGGACCGGAAGTCATCGATAATCCGTCGACCCGATCCAGTGATCCGGAAAACGTCTATACCCGCACCAAGAATACCGCCGGCCTCACCCTCACGCAGAACCTGTTCAACGGCTACCGCACCGCATCTTCGGTGCGCACGGCACGGCTGAATAAGGAACTGGCGCAAATCTCGCTCGAAGGAACCCGCCAGAACACGTTGTTCGAGGGCATCAACAGCTACATCGACGTGTTGCGCCAGCGCCGCCTGATTGAGCTGGCGCGGGAAAATGAAGCGACCATTCAGCGCCAGCTCAACCTGGAAGATGAGCGGGTGCAGCGCGGATCAGGCGTCGCCGTCGACGTGCTTCAGGCAAAATCACGATTGCAGCGGTCCAAGGAGCAACGGGTACAATTCGAGGGGTCTCTTGAGGACGCTATTTCCCGCTACACCCAAGTTTACGGCCGCGCGCCCAACATCGACACCATGATGGACCCGGTACCGCCAGTCGATCTCATCCCCAGCCAATTGGAACGCTCGGTGGAAATCGCCATCACCGAAAATCCGGCGGTGGGAAATTCCGGTACCAATGTCGAGGTCGCCCGCGAGAGACGTCGCAATATCGCCGGCGAACTGATGCCGACCGTCGATCTAGAAGCTGCTTGGAACTACGAGAAGCACAACAACGCCACGCTCGGCACGCGTCGCGACTATTCGCTTGTGCTGTCGGCGACGTGGGATTTGTTCACTGGCTTTTCGACTCGTTCCAGCCAGTCTCAAGCGTCGTTCCAGTATCATGCATCGAAGGACGAGCATGAGTTCTCGACTCGCAAGGTCATCGAACAGACTAAGCTCGCCTGGCAGGCTCTGTTGACCGCGAGAGAGCGGCTGGAGTTACTGGAAAACGCCGTCAACATCGCCTCCGAGGTTTTCGAGAGCCGCAAGAAATTGCGCGAGGCCGGCAAGGAAACCGTGATCAACGTGCTCGACGCGGAAAATGAGGTGAACTCGGCGCAGATCAACTTCACGTCGGCGTCCTATGACGAGCGCATCGCCGTCTATCAGTTGTTGCTCGCCATGGGCCGGCTCGACCCGGTCCATCTCAGCATAAATCTGCGCTAGGCGCGGGCGGCATTCCCATCATGAATCCCTTGGTCACCTTGCAAGACATCCAACGCGCCCGCGCCGCGTTGCCGGGCGACGTCCGCCTGACCCCGATCCTGCCGCTGGCCCGCACCTCGGCCGAGATCGGCGAGGAAAGACTGTTCCTCAAGTGCGAAAATCTGCAGGTCACCGGTGCCTACAAAATCCGTGCCGCCTTCACCATGTTGAATGCGCTGACGGAGGCGCAGCGAGCCAAGGGCGTGGTCATGACGTCGTCGGGCAACTTCGCCCAGGCCTTCGCCTATGCTGGCCGCCAGATGGGTATTCCCATCGTCGTCGTCATGCTTGATGCCACCAGCCCTTATAAGGTTGAGGCGACGCAAGGCCACGGTGCCGAGGTTTATTTCTGTGGCGCCAACGCCATGGACCGCCAGCCAACGGTGCTGCGGGTCGCCGCGGAACGCGGCATGACCGCCATCGACACCTGGGAGGAGCCGCCGATCACCGCCGGGCACGGGTCCATCGGCCTGGAAATCATCGAACAGATGCCGGATGTGCAGCAAGTCCTGGTGCCCGTCTCCTCGGGCGGCGTGTGCGCCGGCATCACCACGGCGATCAAACTCAGCCGGCCCGACATCCGGGTCGTCGGCGTCCAGCCGGAACACGCCAATGCCGCCTATGTGTCGATGGCGGCGGGTGAGCCAACCGCCATCAACGATTGGGATAGTATTGCCGACGGTCTGTCGGCGCGACGTCCCGGTGAATTTCCGTTCCGCCATCTGAAGGAATATCTCGACGAGATCGTGTTGATTTCGGAATCCGATATCGGCCGCGCGTTCGAGACCCTGCTTTCCCGGGCCAAAATTCTCGGCGAGCCCGCCGGCGTCGTCGCGCCGGCGGGCTTTCTGGCCGACAAGGTCGATACCTCGCTGAAGACCGTGGCCACGGTTACCGGCGGCAATCTGACCAAGGACACCATGGCCAGGCTCACGGCCCTCGCCGGCTCTGCCTAATGCCGGCAGCAGATGACGCCGCGAACAACCAAAAGTTTTTGATCGACGCGCTCGCCGGCCTCTCCGCTTCCCCAAAGACCCTGCCCTGCAAATATTTTTATGACGAACGCGGATGTGAGCTTTTTCGCCAGATTTGCGAGGTGCCGGAATACTATGTGACGCGGGTCGAGACCGCCTTGCTAACCGACATTGCGGACGAGGCGGCGGCATTGATGGGTGCCGGCGCGTGTATCATCGAGTACGGCACCGGGTCATCGGAAAAGATCCGTATACTCCTACGCGCGCTCGACAGCCCATCGGCTTTTATTGGTGTCGATCTGGCCGCCGGCGCCTTACGCGGTGTCGTGGAGATCGTGACACGCGATTTCCCGGAGGTGATCGCGCATGCGGTCTGCGCCGACTTCACGCAGCCGTTTGAAATTCCGGACGTGCCCGTTCCGGGGCGGCGGGTGGTGTTTTTCCCCGGGTCCTCCCTGGGGAATTTTGACCATACCCAATCGGTCGCGTTTCTCGCCACGGCGACCCGTCTGGCCGGTCCCGGCGGAGCGATGTTGATCGGCGTCGATCTAAAGAAGGACGAGGCCATTCTCAACGCCGCCTACGACGACTCCAAGGGGGTCACGGCGGCGTTCAACCTGAATCTGCTTGCGCGCCTCAATCGTGAGTGCGGCGCGGACTTCGATCTCACCGCGTTCCGCCACCGCGCCTTCTACAACGCCGGTCCCGGCCGGATCGAAATGCATCTGGTCAGTCTGCGCGAACAGGTGGTCTCATTGGGCGGCAGCGCCATCACCTTCGCCGAAGGCGAAACCATTCATACGGAAAACTCCTACAAATACGGCGTCGAGGAATTCCAGGACCTGGCCCGACGCGCCGGTTTTGACCCCATACGAACGTGGACCGACGCGGACAATCTATACGGCCTGCATTATCTGAGCGTCGCCACCAATTGATGCCGGCGATTTCGGCGGCCCCGAACTGCCCGCCAAATACAAAAGCCCCGCGGCAAACGGCGGGGCTTTTTTCTCGGGTGCTTATCGCACCGCCCGATCACGACCGGGCATCAATGAGAAGACGTCTATATGTATCCTGATCGTTCGGCGGTATCAGCTTCCTACCCTCCCATTCCTTGTTCAGCTTGGCGGTATCATACAGAGAAAAAAACTTACACGCATTGACCTCGATCAAGGCGCGCCGCTCGAAGGTCCTACCCCAAAAAAAGGAAGGGTCTTGCCCGTGGGCGAGACCCTTCTAGGTGGGGGTGCGTGGCATTCCGGTCCGAAATGCCACGCTTCGTGCGCCTGGTTTAAGAACCGTTCCCGGGAACGCCCGTTGCCATGCCACCGGCTTTCGCCAATCGTCGCCGGGTGTCAAAGGGATTGGTTCGAGAATGACAAACATTGACCGCCTGCGACGCGGCTGAATAGCTAAGACAGGTCGACCAAGCGGCCTGGGTGAACATCAGACCGATGACCAGTGCCAACGCGGCCAGCAGTGCTGGACCACCGATGCCGACCGCCGTGGCGGTGGCGCGGGCAATCTGGGCACGATGGAGGCTGGTGCGGCGGGGCATCGAATGGTCTCCGTCGGTTCTTCAGCGAATTTCGGGGATTACTTGCAGGCCACTTGTGCGTCGTAGGCGAAGTCCCGCTTGTACCAACTCGGCGCGACGAACATGGCGAGACGACTGGCACCCTTCGTACGGACGCGGAACGACGCATGTTGGCCGTCAGTCAGACGCAGATTGCGCTTGGAGATCAGACTGGCCGAACCGTCGGCACGAACCCGATAAACACCGATGATACCGGTCTTCGGCCACGCGGCGCCGGCATTGGTGATCTTGAAAGTGGCGCGCTCATCCTTGCAATCGGTCTGAATTTCAAGATTGACGATGCCGCCGCGGGCCTGTGCCATCTCGACCCGATGGACGTCAGCCGCGATAGCCGGTACGGCCATGGTGGCGGCGATGAAGCCGGCGGAAACCAGGACGAATACCCATGAGGAAATTTGCCGGGTCCAGGCGGTGCTGGTCGCCCGGGCACTGGGACGGACCCATCCCTGACGGCTGGCGCCGAACTGGGTCGTGGCGCCGCCCTTGGAATTCAGCCAACCGCTCTTGTGAAGCCAGCCTTGCCTGCCGAACCAGATTCGCATGGTGCCGTTTCCTTGTTTCAATCGCTGTCGTCTGTTTCCGTTTTTAAAGGCCCCATGTAATCTGCGTATGTCAGCGGGGTGAAGGCGTGTTACGAAGTGTTAACGACGCGATGCTCTGCAGAGCGGGCGACGATCATCCGGTAACGAAAGGGAATCGCCCGAATGGATCTCGGTTTGTCCGGTCGGAAGGCCCTGGTCACGGCGGCGAGTGCGGGCCTTGGTCAGGCCTGCGCGTTGGCGCTCGCGCGCGAGGGCGTGCGGGTGACCATTACCGGGCGAACGGAATCGACTCTGATCGCCACCGCATTCGAGATTGAGACGAAAACCGGTAATCCAATCTCCTGGGCGGTCGCCGACGTCACCACCGACAACGGCCGTGCCGCCAGTCTCGCCGCCTGTCCGGATCCAGATATCCTGATCAACAATGGCGGCGGTCCGCCCCACGGCGGTTATCTGGAGTGGTCGGCGGCAGACTGGCGCACCGCCGTCGAATCGACGCTCATTCCTGCCATCGAGATGACCCGCGCCGTGACGAACGGGATGGCGGGACGCGGGTTTGGACGCATCGTCAACATTACCTCGCGCACGGTGAAGTCAGCCCTGCCCGGGCTTGGCCTTTCGACCGTGGCGCGCGCCGGCCTGACCGGTTTCGTCGCCGGCGCGGCGCGGGAAGTGGCTGGCCAAGGGGTGACCATCAACAATATTCTGCCGGGGCCCTTTAAGACGGCCCGCACCATCGAATCCATTGCCCACGCGGCGCAACGACAGGGGCGTCCCGCCGCCGATATCGCCGCCGAGCGCGAGACAGAGACGCCGGCCGGCCGCTTCGGCGATCCGATGGAAATCGGTGACGCCTGTGCCTTCCTGTGTTCGGCGCAGGCCGGATATATCACCGGGCAGAACTGGTTGATCGATGGAGGCTGGTATCCGGGCATGCTCTGACGGTCGTATCTTGCCTTATTTCCGTCATTAAACTGGCTAATTAATGCCGCCATGGGCACCTACGGTGCGATTCATAAAAATCGCGTTCGAAGGAGAAATCCCATGCGTTACCGCGTCATCTACGATTGCCGGGACGACCAGTGGGCGGTGGTTGATATCCGCCGGCACGGTCGCACGGTCAGCGTCCATGCGACGGAGCAGGCCGCCCGCGACGCCGCGCAACTAAACACGACCCATCAACTGAACGCCATGGCAGCGTTGCGGCGAAGCGCCTCTTAGCCGAGAGCCGCCATGACGGCGCCCAGCAGGCCGTTAATGTCGCCCTGATTGATCCAGCGCGCGACGACGACCAGGTCCAGGTCGGGATCGACCCAGATGATGCTGGACCCGGCGCCGAGGGCGAAATAGCTGGTCGCCGGCGCGTTCCGGTACTCCACGGGACCGTTGTTGAGCCACCACAGCAGACCATAGAACGGCGCCACGTCCGACGGGGTCGACAGCGCCTTCACCCAGTCCGCTGCCACGAGCCGGCGGCCGCCCCATTCGCCACCGCGCAGCAGCAATTGACCGAAGCGGGCGTGATCCCAGGAATTGATCCACAGGCCGCCGCCCCAATGGGTGCCGCCGGGCACGCTGGGCATGGACACACCGTCAATATCGACCCAGGCATTCTTGTAGGCATGCCATTCCCAGGTCTCGGAGGCGCCGATGGGATCGAGAATGCGCTTCTTCACCACCTCCGCCAATGGCCGGCGAAACAGGTGCAGCAGCGCCAGGGACAGCACGTTGACGCGGACGTCGTTGTATTCCCAGTAGGTGCCCGGCGTTTTTAGCTCGCGCAACTGCCCCTTCTTCGAATTATCGCCGCCGGCACCGACCTGACGGAAGTGATCAACCTGGTCGGGCTTGTCGAACAGCGTGCCCTGCCATTCTGAGGTCTGCGTCAACAGATGCCGCCAGGTCACTAGACGATTGTGCTCGGAGGCGAATTCCGGGATCGACAGAACCTTGGCGACGGGATCATCGATGGACCCGATCAGGCCATCATCCAGGGCCACGCCGGCGAGCACCGCGAGATAGCTCTTGGCGATGGAGAACGTCATATCGACGCGGTCGGGGTCGCCCCACTGAGCAGCAACGCGGCCGCCGCGGATGATCAGACCGGCCGGCTCGCCACGGTTTTTCAAGGGGCCGAGGATGGCATTCCATGGTTCGGGTTCAATCTCCGTCAGGCCAGGGGTTTCGCCGCGATCCCCAAGGTCGCGCGGCCAGGCGGATTCATGTGCCTCGGCGAACCCCACCGCATCGGCGAGGCGCCCGGCATCGAAACCGGCATCCGCCGCGTCGATATGTTCCCACGGACCGCCGGCGGGCGGGAAATAGGGGCTGGGATTGGCGTCCTTGGGCATGTTTCGGTTCCTTCTTGATTATTTCACTCCGCCGAAGACCGGAGTCAGCCATTCCGGGTGTTCGTTGCTCTCGCCCCGTACCATCGCGTGATAAATCCGGTGTAGTTCCGTCACCACCGGGCCGATGCTTCCGTCACCGACCGGCAGACGGTCGATGCTGGCGATCGGCAGGATTTCGTGGCCGGTACCGCAGTAGAACGCTTCCTCGGCGCCGTAGAGCTCGGTGCGACCGACGGATCGGACTTCCGGCTTGCGTTCCATGTTCTCGCTGAACAGCTGCAGCACCGTGCGCCGGGTAACGCTTTCCAGGATATCCGACGTTCCGTCCGGCGTGATCGGCACACCATCGCGGACGATGAACAGGCAGCCGCCCGCCCCCTCCGCGACCTTACCGGCCTGCGTCAGTATGATGACGTTGTCGTAGCCATCGGCGCGCGCCTGGCCCCAGGCGAGGCGGCCATTGTTGTAATTGGCGACGCATTTGATGCGCGGTGGCAGCGAATGATCGGAAATGCGTGCCCAGCTGGACACCACCACATCCTGGCCCTTGTCCAGCGGCACCAGACTGTCCTTCGGCGTCGCCGCGATGGCCATGCCGACTGGACCGCCGGCGGTCATCGATCCGTCCGGCGCGTCCACATAAGCATAAAGGCGGATGTAGGTGTTGCCCTTGTGGCCGTTGGCAAGGATCAGCTCGAGAATACAATCACGCAGTTTCTCGATGCTGAACACGTCGTCCATGCGCATCACCTTCATGGAGAAACGCAGCCGCTCCAGATGTTCCGTCAAACGAAAAATGTAGAGTTCCTGTTTGTCGTCGTTCCAATAGCCGCGAATACCCTCGAACACATTGGCGGCGTACTTCACGGCCGGCGACAGGATGTGGATCGTGGCATCCTCCGTCGGTACCACCTTGCCGTTGAGGCTCATATACTTAACGCCGTGTGCATGTTCGCTCATGGGGCTTCCTCTTCGCTTTGCCGGATTTCAAACAGGACCTTGAGCCGCGCTCGCTCGGCCCCCGCCAGATGAGCCGATGCCGCCGCCTCGGCGGCATCGGGGTCGCGCCGACGAATGGCGTCGACGATGGTTTCGTGCTCGACGTGGGCCGTTTTCGGCCGCCCCGGCACGCTGTAGGTGGTCGAGCGCAACAGTGCCAAGGAGTCCGTCAGCGAATTTAACGCTTTCAGTAGATAACGGTTATGCGCGGCCAGGTAGATCGCCTGATGGAATCGGTTGTTGATCTCAACCAGTCGTGCCACATCGTCGCCGGCTTTGACTTCTCGTTCGACCAGTTCCGCCAATTCGGCGATCTCGCTGTCCGCGGCATGTTGCGCGGCATGACGCGCCGCCGTGCCTTCAAGCACCCGGCGCATGGCATAAAGCTCGATCACCTGCTGCTGATCCAATTCGGCGACGATAACGCCGCGCCAAGGCGTGAACTCCACAAGGCCGTCCGCTTGCAAACGGCGCACGGCCTCACGCACGGGTGTCCGCGAAACGCCAAGCCACGCCGCCACCTCGGCTTCGCGCACCCGCGCGCCCGACTGATAGCGGCCGTCGCGGATCGCCTGCAACAATTCGTGATGCACGAATTCGCCGCGTGATAGGCCATCATGGTCTTTGGCTGTGATCTTCTTCGCCTTACGAGCCATGTGTCGTCCCTAACCGTGATCGACATGGCGAGCCGGGAAAGATCAAATACAGCCGGCCAGTCTTGACAGGTTGTATACAATCCTTTGCTATGCGGACACCAGGGAAACAGCCCGCATACCATCGCACTTATGCTCTCGCCAGTTTTTGCGACAGGCCGGTGACAATGGACTTTTCGGCACGCAACGAACGATTCACAACACCCAACGGGAGGACTCTAGACATGAAATCGAGCATGAAGATCATTGGCGGCACCGCCGCCCTGGCGATCATCGCCGGCGCCGCGCTGACCATGGCACCGGCACAAGCGCAATCCCAAAAGATGCAGTTCTTCCGCATCGCCTCGGGTAGTGCCGGCGGCACCTATTTCCCGATGGCCGGTCTGCTGGCACAGGTCATTTCCAACCCGCCGGGCGCGCGTACCTGCGCCAAGGGCGGCAACTGCGGCATGGAAGGCCTGGTCGCCATTGCCCAGTCGGCGAACGGCTCCGTCGCCAATATCAGTGCCATCAAGTCGGATCAGATCGAATCCGGGTTCGCCCAATCGGACGTCACGTACTGGGCCTACACCGGCACCGGCCCGTTCCAGGGCAAGGAACCGATCAAGAAGCTGTGCGTGTTGGCGAGCCTGTTTCCCGAGCACATTCACGTGGTCGCCGGCGCTGATCGCAACATTAAAAGCGTCAAGGATCTGAAAGGCAAGAAAGTCGCCATGGGCCTGCCCGGCTCCGGCGCCCTGGTCGGCGCCCGCCTTGTCGTCGGCGCCTATGGCCTGGAGGAAAAGAAAGACTTCACGCCCGAGTACGTGAAGTCGAAAACCGGCGCCGACAAGATTCGCGACGGCCACCTTGATGCCTTCATCACAGTGACCGGGTATCCGAATTCCTCTGTCACCGAAATGGCCTCGACGCAGGGCGCCAAGCTGGTCGCGGTTGACGGCCCAGAGCGTGACGCGCTGATCAAAAAGGCGCCGTTCTATTCCGCCGACGTGATTCCGGGCGGCACCTACAAGGGTAACGATGCGGACACGCAGACGGTCACCGTGTCGGCGCTGTGGGTGGCGCGCAATAATCTTCCGGAAGACGTCCAGTACGGCGTCGTCAAGGGACTGTTCGGTAACAAGAAGGCCGCCAAGATCCTCGCCAATGGGCACGCCAAGGGCAAATCAATCACCATAGAGAGCGCATTCAAGGGCGTGCCCATCCCGCTCTGCCCCGGCTCGGAAAAATACTACAAGGAAATCGGCGTCCGCTGATCCGACCTTGCGATTGATTTTCCGGGGGCCTTTCGGGGCCCCCGGTTTTCTTATTCGCCAAAAGTCACCACCGGTTTCTTAAGACCTTCTGATCAACGTGGACCCGAACAGCATGGCCGAGATCGACTACAAGCGCGCCGAGGAACTTGAGGAACGCTACGACCCGGAAATGCAGTTCCGCCAGATGTCCGGAATGGCCCGTTGGCTTGTCGTTTCTCTGCTGTTTTCGCTTTCCGCCTTTCACTACTACACCGCCGGCTTCGGGGTGCTGGAACACCACTGGCACGTGGGCATCCATCTCTCGTTCGTCCTCGGGCTGATCTTTCTGGTCTATACCGCGCACCGGACGACCGAAGTCCCTGGCCAGGTGGTAGCAACGGCGGCGGGATCGCCCATCAAATGGCCCGATGTCGTCAAGGCGGGCACGGCGGCACTGTTCATTTACGGCATGCAGGGCGCCGCCGTCGCGGCGACGATATTCGTCTTTTTCATCCTGATCGTACATGTCAGCCGCCGCCATTCGGAAACCCACGGCCTTGCCGACGCGACCGCTGATCATGTGCTGATCGGCATCATTGCCTTGTTTACCCTGCACATGGTCGGCGTCATCAGCGGCCTTATCGGCGAGAACTTCTGGGGCCCCAACGGAACGCCGCCCCCGATCCGCTTCGGGCTCGCGGTGATGATGATCACCCTGGCGATAGAGGCGCGGCGGCGCATGGCCATCGTCATGCTGATGTTCGTCGCGTGCGGCTACTACTACGGCGGCGGCATCGGTGATTTCAACTGGGGCATCGCCGACAACGGCCTGAAATTGATCACCGCGGTCAGCGTGCTGTCGTTATTGATTGTCGCGGAGCCGACAGTCCGCGGTCTGGTAGCGCCGACCGGCGCGGAAATGAAGGCCCGTGACGCGGCGCGCGGCGGCGTGCCGATCTCCGACTGGCTGCTGCTGGTCCTCATCGTCGTCTCCTCGATGTACGTCTCCATTACCTATGACGGTTTCTATGGCCTTCTCGATGAGCTCAACTTCCGCATCGGCGATCCGACCCTGACGGACATCATGATGGGCACGGCGATGGTGCTCATTGTTGTCGAAGCGGCGCGCCGTACGTCCGGCACCGCGTTGCCGATCATCACCAATATCTTCGTCATGTATTCCCTGTTCGGCATCTATTTCGAATACCCGCTGGTCAACCCCGGCACCAGTTGGCCGGCGCTGATGGACCATCTTTATCTCAAGGGTGAAGGCATCAATGGGCGGCCGGTGTTTGTCATCGCCACCTATGTTTTCCATTTCGTGCTGTTCGGCATGGTCGCCATCCGCGTTGGACTTGGCCAACTGTTCATCGACATCGCCTACTGTGTCGCCGGGCGCTTCGCCGGCGGCCCGGCCAAGGTGTCGGTTCTGGCATCGGCGTTAATGGGTATGATTTCTGGTTCGTCCATCGCCAACACGGTGATGACCGGGTCGCTGACTATTCCGACGATGAAGCGTATCGGCTACAAACCGCACTTCGCCGCCGCCGTCGAAGCCGCGGCATCCACCGGCGGCCAGATCACGCCGCCGATCATGGGCTCGGCCGCTTTCCTGATGGTGGAGTTCCTGGAAATTCCGCTGAAAAGCATCATCCTGGCGGCCATTATCCCGGCCGCTATGCACTTCCTCGGTGTCCTGATGATGGTGCATTTCGAGGCCAAGCGGCTCGGTCTACGCGGTCTGACGCGCGAGGAAATTCCCCTGCTCATGCAGGTGTTGCGGCGGCGTTGGCTGACTCTGATCCCATTTCTTCTCATCATCTACATGATCTTCGCCGGGCACACGCCGTACTGGGCGGCGTTCTGGTCAATCTCCGCCGCCCTCGGCATGGGCATGATCAAGGCGGCCGCGCAGTGGCTGGCGCGCAGCCGCGGACTTGACGCGGAGCGAGCGACACGCTTCATCGGCTGCGACACCATCGGATTTCGCGACTTCATCGATTCATTCCAGATGGGCGGCAAGTACGCGCTCAGTGTCGGGTCGGCGGCGGCGACCGTGGGCATCATCATCGGCGTGCTGACCATCACCGGCACGCCGTTCAACATCGCCGCCATGGTCAACGCGTTCGCTTCCGATCTCGGCGCCATGATCAGCGCCGTCGATCCCACGGGGACGCTGACGATACATTCGGCGACCCTGTTCATGACCCTGGTGCTGGTGGCGCTCTCGTGCATCGTCATGGGCGCCGGATTGCCGACCACGGCGACCTATCTAGTGCTGGCAACCATGGCGACGCCGGCGCTGGCTGTGCTCGGCGTCGATGCCTTGCAGACCCATTTTTTCGTTTTCTATTACGGGGTGTTGGCCGATATCACGCCACCGGTGGCGCTCGCCGCCTATGCCGGAGCGACGATCGCCCAGGCCAACCTGATGCAGACCGGAAATACCGCGTTCAAGCTCGGGTCCGCCAAGGCCCTGGTCCCGTTCGTGTTCATGTACGCGCCGTCGATGCTGTTGGTCCTCGACAACTTCACCTGGGAGGAGCTGATTATCTCCACCACCGGCAGCGCCGTCGGCATCGTCATGCTGGGCGCTGCGTTGACCGGCTATTTCATCGCCGACATGCGGCCCTGGCATCGCTGGCTGACGGGGGGCGCCGCATTATTGGTGGTCGCACCGGGTATCCACTCGGGCCTCGTCGGCTTCGCCCTGGTGTTGCCGGTGATCCTGATCCAAGTGACGGAATGGCGCCGACGGTCGCGGGAAAAGGCGGTCGCTTAAGCGCCCGCGGGTTTCTTCCGCGCCATCGGTTGATCGAACCGTACGACATTGACGACGACGCGGGTGTGCGATCCCTCGCCGACCCGGGCCGGATCAAGCATCAGCCCGGCACGGCTTCGGCCAGATAATTGATCGCCGCCTGCACGCCGCCAACACCGTGCGGGATATTCAACGCGCCAAGACCCTGTTCAAGCACGGCAAGTGTGCCGAACATCATCGGTGCGTTGACGTGGCCCATGTGAGCGATGCGGAAGGCCTTTCCCGACAAACCGCCGATGCCGACGCCGACGGTGACGCCGCATTTCTCCTGGCAGTAGCTCAGCAACGGCTTGGGATCGACGCCGTCGCTCATGCGCACACAGGTGATCGAGTTCGAACGCTCCGCCGGCTCCGTGATGTTGAAACCAAACGCCTGTCCTTGGGACCAAACGTCGACGGCCCGACGCGTCGCCTCGGCGAGCAGAGTGTGGCGGATGAACACGTTCTCCAAGCCTTCCTCCAGTAGAATGTCGAGCGCCTTGCGCAGGCCGAACAGCATGTGCTCGGGCGGCGTGCCGCAGTACTTGTTGTAATGTTCGACACCGTCCCGCGCGGTCCAATCCCAATAGTGCGAACGCAGATCCGTACCACGCCGATGTACCGCCATGGCCTTTTCGCCGACGGCGTTGAAGGCCAGGCCCGGCGGCGTCATCAGGCCCTTCTGCGAGCCGCCGACGGCAACGTCGACACCCCAGTCGTCCATGTTGAACGGCACGCAGGCCAGCGAAGCAATAACGTCGACCATCAGCAAGGCATCGTGCCCGGCGACATCCATGGCGGCACGGATGGCGGCGATATCATTGATGACGCCCGATGCGGTATCGACTTGCACCACCAGGACCGCCTTGATTCTGCCTTCGGCATCTTCCCGCAGACGAGCCTCGACGGCCGCGGGGTCGACGGCGCGGCGCCAGTCACCGGTCAACACATCGGTCTCGATACCCATGGCACTGGCCATTTCGCCCCAACCGACGGCAAAGCGGCCGGATTCGAGGATCAGAACCTTGTCACCCCGGCTCAGCACATTGGCGAGCGCGGCTTCCCACGCGCCATGACCGTTGGCGGCATAGATATAGGTACCGCCCTTGGTCCCGAACACGGTTCGTAAATCGTCGAGACAGGTTTCGGTCACCGAAAGCAAGGTGCCGGAATAGATATCGACGGCGGGTCGGTGCATGGCGCCCAGCACCTCGTCGGGCACCGTGGTGGGACCGGGAATGCTAAGGAACTGACGGCCGTTACTGACGGACATTGCGGGTCACTCCGGGGATTCGATCGAGGATCAGGGGGTCGATCGCCTTCCTTCCCACAGGCATTCCGAATTGTCCAGTGCCGTCAGGGTGACGCCCCCCGTCAGCCCTCGCCCGCACGGTCGATAGCGGCCCGCTGCAGGTGATAGGCCATGAGCAACTGCGTCAATGCCAAGGCATGGCTGGTTTCGCCCGCCGCCGCATCTTCGTAACGGCCAAGGGTGTCGTTCAGTCCGCCCGTTTCCGGCACCAGATCCCAAAGATAGCTTTCCAGCCGGCGTGCCGCATGGTCGTCGATATCGGCGGCGATTTCCAACGTATCCACCGGCTTGCCGTCGGCATCGCGTCCGAGTTCCACGGTGACCCCCGCTTCTGGTGCGTCCTCTATTAGTGGCGTCAACTCCGGGTGCGGTAACGTCGGGCGCAGGGTATGACGGACGCCCAGACCATTCCCTCCGCCGGTGTCCACGAGAAAATTCACCACGATATCGGCGAAGCGACGCTGCGGCTGGACGAACCGCGCGGCGGCGACCGAGGCCGTACGAATGGTTTCCTCCACCTCGTCCGCGGTGTAACCACGCCGTTGCGTATCGCGCAGGGTCTTCCAGGCGATGCGAAGTGGCTCCTCCGGCTCAATGAAAACCTTCACATCGTAGCAATCACGCAGAGCGCGGGTCGCGAAGCCAAGAAGTCCCTCGACGATGATGTACGGCTTCGGCGCGATGTATTCAGGCGCCGTCAACGTCCCCGGACCATGATCATAGACCGGCTTGAGAATCGGCTGACCGCGCTTCAGCAGGGCCAATTGCTGTTCGGCAATATCCAGGTAGTTATTGTCCGGGTCGGCCGGCGCCAGGCCGCGCTCGAATCGCTCGGCACGGGAATAGCGGTGGTAATCATCAACGGAAAGGAATGACACCCGGTCGGCGCCGATGATGCTGGCGACACCCTTGGCGACGGTGGTCTTGCCGGAACCGGAATCGCCGACAAAGCCGATCACCACCGGCGGCGCGACCATTCCTTCAGCCATCATCGCCTCCATCATCCCGGCCACGCGCACCGCTGACGTTGCCATCCGCGTCGCCGCCATGACGCACGGTCAGATAACGCGCGACCGTCTGGGCGCGATTATCGGTGCCCATCTTGTCGTAAAGGTTTTTCAGGTGAAACTTAACGGTGTTGACGGAAATATCCAACTCGCGGCCAATCCGGGCATTGGTCATTCCCTGCGCCAGCAAATCCAGCAGCCCATGTTCGCGGGGCGTCAGGTCCTTCAGCGGGTCGTCCATCAGGCGCCGCACGTCCATCTGTGGAAACACCATGCGGCCGTCGGCGACGTCGGCGACGATGTCGAGCAGCTTGTCCGGTGGCGCGTTCTTGGAATAAAACCCCGCGGCCCCGGCAACCATGGCCTGGCGCGGCACGTCCGTCGCCGTGGCGCCGGTGTAGATGACGATTGGCAGATTGGCGTCGAGGGCGCGCTCGCGCAATGCCGCCAGTACGCCACGTCCATCCACGTAAGGCATCATCCAACCGATGACACCGACATCGAAGCTGAAACGACTGACCGCCTCTAGGAAGCGCTCGCCATCGCTGGCACTGGCAACGATACGGAAACGATCATCCTCGCCGAATAGATGCTTCAACGCGGCGATGACGAGGGGGCTTTTGTCCGCCAGAACGATGCCTATTTGGCGCGCCATCAGGTTGACCTCTCAAACACTCCACTCAACCTACCCACATACGATCTGTCTTCACTTATACTCCACGAG
>JAYOFM010000021.1:20889-34260 GCA_038117225.1 Rhodospirillales bacterium
GTATAAGTGAAGACAGATCGTATGTGGGTAGGTTGGAGAAGAATTGAGACCGGACCGCCGCGTTTCGGCGACGGTCCGGTCTGACGGCCCAATATCACGCCATTGGGGCGTGGCCACTGGGCCGGATCAGCAGACGTGATGGGACGGCTCGCCCCGGAAAATAGCCGTCGTCACTACGTCGCTGAAGAAATTCGATCGCGGGCGGCGGCGATGCCATCCGGACGATGCTGGATACCGCTCTTAAGCAGGCCCAATTCGACCCCAGCCAGAACGCCCATCAGCATGATGTCGTTGAAACTGCCCATGTGGCCGATACGGAAGACCCGTCCGGCGAGCCGCTGCAGTCCGCCACCGAGAGCCATGTTAAAATCTTCCAACACGCCGGAACGGAAAGCGTCGGCATCGGCCCCTTCCGGCACAAATACCGCGGTAACGGAATTGGAGACCTCGCGCGGGTCAGCACAGACAATTTCCAAGCCCCAGGCAGCGACGGCGGCGCGCGTCGCCTCGCCATGGCGGGTGTGCCGCGCGATGATATTGTCGAGCCCTTCCTCAAACAGCATATCGAGGGCTTCGCGCAGGCCGTAGAACATCTGAATTGCCGGCGTGTAAGGGAAGAAACCGTCACCGTTCATCGAGCGCATCCATTCCCAATCCCAGTAGAACTTGGGCAGGGTCGCGGTCTCGGCCGCCTTGCGGGCCTTAGCGCTAACCGCGTTGAAACTGAGGCCCGGCGGCAACATCAGCCCCTTTTGCGAACCACCGATGGAAACATCGACGCCCCATTCGTCATGGCGATAGTCGAGTGAGCCAAGCGACGAGATGGTGTCGACGATCAGCAACGCCGGATGGCCGGCGGCATCGATCGCCTTGCGGATTTCTGGAATTCGCGAGGTAACACCGGTCGACGTTTCATTGTGGACGACGAGCACCGCCTTGACGTCATGATTAGTGTCCTGGCGCAGGAAATGTTCGATGGCTTCCGGGTCGGGACCGCGGCGCCAGTCATTTTCCAATGTGTGAACATTGAGACCAAACTGCGTTGCCATCTTGATCCACAGCACCGAGAACATGCCGCTGTCGAACATCAGGATGCCGTCGCCGGCGCTCAGCGTGTTGGCGATCGCCGCCTCGCCGGCACCGCTGCCGGAGGCCGGAAAAATGAAAATTTCATCGTCAGTGTGGAAGACGCGGCCCAAATCGTGGAATAGCCCTTTAGCAAATGCGCCGAACTCGGCGCTGCGTTGATCGATCGCCGTGCGATGCATGGCGCGCAAAACCCGCTCGGGGATATTCGTTGGGCCGGGGAGCTGCAGGAAATGCATGCCGGTGGTCGCCGGTGTGGCGGTACCCGTTGCATTGGCGGTCGCGCCGCGACGTTGTGCAGAGCCGTCCATGATGCGTCCTTCCGATGTTTCCCATGCACCGCATCACCAAATCGGTAACGGGTGAAGTTATTGATCTCATTGACATTGACCCTATACCGGGTCCGTTTCATAGCGACACACACGCCATGATAGGGCCGCAATATCTATCGAGTTGGCTTTAGCTTACCCATAAGGGTTGGTATACTCGCCATATCCCGACGTTGGCATTCTCCGCCGAACCGATAAGATTGCCGGGCACACCGAGGGAGGTGACACAAACATGAGCCATGACAGCCGCAATACTTTCTCCGCGACGGACATCGCCAAGGGTGTGCGCGCCGGCACCATCAAGGCCACCGATGTGGTCGAGGATTGCCTCGGTCGTATCAGCGAGCGCGAGCCGGTCGTCCATGCCTGGGCACACCTCAATCCCGACGGCGCGCGGGCGCAGGCGCGAAACATCGATGCCGCTGTCGGCACCGTGGTTGCCGAGGGCGGCGAGGACCCATGGCCGCTCGCCGGCGCCACCGTCGGCATCAAGGACATCTGCGATACCTTCGACCTGCCGACGGAGAGCGGCTCCGCCGTTTTCCGTGGCCGCCGGCCGGCACAGGACGCAACGCTTGTATCGTTGCTGCGCAAGGCCGGCGCGGTGATCCTGGGCAAGACCGTGACCACGGAATTCGCGATGACGGGCGCGCGAGCCACCACAAACCCGTACGATCCGGCTCGCACACCGGGCGGCTCGTCCTCGGGATCCGGCGCCGCCGTGGCCGACCAAATGACCCATCTGGCCGTCGGTTCGCAGACCGGCGGCTCGGTGATTCGTCCGGCCTCGTTCTGCGGCACCTACGGGTTCAAACCGACCTTCGGCGGCATTTCGCGGGCCGGTGTGTTCCTGCTGGCGCGACGGCTCGATCACATCGGTGTCTACGGCCGCACGTTGGCTGATCTGGCACTGATCGGCGACGTGTTGATGGTTCACGACTCCGCCGACTACGACATGCGCCGCCACCCTGGCCGTGAGTTGAGAAAAGCGCTGGCGGACACGGCGGAAGCGGCGCCCCGGCTCGGCTTCGTCAAGGGACCGCCATGGGCGCTGGCCGAAGACCACATGCCGGCGATTTTCCAGGGCTATGTCGACAGCCTAGGCGATATCGTCAGCGACGTCGCCTTGGAAGGCATCTTCGACGGCATTCTCGACTGCCATACGACGATCATGAACGCCAACGTCTGGTCCAACTGCGCCACCCATGTGGAGATGCGCGAGAAGGACCTGTTACCGGAAACGGTACGCCGCATCTTCGCCGGCAAGGGTGTCCCGGCCGCCGACTATATCCACGCCCTCGACCTCGCCGATGCGCTTGAACATGCCTTGGCCGGACTGTTCGAACACTACGACGCCCTTATCACCGCCGCCGCACCTGGCGAGGCGCCGCTTGGCCTGGAGAGCACCGGCAACGCCGCCTTCCAACGCATGTGGACGCTGACCGGGCTACCGACGGTGACCCTGCCGCTGCTACAGGGCCCCAACGGCATGCCCATCGGTGTCCAGGTCATCGGCCCCAAGGGCAAGGACGAGCAGGTTTTCAAGGCCGCCCAATGGTTGGATAGAAGAGGTTTTGCGCCATGATCAACCAGGACCGATTGTGGAACGACCATATGGCCATGGCCAGGATCGGCGCCACCGCCGGCGGCGGCTCATGCCGCATCGCGCTGACCGACGACGACAAGGCCGGCCGTGATCTGTTCGTTTCCTGGTGCGAGGCGGCGGGACTCGCCGTCCGCGTCGACCGTTGCGGCAACATCTTTGCCCGACGCGCCGGCGTTGACGCCGATGCGGCGCCGGTGCTGACCGGCAGCCATCTGGACACGCAACCGCTCGGTGGCCGCTTCGACGGCGTTTACGGCGTGCTGGCCGGGCTTGAGGTCATGCGTGCCCTCGACGAGGCCGGCATCGCGACCCGCCGGCCGGTGGAGGTCGTCGTCTGGACCGACGAAGAGGGGGTGCGCTTCGGCGGCGGCTGCATGGCATCGGGAGTCTTCGCCGGCCTCTACGCGGAAGAAGATTTTCTCGCCTACACGGCGGACGATGGCACCACGGTGGCCGAGGAACTGCGCCGCATCGGGTACGCGGGCACGGAAGCCTGCGGCGGCACTCCGGTCCACGCCTTCTTCGAAGCTCATATCGAACAAGGCCCGATCCTGGAAGCGGAAGGCAACATCATCGGCGTGGTCCTGGCTGGTCAGGGCAAGCGGCTGATGGAGGTCAGCGTCCAGGGCGAGGAAGGCCACGCCGGCACGCTGCCCATGGACCTGCGCCACGATGCCTTCGTCGGCGCGGCGCGCATGGCGGTGGCGCTCAATGAATTGGCTTTCCGATACGATCCGGTCCCGGTCATCACCACAGGTCACGTGCGGGTCACGCCAAACTCGCGCAATACCATTCCCGGCGGCACCGTGTTTTCCATCGACTGCCGCCACCCGGACGCGGCGACCCTGGTGGCGCTGGAAACCGACATGCGCCAGACCATGGAAGCAATCGCCGCCGACGCCGGCCTCGGTCTTGAAATCACGACCATCACCAGCCGCGATCCGGTGGTCATGGATCAGGGGTGCATTTCCGCTATCCGCAACGCGGCGGCACGGCGAGGTATCCCGCACCAGTATATCTACTCGGGCGCTGGCCACGACGCCTTCTGCCTGTTGGAAATGACGCCCACGGGCATGATCTTCGTGCCCTGTGAAAAGGGCATCAGCCACAACGAATTGGAAAACGCCAAACCGGAAGATCTCGCCGCCGGCGCGGCGGTGCTGCTCGACGCGATGGTCGAATACGCGGAACGGGTTTAGCTCGCCGGTTTCTTCTTGTCTTCCAGGAGGTCCGCCTTGGACTTTCGTACGATATCACCGTTGTAATCGGGGATTTCGTAGACCCACGCCTTGACCGATTTGTTGATCTTGGCCGCTTCTTCCACAGCCTCGGGCTTGGCGTCAGCCGTCGTCGATGCGTCGATGACCACCCACGATTTGCCGTCCTTCTCCGAAACCACGATATCGGCGAGCAGGCCGTTAAAGGTTTCAAATCTGGCCCGGACGGCCTTGGCATCCGTCAGGTCAATACTGCCGCGCGGTTTGACGTCATTCAGAAGTAACCCGAATAGCGTCCCGGCCAGGGAGCGTAAATCGGATAGCCGGGCCTGCTTGCCGTCGGGCACCTCGGCCAAGGCAAACTGCTCTCCCTTGGGGTCCTTTTTACTGATCATGATCGGCGTGTCGCCGTTGCCGTCGACGGTGACGTGACGCAACCGCTCGCTGGCGATGTTGATGATACGCCGAACCAGCCAATCGCGTGTTTCCGAGTCGAGATCGACCAGCCCCTTGGCCAGCCAGGCACGGTCGCCTGCCCGCTTATCGCCCGTCAAACGGACATAGATGCCACCGGTCGCGGTTTCCGGCAGTGAATGGTTGGCCTTGCCGACAACCACCTTGGCCAACTGCTTGCCATCCTTGTCGACCAGGGTAACCCGCTGCGCCAGCGAGCCCTCTTCGGCCGGGTCGTTCAGTTGTAGTTTCTTCAGGCGGTCCCTGTTTCCGGTTTTCGGCTCAAGCAACGCCAGTTCGGAAAGGCCAAGAATGGTCTTGGAAATCTCCTCGGCGCGCGCCGGATAGCCACCGGATTCCTCAAGCCGCCAACCTTCGTCATTACGTTTGAAGGTCAGGGTCAGCCCATGCTGCTCGATGATCATGCCGTACACATCGTTGATGCGCGAACGCAGGTCCGGAAACACTAGCGTGCCGGTCACGTCGGTGCGCGCATAGGACGGCGCCCGACCGACGGCGACGGCCGCGGCGGCCACGCTGACAGCGGCAAGGACGACGAGGGTGATGAAGCTGCGATTGGTCATGATCGGGTTTCCGACTCAGCTTTCGACGAGGCGTGACGGCCGGCGGCGACGGCGACGCACAACCATGACCACCAGCGTCAGCACCGTCAGCAGCAACGGAATCGCCGCGATGTTGAAGAATTTCAACTGATTGTCGAGGGCTTCGATATCGCGCCGCAGGAAGTGCTGCACATCGCGCAGATCCTTGCGCGTAGCGATCATCTGGTTGCGGAACTTATCGATGGCCTTCTGTTCGTCCTCGCTGAGGATTACCTTGGCGCCGGCCTGACCGGCCGTGGCCTCGCGATCGAGCAGCTTGTTCAATTCGGCGCGCGCCTGAGTCAGCTTTTCCTGCAGTTCCTGTTCCTTGGCGCGATACTTGCGCTCCGCGTCCTGGCGGATGCGGTCGACCATCTCGAACGGCTTGCGGGTATCGCCGCGACCGCGAAGGGCGCTCAATTTCGAGCCCCCGGCCAGATTTTCAAGGCCGTTGACGACGAAATCCGCGTTGTTGGCGAACGGCACCAGAAGCTGACGGCCCAGCAGGTCGCGAACATCGGCCCAGAACTGATCGTGCAGCATGTCGGTATCGGCGACGGCGATGACGCTGATCGGCTCCTTCGATTCGCTAAGGTGAGCCTTCTTCGCCGCCGCCATCGCGGCTTCTGCCGTCGCCGCGTCGTCACCCTCGGTGGCCTTCGCCGGCTTTGGCGGGCCGTCCGGGAATGCGGTCTTGGCTGGTCCGGTAATGCGGACGGCCATCATCTCGGTCTTGCCGGACGGCTTGAAATCACGGAACAGACCGCCGACGTCTGGATTGACGCGGATACTCTCGGAATCGATGCGCATTGTTTGCGGGCCGATGCTGACCAGCGGCGTCACCGTTGTCGAGGCGCCCGCGACCGGTTCAAAGGCGCCGGCCGTGGCGACGTTGATCTGGCGAATGTCGCCGGTGACCGCGTCCTTGGCATCGAAGTTACCCGGCCCCAGCGCCAACCAGATAACATAATCCGCGACCTTGGTGCCCTCGCCGCGTTTGCTGTAGTTGACCCGTCGCGCTGTGCTTAGATCGCCGACCACCTTGCCATCGACCAGGGTCACGCCCCAGGCCTTCAGCAGGGTGTTGAAATCGGACGCGCCGACACCGGCGGCACCACGGTTAATCGCCACCTCGACATCGGAATTGGGGTCGACGAAGGCCATCACCTTGCCGCCGCCAAGCACAAATTGATCGATGGCATATTGGAGCGCCGGCGACAGCTTGTTCGGATGAACAACCAACAAAATGTCCACGTCATCGGGTATCTTGGTGTCGTTGACGGAAACCGTGGTGACCTGAAAGAACTCGTTGATCTGATTCATGATCGCCCACGGACGCGATTGCGCCGCCGGCGGACGCCCCCCGGCGATAGGCAGGCGGGTCAACAACCCGACCGTCTGACGCTCACCACGTGCCAGGTTGAAGAGCAGACGCGTCAGGTCATATTCCAGGAACTGTTCCCGTTCCGGCGTCAGATAGGCAATCGTCTCCAGATCGTCGGTGCTGTTGGTCGCCGCGATGCCGAAATAGCCGAGATCACCGGTATTGGTATAGGGCACCCCTTGCAGGCCGAAGGCGGCCGCCCGGTCCTCGTCGTCGGTAAACGGTTCCGGGTTGAACAGTTCCAGCTGCACCAAGCCCTTGGAGATCGCCGCGTACTGCTCAAGCAGTTCCTTGACCCGGTTGAAATAACTCAGGTGGCTGGCGTTGAGTTCGCCCAACCGCTTGGTGAAATAGAGCCGCACCCGCACCGGTTCATCCAGCGTCGCCAACACCTGCCGGGTGCCGTCGGACAGGGTGAACAGGCGTTCCTGGGTGAGGTCGAGCCGCACGCCCTTGAACGTCGCATTGGCGAAGATGTTGACGCCGAGGAAGGCCACCACGGCAAGTGCAATCCCCACGATGGCAAGTTGATTGCGGCGGTTCGCGGGTCGTTGGCTGTTCTGTGTGTTCATCACGGTCGCCCTCACGTGCCTTTCTTGAGGTCGACGACGACTACGTTGATGAACAACCACAGCGTGATCAACGAAGCGAAGAAGACAAAGTCGCGCAGGTCGATGACGCCGTTCATGACTGCATTGAAGTGGGTCAGGAAGCTCATCTGGCGAACCGCCTCGACAATGGTGTCGGGCGCCCAGGCGCGAAAGAAATCGAGCACCAGGTCAAGGCCGCTCATGGTGAACAGGAAACACACCGCCGCCGCGACGACGAAGGCGATGACCTGATTGCGTGTCAACGCCGATATACACGAACCGATGGCCAGGAAGGCGCCGGCCATGACCAGACTGCCCAGATAACCGGCACCGATAACGCCATTGTCGGGCGAACCCAGCATATTGACGGTAATCCAGATCGGGAAGGTCAGCGCCAGCGCGATGGCGCAAAAGGCCCAGGCGGCGAGATACTTGCCGAGCACCGCCTCGACGGTGGAAATCGGCAGCGTCATCAGCAGCTCAATGGTACCCGACTTACGCTCCTCCGCCCACAGCCGCATGGCGATCGCCGGAACCAGTAGTAAATACAGCCACGGATGATAAACGAAGAAGGCATGCAAGTCGGCGCGGCCGCGTTCGAAAAAATTGCCGACGTAAAACGCGAAGGCGCCGGTGATGGCGAGGAAGATGACGATGAAGACGAACGCCAGCGGCGTCGAAAAATAGGCCCTCAGTTCACGCTTGAAGATAATGGCGGTGTTACGCATCGGCCGCCACCTCATCCACGGGTGCCGTGGTGATCTGGCGGAACACCTCGTCGAGCGCGCCTTTTTCCGTATACATGTCGTGCGTGGCGATGCCCTTGGTACTAAGCATCGCGCCAACGTCGACGGCGATGGAGCGGCCATCCTTGGGCACCACGCGCAGCGCGCGGGCGCCGTTGACGCCGTCCATTTCCTCGACCGCCTCGACCCCCATAATACCGGATAGCGCCTCGCGGGCCGCCACGATGGCATCGGGTTCGAGTTCGACCCGTACCGCGTTGTGCAGACGGGACCGGGCCAACAGGTCCGCCGGCGTGCCATCGGCGAGAATGCGGCCCCGGGCGATGACCACGGCACGGCTGCATACGGCCTCGACCTCTTCCAGAATGTGGGTCGATATGATCACCGCCTTGTCCGCCGCCATGTCCTGGATCAGCGTGCGCACCTGATGTTTCTGGTTCGGGTCGAGGCCATCGGTCGGCTCGTCCATGATCAATACCTCGGGATCGTGAACCAGCGCCTGAGCCAAACCGACGCGGCGCTTGTAGCCCTTGGACAAAGTATCGATGGGCTGGTGCAGAACATCGGCGATGGCGACTTTCTCCACCACCTCGTCGACCCGGTGACCGCGTTCGCTGCCATCGAACCCGCGCACGGCGGCGATAAATTCAAGGAATCCGCGCGCCGTCATGTCGCCGTAACTGGGCGCCCCTTCGGGCAAATAGCCTAGTTGCCGCTTGGCACCCACGGGATCGGCGACGACGTCGATACCGGCGACCCAGGCACGGCCGGCCGTGGGCGTCAGGAAACCCGCCACCATTTTCATGGTCGTCGATTTGCCGGCGCCATTGGGGCCGAGAAATCCCAGGACCTCGCCCTTGGCAACGCTCATGGAAACGCCATCGACGGCCCGGATGGGGCCGAAGTGCTTGGTTAGATCCTCGAGTGCGATCAGCGCGCTCACAAGTTCTCTCTCTTCCGTCCGGCTACCCGGCATCGGGCCTGCCTCGTCGGGTGCGGTTCTATCCATGGAAGAGGTAGTTCGGCAAGGCAGCGATGCAAGGGGTTGGCATCTATTTTTTCAAAAATTTTTTAATCGTTTAATATCAATATATTATCTTGTGCCCGTCATTAAATGAATGGACTCACTCACAAGCGATACGCCGATGTCGATGCCAGTCTGCAGGCCGTTGCGCTCGGCTGCATGAATCGGAATGTGCATGGTGACCACATCTTCAACTGCCGCGCCGGCCGCGTTCCTATCACCATCTGTCAATTGGATTTCGGCATGCACCTCGGTACCGTGGACGACGCAGGCGATGACGCGACCAAGCAATGGGTTCTCCCGCTCGCCGCGTGATGGTCGTTCGCGACGGTGCATCAGAACCCGCGCCGGCGGGATAACCCAGTCGACCGTGACGCCGACGGGGTGTGCAACGGCCAGTGCCGCCTCGAGGATTCGGCCACGCCATTCGATCCGGGTAATGCCGGCGCGCGCATCGTGTTCCAGCACCCGCGCCGCATGGATATTGCGCAAATCGAGCAGCCGCGCCACCTGCGCCGATATGGGCCGATTCATGATCACGGCCGGCGTGTCCGTCTGCAGCGTGGCGCCATGGTGAACGATGGCGATTCTATCGCCGAGCAGCATCGCCTCATCAAGGTTGTGGGTGACCAGAATCATCGGCAGATTAAGTCCGCGTCGCAGCGCCAGCAGTTCCCGGTGCAGCCGACGGCGGGTCACCTGATCGACGGCGGAAAACGGCTCGTCCAGCAGCAGCACCTTTGGATCACGCGCCAGCGCCCGCGCCAGCGCGACCCGTTGGCGCTGCCCACCGGAAAGCCGATGCGGTCGACGCGTCTCCAGCCCCTTCAGATTGACCCGTGCCAACAGGTCACGGGCACGTCGTTCGCGAAGCGCCGAATCGCTTCCGGGCACTGCGATGGCGACGTTGCCGAGCGCGTCCAGATTGGGAAACAGCGCATAATCCTGGAACACGAAACCGACGGCGCGTTTCTGCGGCGGCAGATCGATCGCGCATTCGGTATCCAGCCACACGGCATCGTCGAAGCCGACGCGGCCGAACGCCGGACGGTGCAGTCCGGCGATGCAACGCAGAATCGTCGTTTTGCCGCCGCCGGAGGGACCGACCAGGGCCAGCACCTCGCCCGGGCCGCAGGATAATTCGGCGGCGAGCGGGATGGGGCTGTCCTGCCTCAGGCTGGCGAAAAGTTCAGTCATGCTGCCTCGCGACGCGGGCGGACAGCCAATGCACCAATCCGATGGCGACGAAGGCGACGGCCAGCAGCAACGCCGCCATGGCGCCGGCGGCGGCATCATCGAAGGCCTGCACCCGGTCATAGATGGCGATCGCCATTGTCCGGGTGTCGCCCGGGATATTACCGCCCACCATCAACACCACGCCGAATTCGCCCATGGTGTGGGCGAAGGTCAGCACGATGGCGGAGACGATGCCAGGCAACGCCAGCGGCAGTTCGATACACCAAAAGGTCCGCCACGCCGACAATCCGCTGCACCAGGCGGCTTCGCGCACGCTCGGCGGCACCGCCTCAAAGGCACGCTGAACAGGCTGCACGGCGAACGGCAGATTGAACAGCAAGGAAGCCAGCAGCAGCCCTTGAAAGGTAAAGACCAACGGGCGTCCGACAAGCGACTGATAGAGTCCGCCGATCACGCTATCGCCACCGAACGCCGACAACAGATAAAACCCGAGCACGGTCGGCGGCACCACCAGCGGCAGCGCGATCAGCGCCACGACCCAACCCTTGCCGCGGAACCGCCGCCAGGCGAGCGGGCGGCCAATAAGAATGGCGGCGGGAATCAGGATCACCACGGTCCAGGCCGCGAGTTCCAGCGAAAGTGAAAGCGCCTGCCAGTCCATCGCCCTATCTATTCAGATTTCCCGGGTGCCTCAAAGCCGTATTTGACGAGCACCTCGGTGGCGTGGGGGCTTGTCATGAAATCAAAGAAGCGGCGCGCTATCTCGCTGCCCCCCCGCAGTAGTGCCATGGCGTGACGCAGCGGGGCGTGGTGGTCGGCGGGGACGATGACCCAGCCGCCGCGCCCGACGCCCCCGGTCCCAACGACCAAAGATTTCGGAAGCAGGGCGCGCTGAACATTTCCAGAGAACGCGAACTGGGCCGCCTGGGAGGCGTTCTCCCCGAAGACGATACGGCCCGCTGGCAGCGGCCAAACGCCAAGATGCCGCAGCGTTTCGCGCGCCGCCCGGCCATAGGGCGCATGCGACGGGTTGGCGATGGCGATCCGGCCACCGGCGGCGTCACCGAGTGTAGCGAGCCCGGGCACGAGGTTCCGATCGGCATCTCCGGCAAACAATACTAGTCGACCCACGGCATAGACGACCGGCGCGCCGTCGACGCGGTCCGCATTAACCAGCCGTCGGACAAATTCCTCATCGGCGGCAAGGAAAACCTGAAACGGCGCGCCCTGCATGATTTGGCGGGTCAGGTTGCCGGAGGATCCGATGCTGGCACGCACCGAGCCGCCCGTCGCATCCGTGAAAGCGCGGCCCAATTCTGGCATGACGAAACGCAGGCTCGCCGCGACGGCAACCACCGGGACATCGTCCGCGCGGGTCGATGGAGCCAACAGACAAACGCATGCCGCAACCGCGAGGATGTTACGTCGGCCCCGCCGTTCCGCACGCACCATGTCCAACAACCGGAATGCGTTGCTATCCATGAGGGCCGAGCCAACACCAGACACAGCCGCCGATCAATTCAAATCGCTTACGGCACTACGGCGGCAAATCATGTTCAAACGGCATAAAATCGGCTACGCACCACATGGCGGATCAAAGAAGGGCCGATCGCCACACATAGAATTGAAAGGCCGCACGCAAATATGGATTTAAAGGAAATACCAGCGGGCCCCGCGATGCGGCATCCATGGGAATTGGCGCGCTTTGATTTTTTTCACCGCGTGCTCGGTGGCGATGCGCTTCGACTTGCGCCGCTTTCGGTCCTTGATATCGGCGCCGGCGATGGTTGGTTCAGTGAAAGCCTCGGCCGGCATTTGGGCGAAGGCAGTCGAATCGTCTGCTGGGACGCCAACTACGCGGACGATCACCTGCAACCGTTCGACGGCCAATCCATCGACGGCCTCTCGTTCACCCGGGACGCACCCGAAGGGACTTTCGATACAATCCTGCTGCTCGACGTGTTGGAGCATATTGAGGATGATCACGGGTTCTTATCAATCGCGGTCGCGAATCATGTTGAACCAGGAACAAGGATCCTCATCAGCGTACCGGCCGGGCCCAGCGTGTACTCACGTCACGATGCCCACTTTGGCCATTTCCGGCGTTACACGCCGAGTGCCGCGCGGGCCCTTATCGACGGCGCCGGATTGGACATTGTTCAAGCTGGCGGACTATTCCACGGGCTTCTACCGGCGCGGGCGATCATGACGATGCTCGAACGCCGACGTAACAATCACGAGGAAATCGTCGGATTGGGTGGTTGGACACACGGTCCGCTCGTGACCGGCACCGTGACGGGCATACTTCGCCTCGAAGGTGCGATGTCGCGAATATTTGCTTCCGTCGGCATCGACGTTCCCGGCTTGAGTTGGTGGGCATTGTGCGAAAAACGACGATCGTAGTTCCATGTTTTAATGAGGAACACCGTCTACCTGTTGACCAGTGGACTCGGTTCTCGCGCGACAACGATGTCACTCTGCTTTTTGTCGATGATGGATCGACTGACAATACGCGAACGGTCATTCGCGCGTTGGCATCGGATATGGCCGGCATGTGCGATGTTCTCGAACTCGATCGGAACAGGGGCAAAGGCGAAGCCGTGCGGCGCGGAATGGCTGCGGCGATCAAAAGCGGGGCCGACATTACGGGTTATGCGGACGCCGACATGGCAACTCGGTCCGACGACCTTCGTCGCCTGCTAGACCTATTGACGACGCGAGTTGACGTGGAGGTCGTGGTCGGCGCGCGGGTTCAGCTACTCGGCCGGAGCGTCAGGCGTTCCTTTGGACGTCACATCATTGGACGAATTTTTGCTACGTTCGCGTCACTCATCCTGAAACTCCCGATCTATGACACCCAATGCGGCGCAAAAGTCTTCATGGCAACGCCTCCTCTGTTGGCGGTTCTCGAAGAGACATTCGCAGGCAGGTGGGCGTTCGACGTCGAATTGCTTGGCCGGATCGCCATCGAGATGCGTGCGGGCGGTCATGACCCCGCCAAGCACATCGTTGAGGAACCCTTGATGGCGTGGCACGATGCCCAGGGTTCCAGGCTCGGTATAATTGCAATGCTCCGTGCGGGTTGCGACCTGATCCTGATCTGGTGGAGGCTTCGCCAAAGACTGTGATAATATTCG
>JAYOFM010000022.1:0-17084 GCA_038117225.1 Rhodospirillales bacterium
GCCGAGGAATTCCTCGAAAACCTCAACGTTGCACTTGAGATGTGAATCCAGCGACAACCTGACGCAAGCGGGTCGCATCCGCCCATCCGATGGCAATGACATTCGGTGCATCGGTGACGATGTGAATACCGCGGCGCAACGCCCGATCCTGGATCAGGTCAATGCATTCGGCGACGATGGCGGTCAGATCAACAGCCTCCACTTCAAGCACCAGATTGCCACTCTCGATCGTGTTAAGATCGAGAACTTGGTCGTTGAGTTCCTTGAGATGCTGGCCGCTGCGTTCGATAAGCGTCAGGTATTCGTTCTCCTGTGGACCCAACTGCACGTTGGGGATGAATTTCATCGCCTGCGAAAATCCGATAATCGCATTTAAGGGAGTGCGCAGCTCGTGGCTCATGCTGGCCAGGAAATCCGACTTCGCGGCGTTGGCCTCCTCCGCTTCGTTCCGCGCAATCTTCAATTCGAGAGTACGTTCCTCGACCCGTTCCTCAAGCGTCTCGCGCGCGTCCTCGATTTCCTTTTCGTAGCGTACTTGTCGTTCCTGCATGTCGTTATACGCATGAATCACGCGCCCCAGATCATCACCATGATGCCAGGCAACCCTTTCGCGCGATTCCCCGCCCCGAGTGCGTTCAATGGCATCGAGCAGGCGCGCAAGCGGGATTCCCACTGTCGAGCGATGGGCGATTAGTGATGCCACGACAGCGGCCATAACAAGGGCCGCGCCAAGGATAATCTCATACAAAATGCGAACCCGTGCCGCCGCAAGGATCGGCCCATCCGTCATCGACAATGTGACGTATCCGACACGCTTGATTCCAAATTCGTCCGAAAAATTGATACTGCTCCGCCGTACCAGCGGGTCGTCCAAATTGCCGACAACGCCATAGGAGTCGATCGTCCGACCTGACACATCCGTTACACTGATGCCGGCGATTTCAGAATTTGCGATACTTGACGCGATGATCGCCTGGACGCGATCAGTGTCGGCGGCGGCCAAAGGTTCCGCGAGGATGATTGACTGACTCGCCGCGATAGTCCGAAGTTTCACCGCCAATTCCGACCGGGCGGCTTGAAAGTTAAGCCATTCGTAGGTCGCCACGATGACGACGAAGGCTGCAAGGACGATTGTCAAATTGATCGATAAAAATCGCGCGCGCAGTGATCTCGGCCGAAGTGACATGATGATCTACTTATATCTGCTAGCCACTCAGATGCCCGCGATCGTCAGCGATCGGGGTAGCAACGTCCCGGTTTCGATGGATACGCTGGACCAGCGTCAGTTCCCCAATACCTCGGCGGGTACAGCCATGATCGACGGCCAGATGCGATCGGCAATGGCAATGTTGGGCTCCATGTCTTTAAGCCACACCTTTTGCGTACCCGGATCGAGCTGCAGGAACAGTCGTCCATTAACGATCTTCCAGGCGTGAGGATCAATATCGAACTTCTTACCGACCCGCACACCGTAGGAACACCAGCCACCGAATGCCGGCGCGTACTTCTCGGGATCAGCAGCGAAGGCATCGTGATTGGCTTTGTTCACGAAAAGATATCGGGCGCCCCCATGCTCAACCTGGAAGCGGGCCTGCCCCTTCATCGGCTTGCCGGCGGTATGGTAAGCAACTGTATCATAGCCATGCAAAGCGACTCCCCCGGACCCAAGGTTGTTTTCTCCCGATGCCCACGCCGGATCTAGAGTCGACATGCCCACTAAGGCGGCGAAGACGAAGATCACCACGAACTTGGCCGCACGACCGGCCGTTGACCTGCAATACGTAGCCATCAGTCCCCCTTGATATCCGAGGCGCGTGGTTTTTCGCGCCCGGCAATGTTGAAGTGTTACAATTTCATCAATTTACGGTATGCTGCATATAATCGCAACCAATAACGCTACCAAACGCCCTTCATAAATGGCTGGTCAGCGTTATATCCCTCGGTTCCGGTGCCGCAGCGATGGCATCAAAGACGGCTGATGGTTCGTCGACGACGGTGAACAGCTCGCGCACGGCGGCATGGGCGAAACCATTGGCGATTGACTGCGTCACCAGTTGGCGGAAGGTATCCCAGTAACCGTCGGTGCCGATCATGACGATCGGCTTGTCGTGCAGGCGCAGTTGTTTCCAGGTGAGTATTTCGATGGTCTCGTCGAAGGTCCCGAGACCGCCGGGCAATGAGACAAAGGCATCCGAGAGCTCGAACATCTTCTGCTTCCGCGCATGCATGCTGTCGGTGATGATCAGTTCATGCGCCTGTTCGTTGCCGACCTCCAGCCGCCGCAGGAATTCCGGGATCACGCCGATGACGTTCCCGCCGCCCCGCAGCACTGCTTCGGCGACGACGCCCATCAGCCCAATTCGCCCGCCACCGTAGACCAAGGTAATACCCCGCTCCGCCATCAGTCGGCCGAGTTCAGCCGCCGCGTCGCGAAAGGCCGGTTTTTCACCGACTTTCGAGCCGCAGAAGACACAAAGCGACGAAATCTCCTTCATGATTCTCGATCACCTATTTGTGAACACCGTTTCGGACGGCGATCTGATGGCATGCCCTGGTATTCTATGCCATGTTACAGAGCATGAAACGACCCCGTCCGGCAACGTCGATCCGCGTCCGTTAATTAACGCGTCTCAGCAAACTGGGCGGTCACGTTAATGCTCGTCGTCTGGTCGGGGGGCAGGAAATATCAACGGGATGTATATCACCATGGAGTCACTCATGATCAAGAATCGAATGCTCGTTACCGTGTTTGCCGCCGTCGTCATGGGCCTCGCCTGGGGCGGTCCAGCGGTCGCCGACGGCAAGGAAGATATCAAGTACCGCAAGGCCGTCATGAAGGCCGTGGGCGGCCACATGGGCGCCATGAAACTGATCGCCCAGGGCAAAGCCGGCAACAAGGCCGATCTGGTTGCCCATGCCGAAGCAATGGCAGTCTTGGCCAAGGTGTCGAGCGGCGTGTTTCCCAAGGGCTCCGGCCCGGAAGCCGGAAAAACCCGCGCCCTGGCGGACATCTGGACCAAGTCGGACGACTTCAAGAAAGTCTCGCAGGCGTTCATCACGGAAGCCGACAAGATGGTCGCCGCCGCGAAGTCCGGCGACATGGGTGCCGCCGGAAAGCAGCTTGGCGCCATGGGTAAAAATGCGTGCGGGGCGTGCCACAAACCGTTCCGCGAGAAGAAGAAGTAGCGCCGGCGTTCAACGCCGCGCACGCGTCACGGTCAAGGCGTCACGATCAACATCGTGATGCCGGCCGCGAGAATAATCAGGCCGAGGGCGATGAAGATATTGCCCTCGGCCTTCGTCTTGGCGTTGCCGGCATCGGTGAAGCCGTCGCGTTTCCAGCCGCGCAGCATCGGCTTGATGAGGTTTTCGCCCTTCAGGTAATACGTGGTTATGGCCGCCAGATGGATCAGGATGAGCGCGATGATGATGTTGCCGTTGGTTTCATGCAGACCGGTGATGTAATCGCTGGTCTGCTTTTCCACCAACTCGAACAACGGCCCTTCGACCAAGATGTCATCGTTGGAAAACAGGCCGAGGCCCGCCTGCACGCCGATTACCAACAACATGGCCACCACGGACATGCCACCCAGCGGATTGTGCCCGGCCCAGCGGCCCGCCGTTCCACGGGCAAAATCCCGCGCATAGGCGATAACTGTCATGGGGCCGCGCACGAAGTCGACAAACCGCGCGTGACGACCGCCGACAATACCCCAGCCAATCCGGAACAGAATGAGGGCGATGATCGCCTCGCCGGAATAGACATGAATTTCCATAAAACCGGTTTCGGCGCTGAAGATGGACACCGTCACCAGCAGCACAAGCGACCAATGGAACAACCGCGTCGGCAGATCCCATATGCGGACCTTGGCGGCATCTTCGTTAGGATCTGTCTCGCTCACGGGATGCGATCTCCATCAATGGGTTCCGGTTGAAAATACTATATCGAAGGCGGCCACGCTGTCTCGTTCGACGGTACCCCACGCCGCCGCGCTGAAAATCGGAGATTCTTGCGTCGAGCGCGAATCGGACTACATTAGAGCGGTTACGGGACGATTCTTGCGTTCCCCATGGCAACGTGACAACCGGGGATCCCATGGTCAATCAACCGCTTATCATTGCCGCCGTGGGCGTCGCCGCTGTCGCCGGCGCGGTCGCCGTCAACGTGGTCCTGTTGCAGCAGGAAGTCGACGAACCACAGCCCAAGCAAGCATCCGCCGCGACGCAGGCCCCGGCGCCCAAGGACGCCGCCACCGCTGAAGCCCAAGTCGCCGCGCGCACCTCCACCACGGCGCCGAAACCGGCCGCCGCGACATCCGTGATCGCGCCCTCGTTCGATGTCGTTCGCATCAATCCCAAGGGCGACACCGTGATGGCCGGACGGGCGGAACCTCTCAGCAATGTCAGTATACTCGAGGACGGCAAGTCGATCGGCGAGGTCCGCGCCGACGCACGCGGCGAGTGGGTGTTCATTCCGTCGAGGCCGCTAGCGCCGGGGAACCGGCAGCTTTCCCTATCGGCCGTCGGCGCCGACGGCACGCCGCGACTGTCCGACAGCATGGTCATGCTTCTGGTGCCCAAATCCGGCCAGGATTTGGCCGGCAAGCCGACTGCCGAACAACGCCAGGCGATGATCCTGAAGTTGCCCGGCCAGGCGGCGAAGGCACGCGCCGACGCCACCCAGGCAGCCAAGGATAAAGTCCGCGCCAATGACACATCAACGACGCAAACCACCCGCGTCCTGCAGCGACCGACCACCACAACCAGCAAGATGACGACTCGGTTCACCGTCGATGTCGTCGATTATGATGATCATGGCAACCTGTCGATCGGCGGCATCGCCACGGCGGCGGCACGGGTCAACCTGTATCTGGACGGTGAATTTCTCGGTCACGCCACGGCCGATGCCGACGGATACTGGGCATTGACCCCCGCACGGCGCGTGACGCCTGGCCTCTATACATTGCGCGCCGATCGAACCGATGACGCCGGCAAGGTCGTGGCGCGGATATCGCTGCCGTTCTCGCGCGCCGAAAACCTAACCAGCATGGCCGAGGGGACGTACGTCATCGTGCAGCCGGGTAATTCCCTGTGGCGTCTGGCCCGGCGCGCCTATGGCAGCGGTTTCAGCTACAGCGTTATCTTCGCCGCCAACAAAAGTGAAATCGTCGATCCGGATATGATTTTCCCGGGGCAGGTCTTCCGATTGCCCCAGACGAATTAGCGATCGGCCCAGGCGCCGCTCACGCGGCCACGCCACGTCCCGGCGATAGCGACGACTGGCCCCGTTCGGGGTTCGGTTCGACCTTGAGCTTGAGCAATTCGCTCAACTGATCGGCGCCGCCCACGTACTGACCGTCCAGCCAGATCTGCGGCACCGTCACCGGCGTCTTGGAACCGACAATGGGCTTCACCCGGGCCAGCATCTCGTACAACCCGCGCGGTTCCTTGACCACGTCATGGTAAGCGTACTCGGTGCCGGAATCAGCAAGATACCCCTTTGCGCGGACGCAGTGCGGGCAGCTTTCCTTGCCGAACAGATGGTTGCCGGAAATCGGCGCGCGCGCGGCATGGGCCTCGATAACCGCCTGGGTCAGCAGACCCCGATTGAGCGCCGCGCCCTGACTGACCAAGCGGCCGTCCACCAAGACGATGGGCGCGTGCCAACCACCGTGGCGCAGCGGCCGCCACCACTCGCTCAGCCAGTCGTGAATGTCCAACTGCGTAGGAATGCCATCCAATTCATTGGCGATGGTGTCCAGAATCACGTCCTTGGTCAACGAACACTCGCCGCACGGGATGCTGACCTTGAAAGGCCCCCATTTTCCGGCCCAACGAAAGACCGTGATATTGACCGGAGCGTCGTCCACGGGATTCTCCATCATTCGCGACCGGACAGCGCAGCCGCCATCAGGCCGCGTTCAAGCGGCCGGTGAACAGGCATATCAGGTCGAGGTAGGGACGTGTTCGTACCGCGAACAGCGTCGCGGCGCCCAACATGACGACCGGCGATGGTGGTTCTTCTATCTGAATGTGATCACGCAGCCGGACCCGCTGGTCACCGCCGATGCCGGCGTCGGCGATAATGCCACGCGCGGCGTCGATGACCGCCAGGGCGTTTGCCCGCACATCCACGGACTCGACGGAATAGGGCAGCAAACCGAGATCGACCTCCAAATCCATGGCCGTGGTGGTGCCCTCCGCGCGCGCGCGGACGCGAAAATCACCACCACGGTAGCGGAAGGTAAAATCGAAGTTCTCGCGATCGAAATGCGCAAGTTGGCCGCGGTCATCGACCACCATTTCCCCAAAACCAATGCCCTGGGAACTATCGCCAATGGTTTCGAGCAGTGATTTGGTGGATATTGCCGCGACGTCGGACTCGGACACCAGTTGCCTCCATGCTTCGCGCATCATACAAGACTATGAACGTCGAAAATCTATCACGACAACGCGGCGCGGCAAGCCCCTTAACGCGGACCCGAGCGGCGGATAGAATGCGATACCTGATTTCTTGATAAGGACTTGCCTGTGCTCGACACCGTTCTGGTTCCCATCCACCGTGCGGGATGGCCGTTCATCGCCCTTTTTGCCGCGATTGCTGTCGGCTTGTCCTGGTTCTGGACGCCACTCGGCGTCGTCGGTGGAATTTTGACGGCGTGGTGTGTCTATTTCTTTCGCGATCCGCCGCGCGTCACGCCAAACCGGGATGGCTTGGTCATCAGCCCGGCCGATGGCGTCGTGCAACGCATCGATACCGCGGCGCCGCCGGCGGAATTGAACATGGGCATGGAGCCGCTGCCGCGTGTCGCCGTGTTCATGAACGTCTTTAATGTGCATGTGAACCGCTCACCGGTCGATGGCAAGGTGACGGGCAAAAGCTACCGTCCGGGAAAGTTCCTCAACGCATCATTGGACAAGGCCAGCGTCGACAATGAACGCATGTCGCTGAGGGTCACCACCGGCGACGGCAAGGATATCGCATTCGTGCAGATCGCCGGTCTGGTGGCGCGGCGCATCCTGTGCGACGTCAACGAAGGTGATGTGTTGATGGCCGGCCAGCGCTATGGCCTGATCCGCTTCGGTTCGCGGGTCGACGTCTATCTGCCGGCGGGTGTCACGCCGCTGGTCTGCGAAGGCCAAACGGCGATCGCCGGAGAAACCGTGCTCGCCGACATGAAACCCGCGGGCAGCGGCCAGGACGTCGCCCGCGCCGGTATCCGGCGTTAGTCATCGGGATAGGGGAGCGCCAACGTCATGCCACGTCTGCCGAGACGCATCAGCACGCAACGACGCCGGGTGCTGCACGTCAACCGCATCATTCCCAACATCCTGACCCTGATGGCGACGGCCGCCGGATTGACCGGCATGCGCTTCGCCATCGATGAACGCTGGGAAGCCGCCGTCGCCGCCATCGTCGTCGCCGCGATCCTTGATGCGCTGGACGGCCGCGTGGCACGGCTGCTGAAAGGCGCGTCCAAGTTCGGCGCCGAGCTCGATTCACTGTCGGACTTCGTCTGCTTCGGCGTCGCGCCGGCGATGATTCTTTATCTATGGGCCATGCCGGGCAACGCCAAGGCGGGCTGGGTCGCCTGCATGCTGTTCGCCATGAGCATGGCGCTGCGCCTGGCCCGCTTTAACGTCGCCCTGGATGATCCCAATAAGCCCGCGTGGACGAAGAATTTCTTTACCGGCGTTCCGGCGCCGGCGGCGGCGGGATTGGTGCTGTTGCCGATGGTCGTGTCGTTTCTGTTCGACGATGATTTCGTACGCCGGCCGGAAGTCGTCGGGTTCTTTCTGATTGGTGTCGGCGCGTTGGTGGTCTCCACGATTCCGACATTTTCCTTCAAGACCGCGCGCATCCGGCGCTCATGGATGTTGATGACCATGCTCGGCGTGGCCGCGTTCGCTGCCTTCGTTGTGTCGGCGCCATGGGAAACCCTCGCCGCCATCCTGCTCGCCTACGGCATCACTATTCCGTTCAGCTACCGAAGTTTTTCAAAGCTAATGTCCCGGGAGGCACCAGTTGCCGAACCGGCATCCACGGACGAGGTGCCGGACGAGAAACAGCCTTAGATCCAGCCGGTACCGAGCACCGCGAACACCACGACGGCGGCGCCAATGGCCCATAGCAGCCTGCGTCCCAGTGTCCACAATACAATGAGCCCGACGGCAACGGCGGTGGCGCGGGCCATGAACGGGGTGTCCGCGAGGACGCCGGTGGGGACGAAGATGACCTTGGCCATCAGGCCGGCGGCGATGGCAAAGGCCACGCAGCCGATCCAGCGATAAACCGGCGTGCCTTCGCGCAGCAGGCCGCCGGCGACGACACCGACGAGGCGCAGGGCGAACGTGCCAGCGAGGACCGCCGCCAGCGGACCATAGGGCAAGGCCGCCTCGCCGCCGGTCACGGTCGCTTGGCCCGGCCAAAAATGAAGAATGCCGCGGTACCCGCCAGCACGCCACCGATGACGACCCCCCAATCCGGCGACAGCAGATGGCCCGCCGGCACGGCGACGCAGCCGAACAGGGCGGCGGCCAGCATTTCATGATCGACGACGCGCGCACTCAGCATCAACAGATAGAGCGGCGTGACGAAAACCAACACCACCAATCCCTCCGTCGGCAGGACCCCGGCGAGGCCATGGCCCACCGTGGTGCCAAAAAACCCGAGCGAGATCGTCATGGTACAGAAGCCAAAATAAAAGCGTCCCCGCCGGGCCCGGTCTGGCAGGCGGCGAGCGACGTCGACCAGAGAGATGTAACTGGTCACCGAGGTCATCTGCGCCACCAGCACCCGGGTCGCCTTACCATAGCCGGCACCGTGCAGCATCGGCAGCACCGCCGCCGTCAACGGTAGCATGCGCAAATTGGCGATTGTCACCGCGATGGTCAGCGCAATCACCGCGACCCCTTCGCTCGCCAGTTCCACGTAGGCCATCTGGCCAGGCATGCTCCACAGCCCGAAACTGAGGATTAGGGCCTCGGTCAGTGGGCGGCCATTTTCGGCGGCGAAGGCGCCGAATCCCAACATGGCAGTGAAGGTTCCCCAACCGGGGGCGGCGATGCAGAACCACACGCCCTTCCAGTACGCGGCGCCCGTACTCAGGGCATCGGCGTCAACGCTCACGCGGTTCCGGCTGCATTCTCGGGCGCGGCCGATGGCACAGGTCGCCGGCGCCGGTCCAGCCAGTCCCGAACATTGGCCTTGATCATTAACGCCGATGGCGTGACGACCAGGGTCAGCACCGTCGCGAAGGCGAGTCCGAAGACGATGGCGGTCGACAGTTGCGTCCACCACTGGGTCGATGGCGCGCCGATATTGACGGTGCGGTTGACGAGATCAATGTTGATCCTGAGGACCATCGGCATCAGACCAAGCACCGTGGTCACCGTGGTCAGCAGGACCGGCCGCAGGCGCTGGGCGCCGGTCTTGAGAATCGAATCCTGAATGGTCGGCGAGGTTTGCTTGAGCCGATCGAAGGTATCGATCAGCACGATATTGTTGTTGACGACGATGCCGGCCAACGCGATGACGCCAATGCCGCCCATGACGATGCCGAACGGTTGATCGGTGATCAGCAGACCGATGAACACACCGATGGTCGACATGATCACCGCCGTCAGGATCAGGAAGGCCGAATAGAAGCTGTTGAACTGCGTCACCAGGATCAGCGCCATGATGAACAAGGCCGCCATGAAGGCCTTGCCGAGAAACGCCTTGGCCTTTTCCTGTTCCTCGTCCTGCCCCTTGAACGACACATGAACCCGGGGATCGATGGCGGCGCCGGCAAGCCACGTCTTGATCTCGTTGACCCGCTCGTCGACCAGCACACCGTCGGCCACATCAGCCTGGACCGTCATCACCCGGCGGCCGTCGATGCGGTCGATGTTGCCGACCTTGGGCTTCGGACGCACGGTGACGAAGTTGGACAGTGGCACTGGGCCGACCTCGGTCTCGGCTCGGATGTGGCGTAACTGTTCCAGCGTGCGGTATTCAATCGGATAACGCACCCGGATATCGATCTCGTCATCGGAATCATTGGGCCGGTATTCGGCCAGCTTGATGCCGTTCGAAATGAGTTGGATGGAACGCCCGACCAGATCAACACTGGCGCCGAATTTTGCCGCCTGGGCTCGATCGACGACGACCTCGAATTCGATTCCCGGCAGCGGGCGGCTGTCCTCGATATTGATCAAGCCGGCCAGGCCTTCCAGATGGCGACGCACCTTGGCGGCGACCGGTATCAACAGGGATGGCTCTCGCGATGACAACTCGACCTGAATGGCCTTGCCCACCGGCGGGCCGGCTTCCTCCTTGCGGCGGTCGATCAGAATACCGGCGAGGTTCGCCGTCCGTTGGCGCACCTCGGCGAGAATTTCGTCGGCCTTGCGACGCGTATCCCACGGTGTGAACTCGAGGGTGATCGTGCCGATGATATCTTCTGCATCCTGCGATCGTTCGGCTTGGCCGACACGGGCATAGACGGTCTTGAACTCGGGCATATCGAGGATCCGCTGTTCGACCTGACGCACCAGTTCGTCCTTTTCGTGTACCGACAGATTGCCGCGTGCCTTGATCTCCAGTTTCGCCAACTTGGGCTCGACCGTGGGGAAAAACTCGACGCCGCGCCCGTGCGTGGCATAGAACATCTGCACCCCGATCAGCAGCGTCACGGCGACCGCCAAGACCTTCGCCGGGTGGTTCAGCAGGCCGCGCAACAGGCGAAGATAGCGGCCCGTGAAGCCCGGCACCCGGTCGGCATCAAGCACCGCGTCACCCGTCAACAACCGCATCGTCGCGACGTCCGCGCTGCCGCCGGGGCGGCCGAAATAGGCACCAATTGTCGGCACGAATACCAGCGCCATGACCAACGACGCGGCCAGCGTCAGCAGCAGGGTAATGGGCAAGAACTTCATGAATTCACCAACCACCCCCGGCCAGAACAGCAGCGGCAGAAAGGCCGCCAGCGTGGTCGCCGTCGACGCGATGATCGGCCATGACATACGTTTGGCGGCGAGCGCGTAGGCCTGCTTGGGCGGTTCTCCCTCGGTCATCTTGCGATCGGCGTACTCGGTCACCACGATGGCGCCGTCGACCAGCATGCCGACCGCCAGAATTAGCGAGAACAGCACGACCATGTTGATGGTCATGCCGAGCGCGCCGAGGATCAGAATTCCCGTCAGAAACGATCCCGGAATAGCGACGCCGACAAGTAGGCCCGAGCGCACGCCGAGCGCGCCGATGACGACAATCATGACCAGCAACACCGCCGACAGAACATTGTTCTGCAGATCCGTCAGCATGTCGCGGATTTGATCCGATTTGTCCTGTGAATAGCCGACGGTCACGGAACGGCGCAGACTCTCGGGCCAGGCGGCACGGCTCGCCGCCACTGTCTCGCGCACCCGGCGCACCGTATCGATCAGATTTTCGCCGGTGCGCTTGGACACTTCCAGCGCCACCGCGGGCTGCCCGCCGACGCGGGCCACGCTCTCCGTATCCTTGAAGGTGCGCCGCACCTCGCCGATATCGCCCAGCGTGATCACGGCGTCACCTTGGGTTTTCACCGGCATGCCATTGATGTCGTGCAATGATTCAAACAATCCCGGGACCTTGATGGCGAAACGCCCCTGACCCGTATCCTGCGCGCCGGCGGCGACCAGCAGGTTGGAGGCGCGGATGGCGTTGACCGTATCGATCGGCGACAGGCCGTAGCTCTCGACCTTCACCGGATCGATAAGGATTTCCACCAATTCCTCGCGGTCACCGGCGATCTGAACTTCGAGCACCGACGGC
Organism: Rhodospirillales bacterium; assembly: GCA_038117225.1. Taxonomy (GTDB): domain Bacteria; phylum Pseudomonadota; class Alphaproteobacteria; order Rhodospirillales; family Casp-alpha2; genus JAYOFM01. The sequence continues at coordinate 11,801 of JAYOFM010000022.1, forward strand.
AGTCCTTCGATCTCGTCGCGCAGATCACGCGCCAGACGCAGCAAGGCGCGCGCTGGCACGTCGCCAGCCAGGGTCACCACCAGGACCGGGAACAGCGAGAAATTGACCTCGTGCACGGTTGGCTCGTCGGTTTCCTCGGGGAGTTCCGGCTTGGCCAGATCGACCTTTTCGCGCACGTCATTCAGCGCCGCATCGACATTGAAACCGGCGTCGAATTCAAGCGTGACGTTGGCGCCGCCCTCGAAACCCTTCGATTTCATCTCCTTGACGCCCTCGATGCCGCGCAATTCCTGCTCCATCGGACGGATCAACAGGCGTTCGGCATCTTCCGGCGAAATGCCGTCGTGATGCAGCGAGACATAGATGACGGGGATGTTGATGTCGGGTTCTGATTCCTTCGGGATGTCGTTGAAGGCGATGGCCCCGGCGACAAGGATCAGAATCAGCGCGCCGATGACCGTGCGGCTGTGGCTGATGGCGGCATCGATGATGGCACGCATAGGGGAGACTCCAGCCTGTCGCTATTCGCGAGGCTCAGGACGGATCGTTGCCGGTGCGCCCGGCGATGGATTCTTCCGGTACCGGTTCGACCCGCTGACCGGCGATAACGTATTCCTGGCCCACCGTGATCAGCCGCGCCGCTTCCGGCAGGCCGCCGACCCAAACCCCTTCGGGGGTGTCATCGATCAGGCGGACCGGGTGAAAACGAACCTGATTGTCGGCATCCACCAGTTTGACGCCGAGCACGCCACGATCATCCAGGGTGAGCGTTGCCGGCGACAGCAGATGCGCGGTTTCCCGTCCAGCCGGCAGGCGTAGCGCCACCGTCAGTCCATCGGCGATGGCGCCGTCGGGATTGTCGAACCAGACATCGACGCGAAACGTTCGGGTGGTCTCGGCGCCCATGCGGGAAACGAATTTCACGACGCCCTTGATTTCGCGACCATCCGGCAGCCGGCCGATGGCCTCGGCGCCGTCGCTGATGGCGCCGACGTCGCGCTCGGCGATTTGGCCGATGACACGAATGGGATCGAGATTGACCACCGTCGCCACATGATCGCCGGCGGAGACATAATCGCCAGGGCCAAGCGGCAAGAAATCCAGATAGCCGTCGATCGGGGCGGCGATGCGGGTGCGCCGGATATCGAGATCGATTTCCGCCAGGTCTGCTTCCGCCGTCGCCAGATCGGCCTTGGCCTCGGCGAGTTTGATCTCGGATTGAAACTGCCTCGCCTTCAGGCGTTCCGCCGCGTTATGGCTGACCCGTTCATAAGCCAATTTAGCCTTGGCGCGGGCGTAGCGCGCCGGACGGTCATCAAGGGCCAAGCGTAGAACCACCGTGTCCTTCTTTATCCAAGCCCCCTTCTCGACCGGCCGCTCGACGACGCGGCCGTTGGTCTCGGCGTGAATTTCGGCATCCTTGATGGCATCGGTGCGGCCAAACAGGGTAACCACGCGTTCGCGGGATTCGGCGGTGATATCGCGCACCCGAACGGCGATGTGGGCCGCCTCGGCGACCTCGACCGGCTTGCCTTCGGTCGTCGCGGGCGCGTCTTTTGTCGCGTTATGCGGACCGGGATCCATATTCTCGATGACCCCCGAGCCGACCCACGCGGCGACCGCGACGGTCAGCACGATGGCGACAGTCAGCGATCCCTTATTGCGGCGCTTGGGTGTTTCGGCATCCATTGGGTAACCAAGAAGTTGTTGACCAATAATCAGGCATTTTGACGGCGGATAGTCGGGAAAAACCAGCCCCTATTGCGCCGCCGCCCCCCGTTTAGTGGCCGCGCCGCCGCAAGTCCACCCGATAGTACGCATGGCAGCCATGAAAATAGCGTGAATTGGCGGACGATCCTACGCGGCTGTCGGCACCTGCTTGTCCCACGGCGGCACCGGGGCGAAAGTCTCGACCATGGTATCGACGAACACCCGCACCTTGGGCGATAGGTGGCGGGCCGTCGGGTAGACTGCATAAATGTTGGCGTCAGCCTCGGGCTCATATTCCTGCAACACGGGAATCAGGCGGCCAGCATCGATATCCGGACCGACGACGAAGGTCGCCGCCCGGAACAGACCGACCCCCTCCAGCGCCGCCTGATGCAGGACAACGGCGTTGTTGGACTGGAAACTTCCGTTGACGCGGATAATGCGTGGGCCCCCGGCGCTTTTGACCTCCCAGCGGTTGAGGCTGGATTCGAAGCTCAGCGTCAGGCAGTCGTGTTTATCCAGATCATCGGGCGTCTTCGGCGTGCCCATGCGCTCCAGATACGATGGCGCGGCGACGACGACCCGCTTGGCCGGCGCCAATTTGCGCGCGATCAGGCTGGAATCACTGAGCACGCCGATGCGTATGGCCACGTCGACGCCCTCCTCGACCAGGTTGACGATGCTGTCGGTCATGGTCAGTTGCACCTGCATTTCAGGGTAGCGGGCCAGCAGATCCGGAATCAGGGGCATCACCTGGTACTGCGCGAACGCGGTCGAGGCATTGATCTTGAGTGTTCCCCGGGGTTCCGCGTGAAGATCGCTGACCGCGGCCTCGGCATCGGCAATATCGGCGAGGATCGGCACGCAGCGACTGTAGAACGCGCCCCCTTCCTCGGTCAGGCTGAGTCGTCGCGTGGTGCGATTGAGCAGGCGCACGCCCAGGCGATCCTCCAACCGGCCGATCAGCTTGCTTACCGCCGAAGGCGTCAAACCGAGCGCGCGGGCCGCATGGGAAAAGCTTTCCGCGTCGACCACCCGCACGAAGACCGCCATTTCATCCCGTCGATCCATGATCACACATCCTCACTGACGAATTTATTTCACTAAATTAGTTATTAATGGACTATTTATCAAATATTTTCTCAATAGTAAGTTCTCCTCACACCGAGAGGGCATCACCTCTTCAGAGCCAAATAGGAGCACGCGTCATGACCGACACAATTTTCCCCACGTCCACCATCTCCGCCCGCGACATCGAGCGGGGCATCCGCCGGGGCCAGCAACTGCGCAGCAACGCTCTGTACGGCATGATTACCGCCATCACGCGGCGCCGCGGCGCCTGAGCCATTGTTGCCATATAGGCACCGCTGCCCTTCATGACTACTCATTGATGAGCGCACGCGCGGAATAGGAAAACACATCGAAGCCGGGGATACTGACCTTCAAGTGCAAACGGTCAGGCGCCCCGGTTTTTTGTTCGCGGATCAATAACCGTGACGCAGATCGCGCACACGACTATCCGGCCAGAGATTTTTCGACGGCATCAATCGGAGCGCGGGATTTCGCCGGCGCCGCATCGACATAGGTATATTCGACCGTCTCGAAATCACCGTATAACGCCCGCAAGTAGGTATCGGGCTGGTTCGGACTGGCTATATCAGAACCGAGGAACGGCACCGTTGATGTCGGCAGGACGAGTCCCGCCGGCACGCCGAAACCGCCGTTTTCCGTCGCTCGCATCGCGCCCTTATGGCTCCGCCGTTCAAGGACGGCTTCGCCGAAGCTGAGCGCCTTTCGGTAGATCGCGATGTCGGCACGGATTTCGCCGCGCAGGCGATTACGCTCCCACCGCATGGGCCATCGTTTCGGCGCGTCGAAGGATATCGAGATGAAACCATTCCGCTCGAAGAGATCAACGAAATAACCACCCTCCTCGCAGCGCTCGATCAGGCCAGCCGCTAATCGCTGCCAGGTCATTTCGTCATCAAGCAGAACCGATATGTCGACGTCGTCTTCCCACTCGAGAAGCCGGCCACGCTCTCTCACCGCGCCGAGAAGACTGCCGCCCTCAAGCCAATGCACGACGCCCATGTCGCGCAAACAGGCGGCGATGTGGTGGCTCAGGTCCTGCATGTGCTCGCGGCAACACGGCGCCGTATTGAGTCCCAACCGATTTACGTAGAGGTTGAACGGACACGGCGGTGTCTCCTTCGTGCATCCGCCCCAACTGACGCCGCTGGGCGATAGCACCAATTCCTTAATGCCGTGGCGCCGACGGAACGCCCTGATGTTCCCCTTCGCTTGTGACTTCAGGACCGATAGATCACGGCCGCTTAACGTATATTTGCGAAGCCCCCGGCCCGCCCAACGCTGGCGCAGGAACCAGGTCAATTCGATCGCCATGGCCGTCACCAGAACCGCACAAAGGCTCTCGTTGGGCACGGCAAGACCAATAACAATGGCCGGACCGATCAACCATGTTCCGGCATGCTCGCCGTGCCGCGCCAGAAACTCGCTCAAGCGCGACGCCGGCCGAAACGCCATGGCGGGAGCGGAGATGATGAACAACAGTACGCCGATGAACGTGACTGCGGCGGCCAAGGCCGGGATATCGAGACCATCCCGCGACAGCGCCACCAGCGCCACCGTCAGGACCGCCAATCCACCGGTCGCCAGGGAACCAGCCGGGCTGACGGGGGCCCAATTCCGTGGATACCGCAACAGATGGACGAAGGAGAGATAGGTCGCCGCATAAAAAATGGCGGCGGTCGCCGCGGTGATTTGCCATGGCAGCGGCACCCCACCAATATCGATCATGGTGGCGGAACCATGCCCTGTCCGGCGGCGTGATCTACCACCCTCGTCACCGTTCTCGCACGCCGCGCCGACATAATTCGCGGCAGGATTTCCAGTTTTGCGCGCTCAATATCGGCGGCGAAGTCGATTTCGATCCACGGGATGCCGGTAATATCCTCGAACGCGAAGGATCCGCGCGGCGAGGTCAGCAGGACATCGCGGATCGCTTCTTCATAGGGCTCGTGTCGGCGCCCCTGGCGTACATAAAGTTCGGTCTGGTCGATGACTTTTCGGGCCATTGCGGCTGACAATTTGAAAAAGCCCACCGATTCCCCACAGAAATCGAACTCGGCACTTAACCATTTGCGGTACTCGACGATTTCACCGTCGCGAACGCAAATCTTGACCGGTTCGTCGCCCTGCTCGAACTCGGGATCAAGAAGCAGGCAATTGGAATGACGTGACTCAACCAGACGCCGCACCAGCGCATCATCGCAGAGAACATCCGCATCCATGAGCAGTACGGGGCCATCGCAGCAGACCTCGTCGCGCAGAGTCCACAGGGTGATAATGTTACCCTCCTCAAAATGCTCATTGAAGACGGTGCGGGCAAAATCCTGCGCGCCGAGCGCGGCGATTTCGCGTTCGATATCCATATGCCGATAGCCGACACCGATCACCAGTTCATCGATGCCGCATTGCCGCAGAGTCTCGATATGTCGCTGCAACAACGTCTTGCCGTCGAAACGCAGCAGTATCTTCGGCGGATGTACGGCCG
>JAYOFM010000022.1:17094-34101 GCA_038117225.1 Rhodospirillales bacterium
CTATCAGGTTGCGGGCTCTGCGCTGTTCACTATCCGACCGTCGCGCGCTGTCTCCACGAAGTTGATCCTTGAGTTCCGCGGCCATTTCCATGAGGCTCAGTTCCCTGACGGGCGCCTCCGGAATCACCGTCAACGTATCGGCGCCCTCTGAAACCTCAGGCTCCTCCGCCGGCAATGCCCGCGGAAGCGGCCCGGTCACAATCTCGTCGACCATCTCCATCCTTTCCCACGGCGTCCGACGGCCCAAAATGCCATCGACGCCCCAACCTTTATCCAACGGCAATCTAGAAGTTCATTGCCAGCTTATCCATGCAGGCCCCTGCAACCAGGCGATCGGGCTTTTCTGCGCCGGGCATGGTCGCCCAACCGGTTCCCATCAACACTTCGCTGCGCTGGTAGCTGCTGGTTTCCTTCAATTTGGCAAGCGTCGCCGCGGCTTCCGGATCTTGTTTGGACTGCTCGATACAGATCGGTACCAGGGCCGCGACAACAGCCATCCGGGATTGATCGGATGCCATATTCTTAGCGTCACCGCCGGTCATCCATCCGCCCCAGGTGAAGCCAATGATCGCCAGCGCCGTGGCGCCCACCACTGCCGCGTAAATTCCGGGTTTGAACCATTCAGGTGCATTCATGAAAAATCTCTCCATAGTACTAGATAAAGTGCGTCAGGATGACGAACGTTCACACCGATGTTCATCATAGGCGGAACGGATTCGCGCAGCGGGTAGCCGCGCCATGCTGCTCGTGTAAGGCGGCCGAAGGGACGTGTCGTGCCCTTCCGGCCGATAGAGGTAACTATTTGCTCGTGGACGCTGCGTCGGCGGCTGGTTTCCCGGGTTCAACGGCTGCCTTATCGGCCTCCGTCGCGACCTTCGGCTTGTCGTCCGATTTATCCTTCGAGGCCGTCGTGGAAAAATCCTTAAATGACATTAGATATTCCTCTTATGAAAAATATTCTTAACTACACCGATAAATATAGTCTTGATTTATTTAATATGCAATAATTTTTGAAATATAATTTATATATATAATCTATAGTACAAATGACATATTAAGTATTATTTTTAAAGTATAATATTAATTTCCACAGTATATTTATATTTATTTAAATAATACATATATGAATTATCTACATATTCTGCACAATGGGCGCATGACGGAGCCAAGGCCGATGGCCGGATTGACACTCCATACCCAGGCCATATCCAGACATGCGCGGGTTCCGGTCACGTTATTCGTGCGTCTAGTCGCTATCAGCGTCTAGTCGCTATCAGGTGGCGCAAACATCGCGAAGGTTTCCGCCCCGGTCATTATCTCGGTCTCATTGGCGATGTCGTAGTAACCGGGCTTTTCGTCAATGAAAATCTGGCGGCGAAGGATCAGCGGCGATTGATCATCGAACGCACCAGCGGCCATGTGCAATCCGCACGTCTCGATAAGCCGATAAAACAAGCTGGCCCCGCAAACCTTGCAGAATCCGCGTTCGGCCCAATCAGAGGAGCGGAAAGTGGCAATATTCTCTTCACCGCTGAAAGTGACGCGGTCGCCGCAGTCGATAGCGAACAAGATGCCGCCGGACCAGCGCCGACACGTCGCGCAATGACAAATACCCACCTCCGTTTCCGCATCGGCAACTGTGAACCGCACGGCGCCGCATATGCATCCGCCGTCTTGATTTTCTGCTTCCGTCATGTGGATGATCTCACCTCAGAATATTGATGTTCCGATATCGGCTACACCCACGGGCAGTGGCTGTTGCGGTCGCCGAACGTGAGTCCCGCGGCGAACCGCGAGAAAGCGAACGGCGCCAGTTCCGCCGGCGTGTCGCCGGATACCAGCATATTCGCCACCAATTTGCCGACGCCGAGCATCTTGAAGCCGTGGTTGCTGTCGGCGATGACGAAGGCATTCGACGCCAGCCAGTCGAACACCGGCACGTTGTCCGCCGTGAACGCGCCTATACCGCCATTGCGGCGGTCGCGAAACCGCGGCCGACAGCCTTCGAAGCGGCCCATCAGCTGTGCCATGGCCGCGCACATATAATCGGCGAATGCCGCTTCCGCCTGATATTCATCATTGGCGTGGCCGTAGGGATCGGTGGTCGCGGTCGGCCCCACGGGCACCGGGATGGTGCCGCCCTGGACACCAGGCCGGTCCATGCGTTCGGCGCCGTTCTTCCAATAGACGTAAAGGTGATCGTCGAGTTCCCTGCCCGCTTCATCGACCACCGGCGTGTTCATCAGTTCCACATGCAGCACCGGCGGATCGAGGTCGCGGGCATCCCGGTAATGGGGCTCGTGATAGACCTCGCCTTCCAGTAGGCGCCAGTAGGTCCACATGTCGGCGCCCTCGGCGACGCCGCCGTCGGGATAGTGCAGGTCCAGTTTGTCGGCGCCGCCGAGCATCGCCCAGTGCTTCGGCGTCCATGCCCCGAGCCCAGCGACGACCGCGTCGCAGGCGATATCGCCGTGATCGGTCAACACCTTGGAGACGCGACCCTGGGTCATGTCGTAGCCGGTGACCTCGACACCCCAGTGGAAGCGCACGCCAAGATCGGCGCATTTCTTGGCCATGCCATCGACCGCCTGGCGGGTGCCGGCATAACCGGAAACCTTCTCATGCAGCACGGTGCCGATGCGGTCCGTCTTGAAATCCGGCCAATAGCCCTTGAGGAACGATTGAGCATACTGCCCGTGATAGACGTCCGAATGATAACCAACGGCGTTCTGGCTCTTGGCGATGCGTTCATAGTCGTCCGATTGGTTGGACTCGCCACAAGAGATATAACCGACCTGCTGAAAACCCAAGGCCACCGGGTCCGACATCCAGACATCGACGGAATGTCGCAAAATGGCATGCAGCGGTTCGGTCATGTAGAAATTACGCACGCAGCCGCAGGCGATGCCGCTGGCGCCCGCTCCGGGACCGGTCTTATCGAGCAGTACCACATCGGCACCGGACCCGGTTCCCCGCGCCTCAAGCGCCATTGCCAGGTGCCAGGCCGTCGACAGGCCGTGCACGCCGGCACCCACAACCACATACGTCGCCGCATCCGGAAAATCGCTCATCCCATGCTCCCCAATCCGTTTATTTTCCTTACCGGTCGTTTTAGCCTGCTCGTACGTCAAAATCCGCCTAAAAACGACGCCGTCTCGCGCCTGTGATGTCGCCCCTGGTGGACCACGCCGGGACGCCGTGATCTAGTCATGGTTCGGGACAATCAGGGGAGGCCCGAACAGCATGGCCCGACGCAACAGCCAGCGGCGAAAAAAGCAATCGTTTCAGCAGACACCGTGGCACCAGCCCCGGTTTCCATTCCCGCCGATGACGGTCGTCTCCGACGACGAACTTGAGCGTATTCACGAAGCCTCATTAAGCGTCATCGAGGACATCGGCCTCGATTTTCTCGACCCCGAGGCTCGCGATCTATTGCGCCGCCATGGTGCCGACGTGGCCGGTACCGGCGAGCGGGTGCGCATGGACCGCGGGATGGTCCTGGACGCGGTCGCCAAGGCGCCGTCGAGTTTCACCCTGCACGCCCGCAACCCGGCCCACAATCTGACCATCGGTGACAACTGGACCTGCTTCGGCGCCGTGTCCAGTCCGCCTAACTGCTCCGATCTGGTCGGTGGCCGGCGCGTCGGCAACTGGCAGGATTACACCGATTTCATTCGCCTGTCGCAGTGCCTCAACACCGTCCACTTCATCGGCGGGTATCCCGTGGAACCGGTGGACCGGCCGCCGGAAAGCCGCCATCTGGATTGCGTTCAGGCCATGCATACGCTGTGCGACAAACCGGCCGGGGCCTACGCCCTGGGCGCCGAGCGCATTTCCGATGCCATCGAAATGGCCGCCATCGCCCGCGGCCGCACGCGCGAACAGTTGAAATCCGAACCCTGCTTCATGACGGTCATCAACACCTCCTCGCCGTTGCGCGTCGACCTGCCCATGTTGCAGGGCATGCGGGAGGCGGCGGAAGGCGGACAGGTGGTCATCGTCACGCCCTTCACTCTATCCGGCGCCATGAGCCCGGTGACCATCGCCGGCGCGCTGGTGCAGCAAAACGCCGAAGCACTGGCGACCATCGCCTGCCAGCAGATCATGGCGCCGGGGGCACCGGTGGTTTATGGCGGCTTCACGTCCAACGTCGACATGAAATCCGGCGCGCCCGCGTTCGGGACGCCGGAATACACCAAGGCGGTAATGGCCGGAGGCCAGTTGGCGCGGCGCTATGGCCTTCCCTATCGCTCGTCCAACGTCAACGCATCGAACGCCGCCGACAGTCAGGCGACCTATGAGTCCATGATGTCCATCTGGGCCGTCATCTTGGCCGGCGGCAATGTCATGAAGCACGCTCTCGGCTGGCAGGAAGGCGGGCTGTGTGCATCGTTCGAGAAGATGATCATGGACGCCGAAATGCTGCAGGGCATGGTCGAATTCCTCAAACCGTTGAAGGTCGACGACGACGAAATGGCACTCGACGCCATCGCGGACGTCGGCCCGGGCGGCCACTTCTTCGGCACGCAGCACACCGTCGACCGTTTCGAAACCGCGTTCTACGCGCCGCTGCTGTCGGACTGGCGCAATTTCGAGAGCTGGGAGGAAGCGGGTTCCGTCACCGCCGAATGGCGCGCCCATGCCATCTACAAACAGTTGCTTGAGGAATTCGAACCTCCGGCGATCGATCCCGGCATCGCCGACGGGCTCGACGAATACGTGGCCCGCCGCAAGGAGGAAATCCACGGCCGCGCCGCCTGACCGACGGAGGGAAAAGCGATGAGTATCACGGCGAAACCTGTACACGGCGGCGGCTGCGAATGCGGCGCCGTTCGCTTCGAGGTCACCGGCCCGCTACGCGGCATTATCAACTGCTGGTGCGGCCAATGCCGCAGATTGCATGGCGGCGCCGCGCCGCACACCCGCGCGCCGTGGGACCGAATCTCGTTTATCGAGGACCGGGGGGTGAAGTGGCACCGGACTTCCGACTTCGCCCGCCGCGCCTTCTGTGGCGACTGCGGCGCTCGGTTATTCTATCAGCTCGATGACGGCGGCGGTCTGGTCAGCATCTCCGTCGGCACACTGGATCAACCGACGGGCCTGCGCGTGCTCGGCCATATTTTCGTCGACGACCTGCCCGATTACGCCTCCATCGACGACGGCCTGCCACGGCACGCGACGAACTGGGTCGGTGATCAATGACTGTCGCCGCCCTGCCGCCCTATGATCTGCCCGAAGTGCGCGCCGCCATGGATGACTGGTGGCGTGGCCTCGCGGAACATTTGCGCCGCGCCGGTGTCGACAACGTGCCGACGGCGCTAACCCGTGGCGACGACCCTTGGACATACTGGGAAGCGCCAAATTTGCTGATCGGCCAAACCTGCGGCTACCCGCTGGTGACGCGGCTCGCCGGCAAGGTTCGCGCCGTGGCGACGCCTTGCTACGCCTCGGTCCACTGTGACGGTCCGCTCTACGGCAGCTTGATCATGGTGCACCAGGATGATCCGGCGACGGCACTGGCCGACCTCGCGGGCCGGCGCGCCGCCTTCAACGATCACCTGTCGCATTCCGGCTACAACATCCTGCGCGCCAGCGTCGCGCCGCTGGCCACGGACGGCCGCTTTTTCGCCGAGGTGCTGGAAAGCGGCAGCCACCGCGACAGCCTCGCCATGGTGCGGACCGGCAAGGCCGATATCATGACCATGGACTGTGTCTCCTTCGCCCTGGTGGCGCGCCACGCGCCGGCGGAACTTGATGGCACTCGGATCATGGGTATGACCGAACGGGCGCGGGGACTGCCTTATGTGACGCCGCTATCGACGGACGATGAAATCCGAACGCGCCTGTTCGACGGCCTGATGGCGGCGGGCAACGACCCCGCCCTCGCCGCCGCGCGCGACGCCCTTCTGTTGTCCGGCTTCGTGGCCGCCGACAACGACGACTACGCACCCATCGCCGCCATGGCGAAAAAAGCCGCCGAATTGGGAATGGTCGATCTACCCTGACGCCGAGTTGCGGCGTATGTTCGAATCCGCCTCGCGCGCGACGATAGCCGCCGCGCCGCCTGAAAGGACGCTCGATGATGAGTATGGACATCCCCACCGTCGCCCTGCCAGATGGCGTGCTGCTGACCGATGGCGGCATGGGCCAGGAACTGCGGCGACGCGGCTCCAACAACGTGCATCCGATCTGGTCGGCGCAGGCGCTGATCGAGATGCCGGACATCGTCCGCGAAACCCATCGGGATTATATCCTCGCCGGCGCGCGGCTGATCATCACCAATACCTACTCCACCGTCCGCGGGCGGTTGAAACAGGCCAGCGTTCCAGGAACCTTCGAGGACCTCAACCGGCTCGCCGGACAACTCGCGGTCGAGGCGCGGGACGAGGTCGGCGAGAACGTGCTTATCGCCGGCTCCCTGCCGCCGTTGTTCGGCAGCTACCGGCCGGAAAACGTGCGGCCGTTCGACGAGATTGAACCGCTCTATCGCGAGCAAGCGGAACTGCTGGTACCCTACGTCGACCTGTTCATCTGCGAGACCATGTCGACGGCGGCGGAAGCGCGCGCCGCCGCCACCGGTGCCGCGTCGACGGGCAAACCGGTGTGGGTCGCCTGGACGATTAAGGACGATCAATCGAAGACACTGCGAAGCGGCGAGACGCTGACCACGGCCCACGCCGCGCTCGCGGGGCTTCCCGTTTCCGGTTTTCTCGCCAACTGCTCGTACCCTGAAAGCCTAAGCGCGGCGATGCCTGATCTGGTGGCCCTGAGCGACTTTCCCGCGGGCGGCTACGCCAATGGCTTTCAGCACATCCCCGAAGGCTGGTCCGGCGGAGAGCAGGGCATCGAGGCCCTCGGCCATCGTGAAGACCTGACCCCGGATGCCTACGCCGACTACGCCCTGTCCTGGATCAAGGCCGGCGCCAAGATCGTCGGCGGCTGCTGCGAGGTCGGGCCTGAACACATCCAGCGATTGGCGGAGGTCCTCGCCGAGACATCGCCATGACCAGCATCCCCACCGCCCCGCTGCCGACGGGTGTGCTGCTGATGGACGGCGGCATGGGCCAGGAACTGGCGCGCCACGGGTGCGACAACGCGGCGCCGCTGTGGTCGGCCCGCGCGCTGATCGACAATCCGGACACGGTATTGCGCGTCCATCGCGACTACATCGCGGCCGGTGCCAAGTTGTTGCTGACCAACACCTACGCGACGACGCGGATGCGCCTGTGGGAAGCCGGCATCATCGACCGCCTGAGTGAACTCAACGTCCTCGCCTGAGAGTTGGCCCGACGCGCCCGCGACGAAGCGGGGCCCGCCGGCGCCGACGTGCTGATCGCCGGTTCACTGCCGCCCATGCACGGCAGCTACAAGGCCGACATGGTGCGCCCGTTCGACGAAATCGAACCGATGTTCCGCGAGCAGGCGGCGATATTAGCGCCCCACGTGGACCTGATTATTTGCGAAACCATGTCGACCGCCGAGGAAGGCCGCGCCGGCGCCACCGGTGCATGCGCGACCGGCAAGCCGGTTTGGGTGTCCTGGACGTTGGTCGACGATGGCCGACCCCTGCTGCGAAGCGGCGAAACCATCGTCGAGGCCCACGCGGCGATCGCCGATCTGCCGGTTTCCGGCTTTCTCGCCAACTGTTCGGTGCCGGAAAGCATCACCGCCGCCTTGCCGGAACTGCTGGGCTTGAGCGACTTCCCTGTCGGCGGATACGCCAACGGCTTCAATCCGATCCCCAAGGATTGGGTATCCGGCGTAAAGGCCGGCCCCAAGAGCCTCACCGAGACCGTCGGCATCCGCGACGACGTCACCCCCGACGCCTACGCCGCCACCGCGCAATCCTGGATCGACGCCGGTGCGCGTCTCATCGGCGGTTGCTGCCACATCGGACCCGACCACATCAGAAGACTCTCCGAAATGCTGGCTTAACTCCACGGATAGGGAGAACTGGACACCGGGTGCAGATCGCCCTCGGCATAGCGGGCAAACCGGAAAGGATGGAGGATGGCCGATGGATCGCCCTCCAACCCTTGCGCCACAAGTTTGCCGATACCGATCATCTTGAAGCCGTGGTTTGAATCGGCGATCACCGTGACGTTATCGCGGAAGGTGTCGATGACGGGGAAGCTGTCAGGCGTGAAGCAACCGAGGCCGCCCGACGGCACGTTGCGATAGCGGCCGATGGTGCCCTCGAAACGCTTTTGGCAATGGGCCAACGCCGAGCACCACATGTGCGCGAAGGTATCGTCGGAGATGAATTCCGGGCTATCGGGGCCATAGGGATCGACCGCCACCTTGTCCACCGGTGTCGTCACGTCCCACGGCATGGCACCGCCTTGAATACCATCGAAGTTAAAGTCCGGTTTATAATAGATACCCCACATGTCCTCGGTGATCAGCGAGCCGTCCACATCTGACAGTAGCGGCGCGTCCGTATCCACGTGAATCACCGGTGGCATGGCACCGTCGTTGGTCTTCTGCAGATCTGGATCGATGCCGAGCGTGCCTTCCTGCAGGCACATGTAATGCCACATGTCGACGTCGTCATGGGTCGCGCCATCGGTGCCCTTGACGCTGATGGCGTTGGGCAGGCCCAGCATGTCCCAGAAGCTCTTGACCCAGGGTCCCGGGGTGACAATGACGCGATCACATTGGATCGTGCCGCGATCGGTTTCCACCGCTGTCACCGCGCCGGAGCCATTGGCGGCGGTGAACCCGGTCACCGTGACGCCGGACATGATGCGCGCGCCGACGGCTTCCGCCTTGCCCGCCAGGCCATAACAAGCGGCGGTGTTGTTGGCGTAGCCGCCCCTTTTCTCGTGCAGAACGTTGGTGATGCCCTTGGCCTGCCAGTCATCAAACAGACCGCGCATGTAATCGGTGCACTGCTGTTCACCCTCGATGAAGTCGCTGTCATAGCCGATGGCGCGTTGCTGCTCGAAGATTTCGCGGCAGCCGTCACGCATGCTTTCCGGGCTGATCTGCATGTAGCCGACCGGGTGGTAGCTGAAGGCTTTCGGGTCGCTATCCCAAACGGCAACGCATTCCGCCATCAGTTCGCGCATGGCCGGTTGATAGTAGTTGTTGCGGATGACACCGCAGGCGATGCCGCTGGCGCCGGCGCCGATGGCCGTCTTATCGAGCACCAGGATTCGCGGCGACGCGGCGTCCGCATCGGCGGCGCGGCCCCTGGCCTTGAGAATTTCGCCGAGATGCCAGGCCGTCGATAGGCCGTGGACACCGGCCCCGATAATAATGGTTTCTGCACTTTTCGGGATTGCCATGACCGTCTCCACCATGCGGTTATCCGTAGGCGGCCATCATGGCGATGCGACATCCAATGGCGCCGCGTTTCACGACATTCGCTAGCGAATCCGCGACGCGATGTCGCCGGCGCGACATTTGGCATTGCCACCACGGGGGAGCATCCTGTTGACTACGGCTTGACGAAGAACCCGCCGCACCCGTGCACGCCGCTGCCTTGTGGGCTGACCGAAACAACAAAGACCGGCCCCCCAATGCAATCAGGCCAAGACGTGATCCTCAAAGACATCGTGCTGATCGGCGGCGGGCACAGCCACGTCGCCGTGCTCAAGATGTTCGGCATGAAACCGATGCCCGGCGTCCGCCTCACGGTCATCGCGCGCGACGTTCATACTCCCTATTCGGGCATGCTGCCGGGTTTTATCGCCGGCCACTACGACTTCGACGACGCCCACGTGGATTTGCGTCCGTTGTGCCAGTTCGCCGGGTCGCGGCTCTACCACGACGAAGCGGTGCGGATCGATCTCGTCGCCAAGCAGGTGATCTGCGCCCATCGGCCGCCGGTTCCGTTCGACTTGCTGTCCATCAATATTGGCTCGCGCCCGGAAATCGACAGCGTGCCATCTGCGGCGGAATTCGCCACGCCGGTCAAACCCATCAACCGTTTCGTCGCCCACTGGGAAAAACTGACGGCGCGGGTGATGGAACACCCCGGCCCGCACCGCATTGGTGTCGTCGGCGCCGGTGCCGCCGGGGTCGAACTGGTTCTCGCGATCCAGCATCGACTGCAACGCATGCTCGACGAACAGGGCCGCGGCGCCGAGGGCCTGGCCTTCCACCTGATCAGCAAATCGGATCGCATCATGCCCGCCTTCGGCGAAGGCGTGTCGCACAGGTTCGAAAGAGTGTTGGGTGAGCGCGGCGTGCAGGTGCATCGCGGCACCGGGGCGAGCCGGGTTGACCGCAATGAACTGGCACTCGAGGACGGCACGGTCCTGCCGCTTGAGGAGATCCTCTGGGTGACCGGTGCCAGCGCGCCAGCGTGGCTCGCCGAATCGGGACTGGCCGTCGACGACGACGGTTTCATCGCCGTCGACGCGACCTTGCGATCCACCTCGCATCCCGATGTCTTCGCCGCCGGCGATATCGCCCACGTCATCGATCATCCCCGCCCCAAGGCCGGTGTCTTCGCGGTGCGCCAGGGTAAACCGCTGGCGGAGAACCTGCGCCGCGTCGTCGTCGGTCAGGCGCCACGGCGCTTCAAGCCGCAGCGCACCATGCTGGCTCTGATCAGCACCGGTAATAAATACGCCATTGCCGCCAAGGCCGGTTGGTCGGCCGAGGGGGAATGGGTGTGGACGTGGAAGGATTGGATCGATCGGCGCTGGATGGCCAAGTACGGCGATCTACCCGACATGGCCCAGGACGCGCCGTCGACGTTGACACCCGGCCTCGCCGACGGCGATACGTTGAAGGAAATTTCCGCCATCGCCATGCGCTGCGGCGGTTGCGGCGCCAAGGTCGGCGCCAACGTACTGACCCAGGCGCTCAGCGATCTGCAGCCGGCATCCCGCGACGACGTGCTGATCGGCCTGCACGAACCCGACGATGCCGCCGTCGTCGAGGTGCCGCCGGGCAAGGTCATGGTGCATTCGGTGGATTATTTCCGCTCGTTCATCGATGACGCCTATGTGTTCGGTCAGGTCGCCACCAACCACAGCCTCAGCGATATCTTCGCCATGGGCGCGGAAGCGCAATCGGCGCTGGCCATTGCCACGATCCCGCACGGCATCGAAAGCAAGGTCGAGGACACGGTGCGACAATTGATGGCGGGCGCCCTTGTGGTGCTCAACGACGCCGGCTGCGCGCTGGTCGGCGGCCACACCAGCGAAGGCGCGGAGCTGGCGCTCGGCTTTTCCGTCAACGGTCTGGCCGATCGGGACAGCATCCTGCGCAAGGGCGGCATGCAACCGGGCGACCGCCTGATACTTACTAAACCGCTCGGCACCGGCACCCTGTTCGCCGCCGATATGCAGCAGAAAGCCAAGGGCCGCTGGATCGAGGCGGCGCTTGAATCCATGGTGCAATCCAACCGTATCGCCGCGCATTGCCTCTACGGCCACGGCGCAACCGCGTGTACCGACATCACCGGGTTCGGACTGCTCGGCCACATGGTGGAGATGATCCGGCCGTCACAGGTCGACGTGGAGGTCGAACTCGATGCCCTGCCGATCATGGACGGCGCCATGGAAACCGTTGCCCTCGGCATTCTCAGTTCCCTGCAACCGGCCAACGTGCGGCTACGCCGCGCCGTCCGCAACCTGGGCACCGCCGGTACCCACGCGCGTTATCCGCTGGTCTTCGATCCGCAGACGTCCGGTGGATTACTGGCCAGCGTACCGGTGGATAACGCAAGCGCGTGTATCGATGCTCTGCGCGACGGCGGCTACGGCCACGCGGCGATCATCGGCACGGTGCGGCCGGAAAGCAATCATCTGGAACCGGTGACGCTAGTCACCTGATCAGCTTCGGGTGACGCCGCGGATGACCTTATACCAGCCATCGGCCTCGCGCGCCGGCGTGAACGTGGGTTTCAGCACCCGGCATTGGCGCTCCAACGCGGTGATATATTTCGGTTCGGTTTCGGCACGGCTCAGCAGCGCGGCCAGCGCCTGTTCGTCGCGCACGGGATAATAGCCCGCGTAATCGCGCCCCAGCAGTCCGACATTGCCGGCGATATCTGAAGCGATGATCGGCACGCCGGCGGCGACCGCTTCCGACACCACGTTGGCGCCGCCTTCCTGGTTGGAACTGATGACCATCAATCGCGTCGTGCGGAATTCCCGACGCACGCGCCAGCCCGGCACCTCGCCCTTCCAGATATAACGCGGGTTCGCGGCCATTTCCTCGCGCGCCCGCCGCGCCCAATCGTCTGCATGGGCCTTGCCGAGATGAATGACGCGGATGCGCGAGGTTTCCGGCAACAGGCGGGCCGCCAGCGCGGTCCGGTACGGGTCCTTCTCCTCGCGCAGATGGCCGACGACGCAGATGTCGAAGTACCGTTTCGAGGGCGCTCGCGGCCACGGCAGCGGTGTCGCAGATTGACGGATCACATGCAGCTTTGGCCGCAGGCGTTTCGGCAGGGCTTCGCCGATCAGATCATGCAGGCAGACGAGCGCATCGGCGCGGTCCATGGAGCGCAGGGTGGTTTCCGGTTCCGTCTTCAGGAAGGTATTGACGTCGGTCCCGCCGAGGGCGACGACCAGCGGCCCGGTTGGATAGCGCGTCCGATAGCGGTCGATGGCGTCGGCGCTGCGCCAGGCATGCAGCGCGATCATCAGATCGGCGGGCTGGTCCGCGTAATCGACATCGATGTGAACCCGGTGGCCCTGGTCGCGCAAAAAACGCGCCCAGCGGAGGGCCGACGTACGATTGCCGTTCTTCGAGTGTTTCTTCGCCGGCGTGATAAGGCTAATTTTCATGATCGATGTTCGCAGCGCCTTCGCGGAGACTATCCATGACCGCTCCCGTCAGTACCGCACAATTGGTCCGCATGATGCAAGATGCCCGGGCGCGCACGCTCGAACTGGTCAGCGACCTGGACGCCGAACAGCTGATCGGGCCGAAGCTGCCGACGGTCAATCCGCTGCGCTGGGAAATCGGCCATGCCGCCTATTTCTACGAATATTTCATTCTCCGCCAGCTCTACGGCCGTGATAGCATTCTCGGTGATCGCGCCGACGCACTGTACGATTCCATCGGCATCGCCCATGACGACCGCTGGGATCTGCCGTTGCTGACCCTGGACGAGGTCAAGGGCTACATGCGGGGCGTGCTCGACGCCGTGGTCGATCGCCTTGAGGGCCCGGCGGAAGACATCCTGGCCAGCGAGCAGGATAGTTTCATCTACCAGTTCGGCGTCTTTCACGAGGATATGCACACGGAAGCCTTTCTGTGGGGGCGCCAGACCCTAGCCTACCCGACGCCGACACTAGCCATCGCCGCCGATGTCAGCGCCGAACGCAACGCCGGCCCGTATCCCGGCTTCGTCGATATTCCAGGCGGTGATTTCGTCATCGGTGCGGAACCCGAGGCGCCCTTCCTGTTCGACAATGAAAAATGGGCCCACCCGGTGCGCGTCGAGCCATACAGCATCGCCAGGGCGCCGGTCACCAACGCCGAGTTCGCCGCTTTCGTCGGTGACGGTGGCTATGCGCGCGACGACCATTGGTCTGCGGACGGCGGCGCCTGGCGCGACGCCAATGGCGTGCGACACCCTGGCTACTGGGTCGCCGATGGACCGGGGAATTGGTTGATGAAGCGGTTCGATCAGGTATTGCCCCTGGCGCCGCACGAGCCCGTGATTCACGTCACCTGGCATGAGGCCGAGGCCTACTGCCGCTGGGCCGGCGTGCGCCTGCCGACTGAGCTCGAATGGGAGGTGGCGGCGATGGGCGAGCCCGCCGGCGATGGCTCTCTCGCGGCGGCCAAGCGGCGCTATCCGTGGGGCGATATGCCGCCCGACCCACAGCGCGCCAATCTCGACGGCCGTGCCCTGGGGCCGGTCGATGTCGCCGCGCATGGCGCCGGCGACAGCGCCTTCGGATGCCGCCAGATGTTGGGTAACGTTTGGGAATGGACGGCGGATACATTCCAGCCGTTCCCGGGCTTTTCCGCCGACTCCTATAAGGAATATTCGGCCGATCTGTTCGGCACCACCAAGGTGCTGCGCGGCGGCGCCTGGACGACGCGAAGCCGCATGATGCACGCGGGCTATCGCAATTTCTTCGAACCCGACCGTTGGAATATTTTCAGCGGATTCCGGGTCTGCCGGCAGATTTAGTCGGCGCCGCCCGGCGGTGGCGCGTCGCCCAGCACCTCGGGCGGAATGTGTTCCACGTGCAGCTTGATCACTGGTTCGACCTTCTCCAACTCATCCATCGGGATATGGCAGGCGATGGCGTGGCGGTCCGAGGCGAATTGCACTTCCGGCACCTCGTCGTCGCAAATGGCGCCAATCCGGCGCGGGCAGCGGGTTGAGAACGGACAGCCCTTGGGCGGATCGAGCGGTGACGGCAGGTTGCCCTCAAGCACGATCCGCCGTTTTTCGACCTGAGGATCGGCGATCGGCACCGCCGACAGAAGAGCTTCGGTATAGGGATGATACGGCGGCGCGAAGACTTGATTGGTGGTGCCCCGTTCCATGATCCGGCCCAGATACATGACCACCACCCGATCCGCCAGATAACGCACCGCCGACATATCGTGGCTGATGAACAGCAACGTCGTACCGTACTCGCGCTGAATGTCCATCAACAGCTCGGTTACCGCCGCCGCGACTGAGACGTCGAGCGCGGAGATCGGTTCGTCTGCGATGACCGTCGCCGGGTTGCCAGCGAAAGCACGGGCGATGCCGATACGCTGTTTCTGGCCACCCGATAGCTGGCGCGGCATGCGGTTAAAGAACTCGCGCGGCAGCTTCACCGTATCCAGAAGCTTCATCACCCGCTCGCGCACCTTGGCGGTCTCGGATTCGACGCCGAATCGCTTGATGACCCGAGCGATCTGGTTGCCGACGGTCACCGATGGATTGAGCGTGTCATTGGGATTTTGAAACACCATCTGCAGCGACGACAGCAATTCGCGAGAACGCGTCCGCACAGGCAGGGTACCGATATCGACACCCTTCAAGCGGACCTCGCCACCGGTCGAAGTCTCCAGGCCCATCAACACCTTGGCAAATGTCGATTTGCCGCAGCCGGACTCACCGACGATGGCGACGGTTTCGCCCTTTCCGGCCCGAAAGCTGATCTCCTCGTTCGCCTTCACATATTTGACGGCCTTGCCCGATAGGATCGCGCCAATCGAATTGTCGCGGATTTCGTAATATTTCTGCATGTTGTCGACTTCGATCACGGTCTCGCCGATGTCCGCCGCTTCCTGCGCATTTCCCTTGGGGATGGCGACGGTGTGGTCGATATCGTTCCAGCGATGACAACGAACCCGGTGCGCGTCATCGTCATCCGTGTGGACATCATCCATGACCTGAACCTTGTCGCAGGATTCCGCCTCGTAGAAGCGACAGCGCGGGCCGAAATAGCAGCCGTCGGGCCGTTCATGCGGCAACGGCAATTGTCCCGGAATGGCGACCAGCGGCCGCGCGTTCTTATCCGCGTGCGGCAATGGAATACAGCCGAACAGGCCGTGCGTATAGGGATGCTTGGGCCAGGTGAAGATGGAATTGATGTGGCCTTCCTCGACCACTTCGCCGGAATACATGACCGAAATGCGATCACAGACTTCCAGCATCAGGCCAAGGTTGTGGGATATATAAAGCAGCGAGGTACCGTATTTTTCGCTCAATTCACCGATCAACTCGACGATGCCGGCTTCCACCGTCACGTCGAGCGCCGTCGTCGGTTCGTCGAGCAACAACAGCGACGGCTTCGACAGCAAGGCCATGGCGATGACCACACGCTGTTGCTGGCCGCCTGAAATCTGGTGCGGATAGGACTTCATCAGCCGCTCCGGATCGGGGATGTGCACGTCGGCCAACATCTCCACGGAGCGGGCATGGGCATCCGACATGGAAACGCCGTCGTGATAGATCAGCACCTCGGTCATCTGGTTGGCGATGGTCAGACTGGGGTTCAGCGCCGCCATGGGCTCCTGGTAGATCATGGCAATTTCCTTGCCACGCAGCTGACGCACCTCCTCCTCGGTCATATCGGCCATGTCACGGCCCTTGAATTTGACCGAGCCACCAACGATGCCACCGTTACTGCCCATGTAGCGCATAATGGCGTTGGCGACGGTCGACTTGCCGCAGCCGGATTCACCGACCAATCCGACGCTTTCGCCCCGATGCAGCTTCAGGTCGAAATCGACCACCGCCGGCACCTCGCCAGCACGGATATAGTAGCTGAGGCAGAGGTCCTCGATCTCAAGGACGACGTCGTCGTAATCGATCGGCATGCTGTCCTCCTAATCTCGTAACGAGATTTCGCGCAGGCCATCCGCCAACAGATTGAGCCCCAGCACAAACGACGAAATGGCGATACACGGCATGATCGTCATGTGCGGGAAAGCCAACGCCATTACCCGCGCTTCATTCACCATCTTTCCCCAGTCCGGATCTGGCGGCGGCAATCCAAGCCCGAGAAATGCCAGGATACCGATGGTGATGGTGACGAAGCCGAGACGGATACAGAAATCGACAATCAGCGGCCCGCGCGCGTTGGGCAGAATTTCGACGAACATGATGTAGGCATTGGATTCACCCCGGGTTTCGGCGGCGGCGACGTACTCGCGCGTCTTGATATCCAGCACCAAGCCGCGAACGATGCGCATGATCCCGGGGCCCGAGGCCAAGACGATCGCCGACACGATAACCATGGCCGAGGCGCCGACCTGAGAGATGATGACGATGTACAGAACCACCGGCGGAAACGACAGAATGATGTCGGCGATGCGGGTCAGGATGGCGTCCCACCAGCCACCCCGATAACCGGCCTGCAAACCCATGACGATACCGACGACATAGGCGGAAATAGTGGCCAGCGGTGCGTAGATCAAAACCCGTTGGGTGCCGTACATCACCCGCGACAGGATATCGCGGCCGATGTGGTCGGTGCCAAGCAGAAAGAAATTTCCCTTGGCGTCCAGACCACCTGGTTTGACGAAACTCTGATAGGTCGCCAGCGGATCATAGGGCGCGATCAACGGTGCGAAGATGGC
>JAYOFM010000023.1:0-14829 GCA_038117225.1 Rhodospirillales bacterium
GTAAAGCATGACTCTGAACCACTACACGTGCCACCTTTATAAGCGCGTGTCCACATTTCACGCCGAAAATGGGCATGTTTACCGCAATATCAATGACTTAACCTGTTTCAACCGGCCTATAAGTGGCCAAAAACGTGCCAAAATCGGCCGGAAACGTATCCGAAGCGTCGTTAAAGCATAGGGATTGTCGTTCTGACGGGGCGTGGGGGTGGGTCGTTTCGGGCCGTCATCTTGGGTCATCGGAAATCAGAGGCCGCGGCCGATCTCGCGGCGTTCGAACAGCGCCATGTCGACATGGCGGGATGAAGTCCTCAGATAACGCCAGCGTCCTTCAATGCCGCCATTTCGTCATCGGAGAGTCCGAGTTGTTCGCCATAAATCGACCGGTTGTGTTCACCCAGCGCCGGCCCCAGGGTATCCACCGATCCCGGCGTCAGCGACAGCTTGGGAAACACGTTGGGCACGACGATATCGCCGGCGACGGGATGGTGCACGGTGACCATGTCCTCCCGCGCCTTGAAGTGTGGGTCGGCGAAGATGTCGGCGATGGAATTGATCGGACCGGACGGCACATCGGCGGCGATACAGCGGGCCATCACCTCGTCGCGACTCAGACTTGCCGTCCAGGCATTGACTTCTGCGATCACCGTGTCCCGGGCGGCCAGGCGCGTTGCCTGATCGCCATAGGCCGCCCACAGGTCGGGGCGCCGCATGGCCTGGGTCAGGCGCTCGAACATCTTGTCGGTGGTACACGCGATGGCCATGTACTTGCCGTCGTTGGTCGCGAAGTGGCCGTGCGGGCAGGCGTTGACGGTGCCGGTGCCTTCCGGTTCGCGCACGTGGCCGGTCATGGCATAGCGGGGCGCGATCTCGTCGAGCACGCGGAACACGCTTTCATAAAGCGCCATGTCGACGACCTGCCCCTCGCCGGTGGCGTCGCGGTGTTTCAGTGCCACCAGCGCGCCGACCGCGCCATAGAGCCCGGTGATGTAGTCGCCGAGCGAGGTCGAGCCCGGGGTCACCGGAATTTCACCGGGCAGGCCCGACAGATAGGTCAGCCCGCCGACCGCGTGGCCGATGCGGGCGAATCCGGGGCGGTCCTTGTAGGGCCCGGTCTGGCCATAGCCGGAGACGCGGACCAGTACGAGGCCGGGGTTGACCGCCTTCAACGCGTCGAAGCCGAGGCCCCATTTTTCCAGCGTGCCGGGGCGGAAATTCTCGCACACCACGTCAGCGGTGGCGGCCAGCCGCTTGAACAATTCAGCGCCGCGCGATTCGCGAAGATTAAGGGTGATGGATTTCTTGTTGCGGCCTTCCGACAGCCACGCCAACGACTGGTCGGGCGCCGCCGTCGGCGTGCCGAAGCGGCGCCACGGGTCGCCGCCCTTCGGGTTCTCGACCTTGATCACCTCGGCGCCAAACTCCCCAAGGATGGAGGCGACGAAGGGGGCGGCGATGAAGCTGGAGGCGTCGAGGACGCGGGTTCCAGCCAAGGGTTTGACGGTTGGTTTCACCGCGTCGGTCATACCGCCTGTTCCTCATGCAGGGCCGCGATCTCATGTGCATGGTAACCCAGTTCGCCGAGGATGGCGTCCGTGTCCTGGCCCAAGAGCGGCGGCGGCGTCTCGGTGGCGGGCGCTTCGCCGTCAATCTTGATACCGGTGCGCGCGATCCGGATGTCGCGGCCGACACCGGGTACATCGGTGAAGGTGGCGATCAGGTCACGCGCGGCGATCTGTGGGTGGTTCAAAATCTCCGGCACGCTGAACACCGGCCCCGCCGGAACGCCAGCCTGGTTCAGCAACCCGGTCCATTGCTCGGCCGACCGTGCCGCCAAGGCGTCCTCCAGCAATGCCGCCAGCTCGGCCCTGTTGTCTAGCCGCGCCTGGCGCTCTGCGAAGCGCGGGTCGACAGCAAGTTCGGGGCGGCCGACAACCTGGCACAGCGCCTCGAACTGATAGGGCATATTGGCGGCGATGTTGATGGGGCCATCCAGGGTTCGGAAGGTGCCGGACGGACTGGCGGTGAAATTGTCGTTCCCCATCGGCGCCGGCTCCTGGCCGACCATCAGGTAGTTGGACACCACCCAGCCCATGGTCGCCATCACCGATTCCAACATCGAGACGTCGAGGAAACGGCTCTCACACCGATCCTTCTCGGCCAGCGCCGCCGCGACGGCGAACGCGGCGGTCATGCCGCCGATGGTGTCGGCCATGGGATAACCGACGCGAATGGGAGCCGTCTCCGGCGTGCCGGTGATGCTCATGGTCCCGGACATTCCTTGAATGATCTGGTCATAGGCCGGCGCATCGCGCAGCGGGCCGGATTGGCCGAAGCCGGAAATGGCACAATAAATCAGCCGCGGGTTGACCTCCTTCAAAACCTCATAACCAACGCCGAGCCGATCCATGACGCCAGGCCTAAAATTTTCCAACACCACCTCGGCAGTGGTGACCAATTTTCGGAAGACCTGCTTTCCGGCCTCACTCTTCAAGTTAATGGTGATCGAGCGCTTGCCGGTATTCTGCGCCAGGAACGAGATGCCCATGCCCTTCGTATTTAGGTCCGCATCGAGGCCCAGGTTGCGCGCCAGGTCGCCCGAATGCGGCATCTCCACCTTGATGACGTCGGCGCCCAAGTGAGCCAACTGGTGACCACAGAACGGCCCCGCCAGCACGTTGGTCAGGTCGAGCACGCGGATGCCGCTGAGCGGCTTCGGGGCCTCGGCCATGTCTTTCTCCCTAATTTTCGATCTCCTTTCTGCAGAGGGTCCGGCGATGCGTCAACCGCGCCCGGCCAGATAGCGCGCCACACGGCGGCGATAAACCGGATAGGCGACGACCTCACGCACGACGACGCCCATCACATAGAGTATGCCGCCATCACGCAGCATGCCTGGCGAGGCCGTGCCCTTGACCGACATACCGAGGCGGCGGAAAGTGTAGAGCGCGCGCGGCATGTGGGTTGGATCTGTGACGAGCAGCGCCTTTCGCCAACCTTCGGCATCCAGGATCTCCTTCGAAAACGCAGCATTTTCCAGCGTGCGGGTAGAGCGTTCTTCCACGTGGACGGCATCCGCGGGCACGCCAGCGTCGACGGCGAGATTGCGCATGACATGGCTTTCCGGTGTCGCGTGACGTGTCGGGCCACCCGCCATCAGCAGGCGCGGCGCACGACCGTCTTTCCACAGCGCCACGCCATGGGCGACGCGGCGGCGGACGGTGGGAGTCGGCTGGCCATCATCATTCAGCGCCGCGCCGAGGACGACGATGATATCGGCCACCTAGAACGACCGCGGCAGGCCGAGCACGTGTTCGGCGAGGTAACTAAGCACCAGATTGGTCGACACCGGCGCGGTACGATAGAGCCGCGCCTCGCGGAACTTGCGTTCGACGTCGTACTCCTCGGCAAAGCCGAAGCCGCCGAAGGTTTGCATGCACATGTCGGCGGCATTCCACGAAGCTTCCGAGGTCAGCATCTTGGCCATGTTGGCCTCGGCGCCGCAGGGCTCGCCGGCATCGAACATGCGCGCCGCCTTCTCCATCATCAGCCGCGCCGCCTGGCCTTCGGCGAAACAGCGCGCGATGGGAAACTGGATGCCCTGGTTCTGACCGATGGGACGATCGAAGACCGTGCGATCGTTGGCGTACTGGCTGGCCTTGTCGATAAACCAACGGGAATCACCGACACATTCGGCGGAAATCAGGATGCGTTCGGCGTTCATGCCATCGAGGATGTAGCGGAATCCCCTGCCCTCCTCGCCGATCAGGCATTCGGCCGGAATATGCAGATCATCGAAAAAAATCTCCGTGGTCGAGTGATTGACCATGGCGCGCAGCGGCTTGATGGTCATGCCGGCGTCCCGGGCCGCGCGCATGTCGACCAGGAACACGGAGATGCCGTCATGCGGCTTCGGCCCGGCGTCGCGCGACGCGGTGCGCGCCAAAAGCAGCATCAGGTCCGAATGCTCGGCCCGCGAGGTCCAAACCTTCTGGCCATTGACGATATAACCATCGTTCGTACGTGTCGCCGTGGTGCGGATTCGCGAGGTATCCGTTCCACTGGTCGGTTCCGTCACGCCAAAAGCCTGCAGGCGCAGCTCACCCGAGGCAATCCCCGGCAGGTATCGCCGTTTCTGCTCGTCCGACCCGTGCCGCAACACGGTGCCCATGGTGTACATCTGCGCATGACAGGCGCCGCCGTTGCCGCCGGAGGCGTGAATTTCCTCGAGGATGGCCGCGGCTTCCTGAATGCCCAGGCCGGAACCGCCATATTGCTCGGGTATCAGGCAAGCCAGGTACCCGGCCGTGGTCAGCGCCTGCACGAACTCCGTCGGATAGGCGCGTTGGCGATCTTTTTCGCGCCAATATTCGCCGGGGAACTCGGCACAGAGACGGCGCACGCCGTCGCGGATATCGGTGAAGGTTTCAGTCATCCGCGATCATTAGACCAGCATACGACGGAGTGCAAAAGGTTCTCGCCGGCTCGCCGCGGATACCGGTTACCGCCCTGGTCGATCAACGCCTTCCGCTCAACGTTGACGGGATCGTTGAATCCCTCTATCGAGCGCGAGTGCTGGCGTCTTGAAACCGGATTTTCCCGGCCACCGGCCTCGGCCGCCACTGAGACGTGACCGGAGTCATTGTCGATGACCACTGATCAACGAATGGCGGGATGGCGGGAATGGGTGTCATTACCCGACCTCGGTGTAAAAGCAGTAAAGGCGAAACTCGATACCGGTGCGCGGACCTCCGCGCTGCATGCCTTCGATGTTGATACATTCGACCGGGATGGCGCGGAATGGGTACGGTTTTCGATCCATCCATTGCAACGCGATGACGAGACGCAGGTCACCACTGAAGCGGTAATCACTGATCGCCGTTGGATCACCAACCCCGGCGGCCGGCGCGAGCGCCGGTTGATCATCGAGACACCCCTGACACTCGGTAACGAAACGTGGTCGATTGAACTCTGCCTCACCGATCGTGATGAAATGGGCATGCGCATGTTGTTGGGCCGAACCGCGATGCGCGGCCGGCTTCGAATTGACCCGGCGCATTCTTACCTGCTTGGAAAACGCAAGAGCCTGATGGCAAACCCGGAAGGCCGAAAAAAGGTCCGACGGACCACAAAGCAGAAAAGGGAGACAACGTCGTGAAGATATGCATCCTCGCCCGCAATCCGAATCTGTACTCCCACACGCGTCTGGTGGAGGCCGGCAATGCCGCCGGTCACGAGATGGAGATCATCAACACCACCCGGTGTTACATGAACATCGCCAGCCACCGGCCGGCGGTATTTTTTCAGGGCCGCAAGTTGACAGAGTTTGATGCGGTGATTCCGCGCATTGGCGCCTCGGTGACCTTCTATGGCGCCGCCGTGGTACGCCAGTTTGAAATGATGGGCACCTGGTCGCTCAACGAGTCCGTCGCCATCGTGCGCTCGCGCGACAAATTGCGCTCGCTGCAACTGTTGTCGCGCAAGGGCATCGGCCTGCCGGTGACCGCGTTCTCGCACGATACCTCTCGGGTCGATGAACTGCTCGAGATGGTCGGCGGCGCGCCGGTGGTGATCAAACTTCTCGAGGGCACCCAGGGCAAGGGGGTGATCCTCGCCGAAACTCGGGATTCGGCGCGCAGTGTCATCCAGGCCTTCCGCGGCGCCAATATCAATATCCTGCTGCAGGAGTACATCAAGGAAGCAGGGGGTGCCGACATCCGTTGCCTCGTCGTCGGCGAGAAGGTCGTCGGCACCATGATGCGCCAGGCGCCGGAAGGGGAGTTCCGCTCCAACCTGCACCAGGGCGGCATCGCCACCAAGGTGCGTATCACCGCGTCGGAGCGCGCTACCGCCGTCGCCGCGTGCAAGGCCATGGGGCTCAATGTCGCCGGCGTGGATCTGCTACGCGGCAGGCACGGACCGGTGGTCATGGAGGTCAATTCGTCGCCGGGGTTCGAGGGATTGGAGAATGCCACCGGCATCGACATCGCCGGCCAGATCATCGCGTTCATCGCCAAGAACGCCAAGCCCCACAAAACCCGCACCCGCGGCAAGGGCTAGGATTGGATTAGACGCGATGGCACGAGCACCCTTCGAGATCGGCGGGCAAACGATTACCGCCGGCACGCGGGCGACGATCGATCTGCCGGTCATGAATCTTTCAACGCACGCACCGATGACCATGCCGATCCACGTCATTCATGGCCGGCGGTCCGGCCCCATCCTGTTTGTAACCGGCGCCGTGCACGGCGACGAGATCAACGGCGCCGAGATCATCCGCCGCTTGCTGCGGCTCAGTGCCGTCAACCGCCTTCGCGGCACGTTGCTGGCCGTTCCCATCGTTAACGTGTTCGGTTTCGTCGCCCATTCACGCTATCTGCCGGATCGCCGCGACCTTAATCGCTCGTTCCCCGGCTCGCCGCAGGGTTCCCTGGCCGGACGCCTGGCGCACCTGTTCCTCAACGAGGTCGTCGCACGCGCCGACTACGGCATCGACCTGCATACGGGCGCAACCGGAAGAACTAACTACCCGCAGATTCGTGCCGACCTGGAAGACGAAGAGACGTTTGATCTGGCGAGTGCCTTTGGCGTGCCGCTGATCATTAATGCTGGACTGCGCGATGGCAGCATCCGAAAGGCCGCTGGCGAACACGGCGTGCGGGTTCTGGTCTACGAAGCCGGTGAGGCCCTGCGCTTTGACGAACCGTGCATTCGTTCCGGGGTCAATGGAGTCGTCCGCGTCATGCGGCGCCTCGAGATGTTGTCATCGAAGCGCCGTGAAGGTCGTAAGATCGAGCCCGTGGTGATTCGTTCCAGCCGTTGGGAGCGGGCGCCAAGCAGCGGCATCCTGCGGGCGAGTACGGAGTTGGGGGCACGAGTCGTTGCTGGTGAGGTGTTGGGCGTCGTCTCCGATCCGTTTGGTGAAACAGAGCATCCGGTACTGTCACGCGACGACGGCGTCGTGGTCGGCCGAACCACGTTACCGGTGGTTCATGAGGGTGATGCCCTATTCCACATCGGCCGTTTCGAGGGCACCAAGGTCGATGCCGACACCCTCGATGCGTTCCAGCCCGGCGACGACTATGAGCAAGGTTCCACAGCCGAGTTGGCCGACGAGCCACCGATCGTCTGAGTGGCTCATCGAAGATGATACGCCAATGACCGAAATCTACGTCGATGCGGATGCCTGCCCGGTCAAGGACGAGGTGATCAAGGTCGCCGCGCGCCATGGCTTGGTCGTGCACATGGTCTCGAACGGCGGCATTCGACCCAACCCAAATCCGCTGATCCGCGCGATCGTGGTGCCCGAGGGCCCAGATGTCGCGGACGACTGGATCGCCGAGCGTGCCGGAGCCTCGGATGTCTGTATCACCGGCGACGTGCCGCTGGCGGCACGGTGCGTGGCAGCGGGGGCCAGAGTGCTCGCGCCAACCGGTAAACCGTTCACGCCGGACAACATGGGCATGTCCCTGGCCATGCGGGACCTGGCGACGGAGCTCCGGGACCAGGCGCACGTGCGCGGCGAAACCGGCGGTGGCGGCGGCCGCGCGTTCTCGAAGCAGGACCGCTCCCGGTTCCTGTCGGCGCTCGAAGACGCCTGCCGGGCCGCGCTGCGTGACGTGTCCACCTAGCACGATGACCCGCGCGCCAGAGGAACAGGCCGTCATCGATCGTTTCGATAAACGCTACGAGCGCGCTGGCGCGCCCGTCATGCAAGATATCGAGCGATCAGTCTGTGGCTGCGACTACGGCGCCACCAGTTGGACAACCGTTGATGAGGCGAACGCGATCGCCAGAACGCTTGATCTCGGTCCTGGCAAACGGCTGCTTGAAATTGGCGCCGGGTCCGGTTGGCCGGGGCTCTATCTCGCCGAGCGGACAGGCTGCGACGTTGCCTTGATCGACCTCCCGCCGACTGGCCTGCGCATGGCCCGCGAACGCGCACTTACGAACGCGGCGACGGGCGCCTGCTGGATCGCCGCCGCCGACGGCACGGCGTTGCCATTCCGAGATGGCAGCGTCGATGCCATCGTTCATACCGACGTGCTATGTTGCCTACCGGCGAAGGAACGGGTTCTGGACGCCTGCCGAAAGGTCATCGGCGACCAGGGGCGAATGGTATTTTCCGTGATCTATGTTCGTTCTCGACTCAGTGTGGCCGATCATGCCGACGCGGTCGAATGCGGTCCGCCTTTCATCGATGCGCCCCACACGTACCCCGAACTCCTCGCCCGGACGGGTTGGCGCCTCGACGACGTACGCGATATGACGACCGAATACTGCGCGACCGTTGACCGGGTGGCCGACGAACAAATGCGCCGTACCGAAGAGCTTTCCAAAATTATTGGTGATGACGGCATCACGGAAACCAAGGCCAGGCACCGGGCGACTGCCGATGCGCTTGATCGGGGACTAATTCAGCGGGCCCTGTTCACCGCGACACCAGAACAGTAGGCCGATCGCCGGCAACTACGTCGTCAGCCCCAAAGGTCGGAATCTGGTGGATGAATTTGGCCATCGGCGAATGTGAGACCGGGAACCCGATCATTCTTGAGCAGCAATGGTCCATCGAGATCAACGATCGCCGCGCCCTGGGCGAGCAAGGTCGCCGGCGCCATGGCCAGGGATGTTCCGATCATGCAGCCAACCATGATGCCGAAGCCCATCGCCTCCGCCTCACGCTTCAGCGCCAACGCCTCGGTTAGCCCACCTGTCTTGTCGAGCTTGATATTGACCATGTCGTAGAGGCCCTGAAGGCGCTCAAGATCGTCGCGTGTATGACAGGCCTCATCCGCGCAGAGCGGCACCGGCGACGTGATCGCCTTGAGACCGCCGTCACGACCGGCGGGAACCGGTTGCTCCAACATTTCGACGCCAAACGCATCAAGGGCCCGCGCCCACTCGGCCAACTGGTCAACCTGCCAGCCCTCGTTGGGATCAACGATCAGCCGGGCCGCGGGTGCCGCCTCGCGTACGGCAGTTATTTTCTCCAGTGGGTCATCTTCGCCCAGTTTGACCTTGATCAGCGGTGCCCCGGCCATGTCCGCGGCACGCGCCGCCATCTCGTCCGCCGTGCCGATGCCGATGGTTTCGGCCGTCACCACGGGTTCGGGAGCCGGAACGCCCGCCAGGTCCCAGACCCGCATGCCCGTTTGCTTGGCCTCCAGATCCCATAGGGCGCAGTCGAGCGCATTGCGCGCGGCACCCGGGGCCAAGGCCCCCTGTAACGCTTCGCGATCGAGCCCGGCGGCGACGGCACCAGCCATGTCCCGGAGCGAAGCAGTGACGCCATCAATCGTCTCTCCGTAATGCGCATAGGGCACGCACTCACCACGGCCGATAGCGGCGCCATCATTGATCGTCGCGACGACCACATCCGCCGCCGTCTTGACGCCGCGTGATATGGCGAAAGGACGGGCCAGCGGCCAGCTTTCCGCGACGACCTCAAGGAGGCGCGCCATCAAGCCAACGCATCGACAAGATCGGCGACGCCGGTGCGCACCGGATCACACGCAGGCAAACCCAAGCGGTTGGCGGTCTCGACGATGACCTTGGCCGCTGCCGCATCATCCAGAGATTTGGTATTGAGCGCCACACCGATAAAACGAGCATCCGGATTGACGACTCGAGCGGCCCAGGTGCAGGCCTCCATGCATTCTTCCAACGACGGCGGCGTGCGATCGCCGAGGCCACGCATCTTTTCGCGCGCCACATCGTGACACAGGACCATCGCGTCCGGCTGCGAACCATGGATCAGCCCAAGCGTGACGCCGGCGTACGAGGTATGGAAAAGCGACCCCTGTCCCTCAATAACATCCCAATGGTCCGCATCATTGTCCGGGCTAAGCCACTCGGCGGCACCGGAAACAAAATCCGACACCACCGCGTCGACGGAAACGCCGTCACCGGCGATAAAAATACCCGTCTGGCCGGTGGCACGGAAATCACAGTTCATGCCGCGCCCGCGCATTTCCTTCTCGACCGCGAGCGCCGTATACATCTTGCCGACGGAAACGTCGGTGCCGACACCCAGCAGACGCTTTCCGGACCGGCGCCGGCCATCGGCGACCGGAAACGTTCGCGTCGGATGACGCACATTAGTCAATGTCCGGCCCGTGCGCGCGGCAGCCGCGGCGATGGCGGGGACGTCCTCAAGCCGATTGTGCAGCCCACTGGCGATATCCATGCCGGCGTCCATCGCCTCGACGATGACTTTTGCCCAGTTGTCCGCGATAAGACCGCCCCGGTTGGCGATGCCGACAATCATGGTACCGCAGCCGGCCGCCCGCGCCTCAGCGACGGTCATATCCGGAATACCGAGGTCCGCGTTGCAACCTTCGAGCCGCAACTGACCGGCACACCACTCGGGACGCCAATCCTTGACGCCGATGGCGGTCTTGGCCGCGAGCATGTCCACGGCATCACCGAGGAACATCAGATAAGGTGTACGAAATGACATGCGATTTCCCTCAGGCCTATATTCAATATTCGTTGGCGCCACTCTAGACAGTGCTCGCTTCATTGTCAGCGGCGATAAGACCGATGCCCCAACTGAAAACGGGCAGCGTTGTTTTGCCGTCAAAGCTCCCTTCAACTAGACTGCCCACCGTCATGGCAACGCCGTCCATAACCTTCCGCGACCTGGTCGCGCCGGTAACACCGGAAACGTTCCTTGCCGACTATCATCGCAAGCGTTTTCTGCACGCACCCAGAGATGCGGCGCGTGCCGGACGGGTCATGGATTGGGAAACATTTTCCGGATTGCTCGACATGACCGCCTTGTGGTCGGCGGAATCCATGAAACTGGTGCTAGGCGGGCGAAACCTGTTGGCCGACGAATACTGTCGCCCGGGTCGCAATCGCGACGGCGGACGCGTAAACGCAGTCGACCCCGAGCGCGTCGCGGAGTTGATGGGCGATGGAGCCACCGTGGTTCTCGATCTCATCGAAACGCTGACCCCCGGCCTGCGGGCGACGACGGCGGCGCTGGAAATGGCGACCGGCGCCATGATTTCGTGCAATGCCTACTGTTCGCGCAAGGCGCACGCGGCGTTTCCGGCCCACTTCGACACCATGGACGTCTATGCCCTGCATATCGCCGGCGAAAAAACATGGCGGATTTATGAAGGCCGTTTCGAACACCCAATCCAACAGTCGGGCTATGATTATCCAAGCTTCCCCCAAGAGCACCACGACGAGGCCAAGGGAGCCTTGGCGGCGGAAATTACGCTGACACCCGGTGATCTACTTTATATCCCGCGTGGCCTCTATCACGAAGCCCTGGCATCCAGCGATGCCTGCCTGCATCTGTCCTTCGGCACCACCGAGGCCACCGGCCTGGATTTGCTACGCAACGTCCTGGGGGACCTCGCCGCCTTGCCAGCGTTCCGTGCCGCCTTGCCCCATTTCGATTCCACCGATGCCCATGATGCCCATGTCCGCGAACTTGCCGATCACCTGCGCGATATCCTTGCCGACCCCCACGCGGCGGCGGAGATGCGGGATGACCAGCGGCGCCGTGCCGTCGCCAATCTCGCCGGATTCAATCTCCCCGCTCCGGAATTGGGCCCGCGTTTTCGTGTCGTTGGCGATCCCGCCACCCTAGCCGGCAATATTGAACTCGGTGAGTGGATCGGCCATCGCGATCATTTCACCTGGCCTGAACTCGTCGACGCCTTCAACACGCGCGGCGAGGAGCAGTTGGCGGAAGACATCGAGACTCTCTCCATTGCCGGCATCGTTGAGCCTGTTTGACATTTTCCTTCGATCATTTTGAAACAGAGCGAGATACCATCCATGGCCTATGTCATTCCCGCCCCCGAGCAGGTTTCCATCGCCGTCGTCGGCAGTGATGACCTATTTCCCGTCGGCCGCATTTATTGTGTCGGTCGAAACTATGCCGAGCACGCGCGCGAGATGGGACACGACCCGGACCGGGAGCCGCCGTTCTTTTTTCAGAAACACGCCGGCGCGGTACTGGCGGCGGCTGAGCCCGCGGGCGGTGATTTCCCCTACCCATCGGTGACAAAAGACCTCCACCACGAGATCGAATTGGTGGTGGCGATGAAAACCGGCGGCGCCGCGATAAATGCCGCCGACGCGCTCGATCATGTTTGGGGCTACGGTGTCGGCATCGACATGACCCGCCGCGATATCCAGGGCGAAGCCAAGAAACTCGGCAGACCATGGGATGGCGGCAAGTCGTTCGAGAATGCCGCCCCGATGGGCAACCTGCATCCGGTGAGTGCGGTCGGACATCCGGACAGCGGTGAAATCTGGCTCGACGTCAACGGCATCCGCCGCCAATCCGGTGACCTGAACCAGCTCATCTGGTCGGTACCCGAGATCATCGAGTACCTGTCCACCCTGTTCGTGCTGAAACCGGGCGATCTGATCATGACCGGCACGCCGGCCGGTGTCGCGGCCGTCTCCAAGGGCGATGAACTGGTTGGCGGCATTGCCGGCCTATCCGGCGTGCGGATACGCATCACCTAGCGATCAACACGCGGTGCCCGCGGGCAACGCCAGGATGTCCGCCGATGTTTCCCATCGCCGACTTGATGACACCGGAGATGGCCGCCGCCATCGCTGTGGCCGGAGCGGCTGGGCTGGTACGGGGTTTTGCTGGATTTGGTTCAGGTCTGATGATGGTGCCGGTGCTGGCCCTGGTATTCGGCCCCAAGGCAGCGGTTCCTATCGTCGTCATACTTGAAATCGCCGTTTCCGTGCAGCTGTTGCCACGCGCCCGGGGCGACGTCGAATGGCGTTTCGTCGGCATCATGGCCGCTGGTGCCTTTCTGACCATGCCGTTGGGCGTGTATTTCCTCGCCAGCATGGACGCGGAACTGATGTCGCGGCTGATCGCCATAAATGTTATTGTGGCCGTGATCCTGCTGGCATCGGGCTGGCGCTACAACGGTCCGCGACCGGCATGGCTGACGATGATCGTCGGTGCGATTTCCGGCCTGTTCGTCGCGGCGACGACCCTCGGCATCCCGCCGGTCCTGATTTATATGGTCGCCGCTGGTGACCGCTCTGCAACGGTACGCGCAAACCTGATCGCCTACTTCCCGCTGACCATGGTGCTCGCACTCGCCGTGCAGGTTTACGCCGGCGTTGCCGATGGCACGGCGGCGCTACGGGCGGCGGTCATGTTGGTGCCGTTCGTTGCCGGATCATGGGTCGGCGCGCGGCTGTTCAAGCCGGAACGGGAACGACTCTATCGGATTGTCGTTCTGACCCTGCTGTTTGCCGTTGGTCTCGTTGGTTTGATCAACTGAAATCGGCACCCGCTCCATAGCCTCAATGGCCCTTGCCGATCGCGCTCAGGGCCCCCAGGCTGGCGGAAGAATGACGATATGGAAGGAGCCACGATGGGTATCTTGACGGAAGATATGAAAGCACTGGTGCGTGATCATACGCTCGGTTTCATGGCCAGCGTCGATGCCGACGGTACGCCCAACCTGTCACCCAAGGGCACCTTCGCCGTCATCGATGACGACAGCATCGGATTCGGCGAAATGCGTTCCCCGGGCAGCGTGGCGAATATCGCCGCCCGCCCTGTGGTGGAGCTCAACTTCGTCGATGTCTTCCGGCGCCGGGGATTCCGCTTCAAGGGACCGGCGGAATTCGTCGCCGCCGATGATGCGCGATTCCCCACTCTTCTCGGTGCGTTCACCAATTGGCAAAACCTGCATGACCGATTCCGGGGCATCGTTCACGTGCGCGTCGAGCGCGCGCTCGAAGTCACCAGTCCGGCCTACGATGCCGGCGCCGACGAAACCGAATTGGTCGCACGCTTCAAGGCGCATTTCGCGACGCTCTACCCGTAGTGCCAATTATTCGCTAAGAGTGTTGGGAGAAGGAGAAAGCAGATGCCTGATTCATCTCTTGATTTCCCCCCGCCCACTACCATGAGCGACGAGGAGCGGGCGGTTCGCGTCGATCTTGCCGCCTGCTATCGCCTCGCCGAACAGCAACGCATGTCCAAGGTGATCTGGAACCATATCACGGCGCGCGTGCCTGGCCCCGACGAACACATACTGATCAATCGGTTCGGCCTGCGCTATGACGAGGTCACCGCATCCAACCTGCTCAAGATCGACCTGGACGGTAACACCGTCGATGGCTCGGACGACACAGTGATGATGGCGGGCTACGTCATCCACAGCGCCGTTCATCGAGCCCGGCCAGACGTCAACTGTGTCATGCACACCCATTCCCGGGGTGGACTCGGCGTCGCCTCGCTGGAGGAAGGACTGCTGCCCCTAAGCCAGGAGTCGATGCTGTTTTTCGAGGCCGTCGGCTACCATACCTATGAAGGAGTTTCCGACGACGCGGACGAGTGCCCACGCCTCGCCGCGGCGCTCGGCCAACATGATCATCTCTTGCTGCGCAATCATGGCCTGATCACGGTCGGACGCAGCGTCGGCGAAGCGTTCTGGCGCATGCTGCTGCTGGAAATGGCGTGCCAGCATCAGATGGACGTGTTGGCCACCGGCCGCCCATACGTGCTGCCGCCGCGTGAAGTTTGCCTGAAAGCACGCCAACAGTCGGAAGACGTCTGGCCGCCGGGCCTGCACGAATGGCCGGCGCTGAAGCGTCGGCTCGACCGCGACTGCCCTGACTATAAGTCGTGACGGCCTGAATGAAGGCCTTGCTGCAACGGGTCAGCCAGGCCCATGCCGAATGGGTCGATAGCGATCCGAGCGGTGAAGTCATCGCCGAGATCGGTAGCGGCTTGGTCGTGTTGCTTTGCGCGGACCGCGCCGACGAGGACGAAACCAATGACGGCAAAGCCGGCAAGGAAGCGGCCGCATTTCTGGCTCG
>JAYOFM010000023.1:14839-33683 GCA_038117225.1 Rhodospirillales bacterium
TATTCGGAGATGACGATGGCAAGATGAACCGGTCTCTTCTGGACACGGGAGGCCAAGCGCTCGTCATCAGCCAGTTCACTCTCGCCGCCGATTGGCGCAAAGGTAATCGCCCTGGTTTTTCGGATGGCGCCGGATTCGAAGCGGCAGAGAATTTGTGGCGTTATTTTTGTGAATGTCTAAGCGGTGAAGGCGTCGACGCGGTAATGGGACGGTTTCGCTCGCACCTGCGAATCCACTTAATTAACGACGGTCCGGTGACCATCTGGATGGATACCGCTGATCGTTGAGTGCGGTTTTAGTCAGAAATCGCCGATAGGTCTAATTAGTCCTCAAAATAACGCCTAGTTCTCGAGTCAGGTGTCAGCATATGGCATCAAAATTCTTGATCAGACTCTAATACAGATTACCGTCATCCCTATGAAAATCATGATCTTTTCGGTGCTGCCCGTTGGCAAACCGCATGATTATCGCGGTGTTTCGATTGTTCTTATTGATAACAGGCCCGCTCACGAAACAAAGTAGATCGAGAAGATTTAGCGCCATGGCCACAGATGCGAAGATCGAGTTCTTTGATCAACCAAATGACCTTCGCGATCGCATTTCCACGGGAGCGACGCCATCAGTCGATTTCGATGCTGCGGATGACGCCATCCGCGAACTTGGGATCGAATTCGTCGCGCGCCTTCCGGAAGAATTGGCCCGCATCGTCAGCGCATTCGACGACGTGAAGGTAGCCTCGGAAGATTCAGCTCGGCGCACAATTCTTTTCCGGCTGGTACACGATCTCAAGGGCCAGGCCGGCACCTTCGACTACGACCTCCTCACGACGATTGGCGACGATCTCTGCCGTTTCCTCGAACGCCATTTCGATCTGACACGCGTTCGACTTCAGGTTATCGGCTATCACATCGACGCCATGATGTTGATCATGAAGGAACGGTTGACCGGAACGGGCGGAGCCCAAGGCGAGAAAATGGTAGGGACACTGCGCCGCATGGTCGAAAGGGTCGTCGAAGAAACGTGATGGTTGTATCAGATTGTATCACCGTCCGTCGCGGCACATCGGTCTTCGGCGGGAAGCCGAAAACAGTATAGCGATATCAGCGCCAAAAGTGCCGCCGCGGGCAAGCAGAGGTCGTGCCAGGTTCC
The DNA here is from genome assembly GCA_038117225.1 of Rhodospirillales bacterium. GTDB lineage: Bacteria > Pseudomonadota > Alphaproteobacteria > Rhodospirillales > Casp-alpha2 > JAYOFM01. Next base: position 15,989 of record JAYOFM010000023.1, read on the forward strand.
GAGCACCCAAGCCAAGGCGCCGCCGATTACTGACCACAGTACCGGCAGAAGAAATAAAACCCTCGGCGCGCCCGGCCCGGCCATCACGAGTACTCCGAGCATGAGCACCGTCGTCGGCGACGGCAACAGGCCGACTGTCGCTACCGCCTCGTGATTACCCGTCATCAGCCAGACGATCAGCGGATAGCCGCAAATAGCGAACAGGACTAAGGCGAGTCCAACCATTCGAACAGATCGTCCGGCATGATTGAATTTGATCTGTCCTCGAACGGCGCCCATCCAGGTCAATAGTCCACCCTGGATTACAAACACCAACCCGTAGCCTTTTGCCGCCCAATCCAATTCCGCACGGTAGAGGCCCATGTACCCGAGGCCATTCCATAACCAGAAGGCTGCGAGAACACTTGCCGTTATTCGGTCATCGACGGATCGATGAAACCAGACACGCCAGGCTATGCCGACGGAAAGTGCGATGCCGAACCAGCGCAAGAGCCACAAATCGGCGTTCATTCCGGCATGAAGACTGGCCAGCACTTCCGCCGTGAACGGAACCATGCGTTCCAAACCGAAAAGCGTGTTCATGGAACGACCCTGCCGCTTAAAGAGCCCGCACGTAATCGGCCATGCGCCGGCGCATCGCCGCATCCGGCAAGGGTCCACGCAGCACGGCCAGATTCTCGATCATATGATCGACCCGCGACGTGGCCGGGATGGCGCAGGTGACCGCCGGGTGGGAAACGATGAATTTCAGCAGAAATTGCGGCCACGTCGCAGCCTCAATCTCCTCTGCCCACGCAGGTAGAGGCTTGCCCGCGAAAAGATCAATCAATCCGCCACGCTGGAACGGCCGGTTAACGATAACACCGAGTCCACGTTCAGCGGCCAATGGCAACAATCGCGCCTCGGCCGCGCGGTCGACAATATTGTAGGTGAACTGAACGGTATCGAGCATTGGCACGATGTCCGGATCGCTCATCACCGCCTGCATTTCTTCATGGCGCCCGCCGTGCGACGTAGTGATTCCCAGATGACGCACCCGCCCCTGGCGTTTCCAGTCGGCAAGGGTTTCCAGGTGACCGCGCCATTCGACTAAATTGTGAACTTGCATCAAGTCAAAACGCTGGACACCCCAGAGGCGTTCGGATTTGGCCATCTGCCGGGGACCGTTCGACTTCCGCCGCGTCCACACCTTGGTCGCCGCGAACGGTTTAACCACCGATGTCCCCAGTCGTTTCAACGCGTATCCCAGGACATCTTCCGCGGCCCCATACATTGGTGATGAGTCAATAAACCGGCCGCCATTGTCGAGGAAGGTCCGAAGGACCTCCGTCCGGGCATCACGCAAACGTAAATCAGACCCGACATTGAAAGTAATCCACGTCCCCATGCCGATTACGGGAAGCTGTTCACCGGTTGTCGGGATCGCTCGCAAGTGGATGTCCGGCGCCGCGATAGTCTCGGGGATGCCGGTGGCAAGAAGCGCGCCTGTCGCGGCGGCGGTCTGGAGAAATTTTCGTCTATCTGGTCGCATGACCAAATCGATCCTGTCCGTTCAAACGACCACATCGAAAAACCCCCCACGCAATCGATGCGTGGGGGATTATTCTAATGCTCGATTCGGATCGTAATCCAGTCTACCTCTTCACGCCGACGATATGACCCGCGAGCGCCGAAGGGAAAGTCGCTCAAGCGGCGCGACGCGGCCCGTGGCCGCGCGAGCGGCGATTCTTGTTCGATCTCGCAGGCTTGGACGACGGTTTGTTGTTGTTTGACGATCTGCGCTGTGTCGGTGGTGGCGCATCACGAACGGGCGTACCGCTGGCAACCGCCAGCGGGCTCTTGGTCAGTGCCTCGATATCGCGTAGATACGCCTGTTCATCGGCGGCGCAGAACGAAATCGCCGCGCCCGAGGCACCGGCGCGCGCGGTGCGGCCAATGCGGTGGACGTAGTCTTCGGGCACGTTGGGCAGTTCGAAGTTGATAACATGGGTTATGTCTTCCACGTCAATGCCCCGCGCCGCGATGTCGGTGGCAACGAGCACGCGGACGCGCCCATTGCGGAAACCGTCGAGTGTGCGCTGACGGGCGCCCTGTGATTTGTTGCCGTGAATGGCCTCGGCAACGATGCCGCATTTGTCGAGTTGTTCAGCGACCCGATTGGCCCGGTGCTTAGTGCGGGTAAAAACAATGGTGCGGCCGCTGTCCGGGCCACGCAGGATGTTTACCAGCAGTTCCCGCTTGTCGCCCGCTTGAACGAAATGCACGAACTGTTCGATGCGTTCCACCGTTGTCGCCGCCGGTGTCACCGCGACGCGAACCGGCTCATGCAGAATGCTTCCGGCGAGTCCGGAAACCGCGTCCGGCATGGTGGCGGAGAAGAACAGGGTCTGTCGGCGAACCGGCAGGGCGGCAACGATCTTCTTCACGTCGTGGATGAAGCCCATGTCGAGCATGCGGTCGGCTTCGTCGAGGACGAAGAATTCGACCCCATCGAGGCGCAAATGGCGCTGGTTCATGAGATCGAGCAGTCGGCCCGGTGTGGCGACCAGAATGTCGACACCACGGCGCAGCGCATTGACCTGCGGGTTCTGGCCCACGCCACCGTAGATGACGGCGCGGCTCAAATTAAGATGGCGGCCGTAGGTCGCGAATGCCTCGCTGATCTGGATCGCCAGTTCCCGCGTTGGCGCCACGATTAGCGCGCGTGGGGCGCCCTTCGCGGACCGTTCGGGGCGGCTCGACAGATGTTGCAGAATGGGCAGCGCGAAGGCTGCGGTTTTGCCGGTTCCAGTTTGGGCGATGCCCAAGAGGTCCTTGCCGTTCAACAAATGTGGAATGGCCTGTGCCTGAATGGGGGTCGGCGTGTCATAGTTTTCCGTGCGCAAGGCGCGCAACAGGGGCTCGATAAGGGCGAGCCCCGCGAAGTCGATGTTAGTCAAAATAATTACCTTCAGCCGGGAGGCGGCGTCGCGTTTCGCGAAATGCCGACCCGGTCAATTGCTCCATCCTGGGCGCGGCCGGGACGGGCGGATTTTGGAAATTGTTCTCGGGATAAAAGGCGCCGCTGATTTCCCAGGGGGGCGCTTCGCGCGATCGCGAGACAAATACGATGCGCTGATGTGGGCTTATTGGAACAGATTGTCAACCTTTGTCTCGACGAGTCGCCGATCAGACAGGTCTATGCCGACGCCATGTAATCCGGCATCCAGTTCTCGTGAGCACTGGACAGACGTTCTAGCGACACCGAACCGCCGCCGCTTACGGTGACCGCATCGCCGCCGGTCTCGCCGATCAATACCGCTTGCACGCCCGCGGCACCGGCCGCATTGATAATGGCATCGGGGGCGTCCGTCGTGACAACGTAACGCGCCTGATCCTCACCATAAAGCCAGGCGTATAGCGGCATGCCCGCGAGTTCAGGCGGCGTCACGGCGGCGCCGACGCCGCCGGCGAGGGCCATTTCCGCAATCGCGACAAGAAGGCCACCAGACGAAAGATCGTGACATGCGGAGACGGCACCGGAAAGAATCTGGCCGCGCACGAAATCACCGTTCCTGCGCTCCTCCGCCAAATCGACGGGCGGCGGCGCACCGTCTTCACGGTCGTGGATTTCCCGCAGGTAGGCGGATTGACCGAGATGGCCGGTCGTCTCGCCGATTAGTACCAAGGACTCGCCGGCCTTCGTCAGCCCTAATCCCACCGCATGGGCATAATCCTCGATCAATCCGACCCCACCGATGGTCGGCGTCGGGTTGATGGCGATACCATCGGTCTCGTTGTAGAGCGAGACGTTGCCAGACACGACGGGGAACTCGAGTGCCGTACAGGCCTCCGACATGCCCTTAACGCAGCCGACGAACTGGCCCATAATTTCCGGCTTTTCCGGATTGCCGAAGTTCATGTTGTCGGTGATAGCGAGGGGCTTCGCGCCGGTAGCGGTAATGTTGCGCCAAGCCTCGGCGACCACCTGCCGGCCACCCATTTCCGGATCCGCCTTGCAGTAACGCGGCGCACAATCGGACGTCATGGCGAGTGCCTTGCGGGTACCATGAACGCGAACCAAGGCGGCATCGCTGGCACCGGGGCGCCCCTTGCCGAGCGTGTCCGCCATGACCATGTGGTCGTACTGTTCCCAGATCCAGCGCTTCGACGCCAGATCCGGCGCGGCCATGAGAGCCAGCAGCGACGCCAGCGGGTCATTGGGCGCGGGAACCTTATCATAGGTGACCGGTGCCGGCGGCGGCGTCGGCGCCCAAGGGCGGTCGTACTCCGGCGACGCCAGAGCCAGAGGATCGATCGGTAGGTCGGCGACGATTTCGCCACCGTGCCGGAGCACCATGTGACCGGTTTCGGTCAATTTTCCGACAACGGCGAAATCGAGTTCCCATTTCTTGAAGATCGCCTCGGCCCGCGCCTCGGTACCGGGCTTCAGCACCATCAGCATGCGTTCCTGGCTTTCCGACAGCATCATTTCGTACGCTGTCATGCCGGTTTCGCGCTGCGGCACGTGGTCCAGGTCCAGCTCAACCCCGACACCGCCTTTCGAGGCCATCTCGAAGCTCGACGACGTTAGGCCGGCCGCGCCCATGTCCTGAATCGCGACGATCATGTCGGTGGCCATCAGTTCCAGGCAGGCCTCGATCAGCAGTTTCTCGGTGAACGGGTCACCGACCTGAACGGTGGGGCGCTTCTCCTCGGCGTCCTCGGAAAATTCGGCCGACGCCATGGTGGCGCCGTGGATGCCATCGCGGCCGGTTTTCGAGCCGACGTAGACAATTGGATTACCGGCGCCCGTGGCGGCGGAATAGAAAATTCCATCGGCATCGGCAACACCAACGGTCATGGCATTGACCAGGATATTGCCGTTGTAGCTCGGGTGAAACTCACACTCGCCGCCGACCGTCGGCACGCCGACGCAGTTCCCGTAACCGCCGATACCGGCGACGACGCCGGCCACAAGGTGGCGCGTCTTGGGATGGTCGGGACTACCGAAACGCAGCGCGTTCAGATTGGCCACCGGGCGCGCGCCCATGGTGAAGACATCGCGCAGAATACCGCCGACACCGGTGGCGGCACCCTGGTACGGCTCGATATAGCTCGGGTGGTTGTGGCTTTCCATTTTGAAGACGGCGACCTGACCGTCGCCGATATCGATGATACCGGCGTTCTCTCCTGGTCCGCAGACCACCCACGGGGCTTCCGTCGGCAGGGTCTTCAACCATTTTTTCGATGACTTGTAGGAACAATGCTCCGACCACATGACGGAAAAGATGCCGAGTTCGGTCATGTTCGGCGCGCGGCCACCCATGATCTCCAGCACCTTGTCGTACTCTTCCGTGGAAAGTCCGTGTTCGGCGACGATCTCGGGGGTGATGTCGGGATGATAGGTGGTCACGAGACGGCGGCCACCAGTCCATCGAACAAGGGCTTACCGTCGGTGCCGCCCAGATCCGGATCGGCCAGGCGTTCCGGGTGCGGCATCATGCCGAGGACGTTGCGCTTTTTGTTGAGGATGCCGGCGATGTCGTCGCGCGAGCCATTCGGGTTGGCGCCATTGCCGCGCTTGCCGTCGGCATCAACGTAACGGAAGGCGATGCGATCACCGTCTTTCAAGTCGGCCATGGTGGTGTCGTCACAGAAGTAGTTTCCATCGTGGTGCGCTACCGGGATGCGGATCACCTGATCTTTCTTGTAAGCGCCGGTGAAGACCGAATTCGTTGTCTCGACGTTCATGTAGACATCGCGGCAGACGAATTTGAGATCGGCATTGCGCATCAGCGCACCCGGCAACAAGCCGGTTTCCGTCAGCACCTGGAAGCCATTACAGATACCCAACACCGGCACCCCGGCCTGGGCGCGCTCGACGACGGTGCGCATAACCGGCGAATTGGCCGCCATGGCGCCGGAGCGTAGGTAATCGCCGTAGGAGAAACCGCCCGGCACCACGATCAAATCAAGGCCATCCGGCAATTCGGCATCGCCATGCCAGTGCATGGCCACCGGCCCGCCGACGCTGGCTTCCAGCGCCACCTGGCTATCGCGGTCGCAATTGGAACCCGGGAAGACTATAACGGCGGCTTTGACAGGTTTCGGCATGGTTGGGAACTAGGCCTCGACGAGTTCGATGGCGTAATTTTCGATGACGGTGTTGGCGAGTAATTTCTCGCACATGGCCTCGACATCACGACGGGCCTTCTCGGGATCGGTCTCTGCCAGTTCCAGCTCAATAACCTTGCCCTGGCGAACACCGTTGACGCCATCAAAGCCAAGTGAACCGAGCGACTGCTGCACGGCACGACCCTGGGGATCGTGGACGCCGGGTTTGAGGGTGACGTGAACCTTGGCTTTCATGCCTTCCCCCTAGCGCGTTCGGCGGTGGCCCGCAACGGGGCATTCGCCGATCCACCCAAAGGCCTTGAAAACCGTGGCTTTGACGTCCCCGTCATTCACTGCATGACCTCCGGTCCCTTCATGTCGGTGGGGCCCGATTCGGGCAGGATGCCGAGCCGGCGCGCGACTTCCTGATAGGCTTCCTCGACGTTACCGAGGTCGCGGCGGAAGCGGTCCTTATCGAGCTTCTCGCCGGTGTGGATGTCCCACAGGCGGCAGCTGTCGGGGCTGATTTCATCGGCGAGCACAATGCGCATCTGCTCGCCTTCCCAAAGCCGGCCGAATTCGCAGCGGAAATCAACCAGCCGCAGCCCGATGCCAAGGAACAGGCCGGACAGGTAGTCGTTGACGCGAAGCGCCATGGCCATGATTTCGTCCAAGTCTTGCGGTACGGCCCAGCCGAAGGCGGTGATGTGCTCCTCGGAAACCATTGGATTCCCGAGTTCCTCGGACTTGTAATAATACTCGACCACGGAGCGCGGCAGCGGCGTGCCTTCGGAAATGCCGAACCGTTCGGCCAGTGAACCGGCGGCAACGTTACGGACAACGACGACCAACGGCACGATCTCGACTTCGCGAATTAATTGCTCGCGCATGTTGAGACGGCGAACGAAGTGGGTCGGTACACCGATTTCACCAAGCCGCATCATCAGGTACTCAGAGATGCGATTGTTCAACACACCCTTGCCGGTGATGGTGCCGGTCTTGGTGTTGTTGTTGGCGGAGGCGTCATCCTTGAAATATTGCACCAGGGTGCCCGGTTCCGGCCCCTCGAACAGGACCTTGGCCTTGCCCTCATAGATTTGTCGGCGGCGCGCCATGGTGGAGGTCCTCCTGATGCCGGGGCACTTCCCGGGAGGCGGGCGGCAGTTATAGCGATTGCCCCGGACCGATACAATGCTAGCCGCGCGACAGGGTAACGAGGCCGTAGGCAACCTCCCCGGGTGCCCCGGGCGCGAAACGCCAGTGGGATCGCACGCCGTCGAAGCGACGCTCCACCGACGGCACCGCGATCAATGACGACGATACAGTCGCAAAACCGTAATCCGTGTCGACCCGCATGCCGCCACGGGGGCCACGCTCCGGGTCGCTCTCCCGGCTCGCCATCAGTAACTCCCAGTCCGACCAATTATCCGTTTCGGGATCAGGCGGCGCCGCAGCCTCGAACCGGGGGCGATGGAACCGCATGCGCGGCGATTCCGGATCATTGAGATCGTGTGCCGTGATCATGGATAGGCCGGCGGGAAGCGGCGCCATGTGCATCGCCATGGCACCTTCCCGAGCCGCCAACCAGAAAGCTTCCCGCGCGTCGGCGACGATGAGGTTGAATGGCCGATACGCCGCGGGATCGAGCGCCGCGAGGGCCTCGGCGGCGGCACGGGCCTCGGCATGGTCCAAAGCATCAAGCGGCAATTCGCCACGGCTACGCTTGTCGGCGGCCGGTCCCAACGATCCACGTCGATTAAGCACACCGGCGACGACGCCATCGTCGTTGAGACCGAGCCAGGTGCCGCCGGCCAGATCGTCCCTGCCGGCGACCACGTGGTCGCGATCAGGCCAGTGACGGTCCGGCGCTTGCCACGACCGGTCAGCCATTTCATCGCGGTTGGCGGCGACCACCAGCGGCCAATCGTGGCCCGGCCGGCGCAGAATAACCAGTGTACACATAGCCGCTTAGTACCCTTTTCATCAGAAATCCGCCAGTCCGCTTGCAGCAACCGCCCCGGGCGACTACATAAAGCGAAGATAACCTTGTTGGAGCGGAGAGATCACCATGGCGGACAGCTTCGAAAAGAAAGAACGAGCGGAAGAGGCGAAATTCAAACTCGACCAGGAATCGGAATTCAAGGCCGAGGCGCGCCGAAATAAGCTGCTGGGCCTGTGGCTGGCCGAGCAATTCGGCCTTGATGCGGACAAAGCCGCCGCTTACGCCAAGGAAGTCGTCATCGCCGATCTAGATGAACCTGGCATCGAGGACATTATGCGTAAAGTCATGGCGGATATCGCCGCACGCGGCAGCGCCGTTACCGAACAGCAGGTCCGTGATAAAATCGATGAGTTATTGCCCGTTGCCATTCAGCAACTGCGGGATGAAATTTAGGCGCGGCGGAATTCCGAAACAGGTCAGCCAGCCTCGACGACGTTAAACGTCTCGGGCACGATGTCGGCATTACAGCGGGTAATCAGCGCGGCGAGGCGCGCCACGCGGCCGGAGTCGTCGAGCAGCGGCACACATAACCGGGCATAAGCATACGGGCTACGTGGGTCTCCCGGCCGCATAACGCGTGATGTGGTAAACATCGGCCGCGCCGTCTCAACAACCTTCCAGTAACTCTCGACCAACTGATCGCCGCCCTCGACCTCGGCGAACAAATCCTCCACGTCGCGACCGGTGGCGTCGGCGCCATGCATGGAAACAACCTGGGTCCCAACGAAACGGCAGCGCAGCCGTCGTTCGGCGGGCATCACATCGAGAACCACGATAAATGGCGCCAATCGGTAGACAGTCATCAGATCGAACTGGTCCACCCGAGGGGCGAAACCCGGCTCGAGGGATGTCACATAGTCCGCGAATGCCTTGAGTGGCCCATCCATGAGCGGGGTGCTCGCGTTAACCATCATGATGTTCCTCGCCATCCGGCCGCCGTCCAGCATATGCGAATATGCGGCGGACATCCCAACATCAAGTCAAAATTCCGCGTTGGCAGGACTATAGCAGTCAATCGCGCACCTGGTCGAGAAACGACCGAAACGCGCGATCGATGATCAGGCCGTCGAATGCCAGCATGAGGAAGCGGTAGCCGCGCGAGCGCATGGCCTCACCAACGGACGGGTCAACCGCGAGACCGCCGAGAACGACGCCGGCATCAAGAATGCGTCGCTCCGCCGTCGCCAACGCCTCCACAAAAATCGGATTATCAAATTCCCCAGGGCAGCCAAGACTTTGCGACAAATCGAAGGGTGCAACGAACGCCACGTCGATGCCGTCAATAGCCAGAATTTCATCGACCCGCTCTACCGCTTCGCGGGTTTCGACCATCACAACGGTCAGCATCTCCTGATCCGCCTGGGCGGCGTAATCCGCCATCGACACACCCCAGCGCGCGGGCGCTAGAAAAGGCCCGAATCCGCGCCGTCCAGTGGGTGGGTAATGGGTTGCCGCGGCGGCTTCCGTGGCTGCTTCCGGCGACGAGACGAATGGAAAGATAATACCCAGCGGTCCCGCATCTAGTTCCGGCTTGACCAACCACGGCGTCGTCGCCGGGACCCGGACCAGCGGCACCGTTTCACCGGCGGCGGTGGCGGCGATCATGGCGTGTACAGTTTCAGGCGACATCGGCCCGTGTTCCATATCGAAGCACAGCCAGTCGAAGCCGACCGCCGTCAACAACTGCGCCAACGGCGCCGACGGCAATGTCACCAAGGTACCGCATGCGGTGCCTCCCGCCGCGAGGAGGGCTTTTACCGGATTGTGGAGAGATACCGTCATGACTGGGTCATGGTCGGCCAATGTCGGCACTGCGTCAATTGATGGCGTGGCACGCGAATTCTGGGTCGAGCCCGTTCGCCGATTGGCGCTGGATCATGGTCAGGACTCGCCTCACCCTGTTGTTGTCGTCGAACAAGGGGAAGATAAAGCGCTCGTAGGCGAATGGGTTGATCGCCATTTCATCGTTGCGCGCACCCATGACGGCGCTGCGCGACCATCTCGAAAGCCCGGACTCGACGACTTCGGCATAACACTCCAAGAGCCTTTGGGCGCCAGAGATAGCGCTAAAAATTTCATCAAGATACCGCCCGGTTTGGTCAGCTCCGTGCATATCAACAATGGCCGTTCCAACGAAGCGGGTACGCAGCCGGCTGTTGATCACGTCAATCAACACAAGCGTTGGGGCCAACTGATGTATTTTCATCAGGTCGAGATTCCCAGCGCGTGGCCGACCATCTGGACCAAGACCGTCCAAATAACTGGCAAGCCCTCTGGCGTTCTCCGGCAATGCCGTCACTTCAGCGATCATACTGTCGTTATCCCCCCTGTGTCGACAATCGAAGGTCGTGAAACCGACGATCGCCGGGTTCGTGCCGACTTAAGGGATATTACCGATCACCGAACCACGGCAATGACGGAGATCACATCTCCGATACGAACTAAAGACGCGGTCGGGCGCCGGCGCCGCCATCAGGCGCGGCCAAAGACGCGCTTGAAGATGGTGTCCACGTGCTTCGTGTGATGCGCCATGTCGAAGAGTTCTTCCAGGGTCTCTGCCTCCAGATGCACCGTGACCTCCGCGTCGTCCTTTAACAGGGCCAGGAAATCGGTGCGTTCCGCCCACACGCGCATGGCATTGCGTTGTACCAATCGGTAGGCGTCTTCACGACTGACGCCGACCTGGGTCAATGCCAATAGAACCCGTTGCGAAAACACCAAGCCGCGCAGATGGTCAATATTGGCCTGCATGGCGTCTGGGTAGACAACCAGCTTGGATACGACGCCGGTCAACCGCGCCAGGGCGAAATCCAGCGTCACCGTGGCATCCGGGCCGATCATACGCTCCACCGATGAATGGCTGATGTCCCGTTCGTGCCAGAGCGCCACGTTCTCCAACGCCGGCACTACGGCCGAGCGCACGATACGCGCGAGGCCGGTCAGATTCTCGGTCAACACCGGGTTCCGCTTGTGCGGCATGGCCGAGGAACCCTTCTGCCCAGGCGCGAAGTATTCCTCGGCCTCGCGCACCTCCGTGCGCTGCAGATGCCGAACCTCGACAGCGAGATTCTCCACCGATGATGCGATGACACCCAAGGTCGCGAAGAATGCGGCATGCCGGTCCCGCGGAATGACCTGCGTCGATACCGGTTCGGGAACCAACCCGAGTTTCGCCGCCACATATTCCTCGACCGCCGGGTCGATATTGGCGAACGTGCCAACCGCGCCGGAAATAGCGCATGTGGCAATATCCGTGCGGGCCGCCAGCAACCGTACCTTGGCGCGCTGGAATTCAGCGTGAAAGCGGGCAAATTTGAGGCCCATGGTCACCGGTTCCGCATGAATGGCGTGCGATCGACCCATGCACGCCAGATTCTTGGTTTCGAATGCCCGTGTCTCGAGCGCGACCAGCAGACCGTCCAAATCCTCCAGCAGAATATCGGCCGCTTGCGTCATCTGCACGGCCAGGCAGGTATCGAGTACGTCCGACGACGTCATTCCCTGGTGGACAAAACGCGCCTCGTCACCGATCTGCTCGGCCAGTTCGGTGGTAAAAGCGATCACGTCATGATGGGTTTCGCGTTCGATCTCGTCGATGCGGGCGATGCGGGCGTCGTCATAGGGTTTGTCGCCGTGTTGCCAGATCGCGCGGGCGGCGGACTCGGGGATGACGCCGAGCTCGGCCAGTTTATTGCAGGCGTGGGCCTCAATCTCGAACCAGATACGAAAACGGTTGGCGGGCGCCCATATGGCGGCCATGGCGGGACGGGAATAGCGCGGAATCATGGATACCTCGGGCGAAGCCACCGGTGACGGCGGGGTGTAGGAAAAATTGAACGTTGGTGATTTTAATGATCGACCGAAGATTTGAAAGCCGTGATGTGGTCACCGGGTCACCGCACACCCTATATTGGGTACATGAACGCGATCGATGACCAAGGCACAGGACACCTCACTGACATCCCGCTGATCGAACTCGGGGCGGCGGGACCAACGGCGCTGGCGTCCGTCGAGCCCGGACGATATGCCGATATTCTGCATAACGGGCTCGCCCATTATGGCCCGCTCGCACTGGGGCTGGGAGACAAGTTATCCCGCCACTGGCTTGAGCGGACCGACAACCCCTATCGCGAGGAAATTGCCGCTATCGCCGAGGCCGCTGATAGGCCGGGAACCTATTTGTTGAACCTGTCCTATGAGTGGACCTGCACAACGGGCGCTGGACCAGATTCGTCGGGAACCGGCTGCCGCATGCTGCGCACGTTGGATTGGCCGCTGAGCGGACTCGGCCGCGATGTCGTTGTCGCGCGCCAGCACACACTCGCTGGTGAAACCCTTAATATTACCTGGCCAGGTTTCGTCGGCGTGGCAACGGCGATGGCACCCGGCCGCTTTGCCGCTGCCCTCAACCAACCGCCCATGCGGCGCTGGACCCGGTCCTGCTGGTTTGACTGGCTGATCAATCGAGGGCGATTGGCCAGCCAAAGGGCACTGCCGCCGCCGCATCTGCTACGGCGGGTTTTCGATCACTGTCACGACTATGCCGAAGCCCGGGCGATGCTGACGGAGACTCCGATCGCCGTCCCGGCCTTCTTCACGCTGACGGGGCTCGAACCCGGTCAGGCGTGCGTCATTGAGCGTCAGGAAGACCAGGCCGCTGTCCACGATGGGCCGGGCGCGATCACCAATCATTGGCTGGCGTTCGCCACGCCGGGCCGGAGCCGCGGGATCGACAGCCAAGGGCGCCTCTCCATGATGCGCGACGTGCGCGACCGAGCCGCTGGCAATTTTGATTGGGTCAAGCCGCCAATCCTGAACGAAACGACACGCCTGGCCGTCGAGGCCAATGCGGCGACCGGCACGCTCAGGGTCTTGGGACTGGAAGCCGACGGCGTGGCCACACGTGTTTTCTCGCTGGCTCCGGAGCCCGCCGTCAATTGATCGGTGCGCGACGAAACGTCAGAAACCAACTCAATGTCATGCATTGCAGGGCGAAAAGCCCCAGGAACGCCACCCGGTAACCTTCCAGCGCATAGCCGCCGTCGGCACCCGGTGGGTACAGGTCAATGACGGCGCCGATGCCCCATTGCAGCGCGAAAGCGGTGAAGAACGTCAAAACGTTGATTCCGGTCACCACCCGGCCGGCCAATTCCGGCGCGAAGTGCTGACTAAGCCCGGCATAGGCCATAATACCGGCGGAGCCGAAAAAGCCGAACCCCATCCACAGCAGTAAGGGTGGGATATCCCAACCCGAAAAAATGAGGCCCTGGATGACGACGAAGGCAGACATACCGCAAGCCGCAACGCGGATCGGCCCAATGCCGGCAAGTCGCAAACGGTCTGCGATCAACGCCAACGCGATATAGGCCACCACCATTGTGGCTGCCACCATGGAAAGTCCCTGGGCAACGGCGTCACGCTCGAATCCCCCGACATCGCGCAGCCAAGGTCCGATCCATAAACTCTGCACGGCGAGAAACGTCCCTTGCGTAGAGACGCCAAACGGTGCGACCCGCCAGAACAGCGGGCTTCCATAAACTTGGCCGACACCGGCAATTTGGCTGGCCAGGCTCCCCGGTGATGTCTCGGCGTCGCCGCGACGTGGAACAACGAAAAAAATACCAGCAGCGAAAACGACCGAAAACACGGCGAAAATTAGAAACACACCGCGCCAATCCGTGACATCGAGCAGCCATTCTATGGGCACAGTGCCGGCCCAGGCCCCAATGCCACCGACCATCATCTGACAACCGTTCACCAGAGGCAGCCGCGGTTTCGAAAACCAGATAACAAAGGCGGTGAAAGCCCCCATCAGACACGCGGAAGTACCAAGCCCGATCATGGCCCGGCCGGCGACAAGGCCGGTCAATGATTGCGAGCCGGCGAACACAGCACATCCAGCAGCGCAAACCAGCAACAATACCGCCTCGACCCGGCGCGGCCCATAGCGGTCGAGAAGGATTCCGAGCGGTAGCTGGAAGGCCGCGAAAGCGAAAAAGTTAGCGCTGGTCAGTAAACCCAAATCGGCCGCGTCGATGGCAAAATCGGTCACCAGATCCGGCGCGATAACGGCATTAACGACACGCAACAGGAAGGACAGGAAATAACCAAACGCAAAAGGCGCGAAAACACGCGCGACCAGCGTGCGGGCAGTTGGAACGGCGGATGCGGCGCTGATCATGATGAAGTCATCATACAGTATGTCCCGCAATCGAAAATGTGCGATGATCTGGTATTCACGCCGTCGCCGTCGTGTCGGCAAATCCGCACGGCGACAAACTAGAGTATCACGCACGACCATGCCCCGACCCGAACAGTCTGACGACATCGAAGATGAGAACGAAACGGTGGCCCAGGGCGGCGTGCCGGCTTCTTCCACCGGGCGCGCCTTGGCTCCCGACGGCGCGAAGCGGGGTGCCGCGACCCGCCGCGATACATTCGGCGCCGGCATTACGCGACTTCTCCGCTTGAAGTTGATCGTGCCGCTGCGACGCGGCCGGCATTCGCCGGAGTACAAGGCGCGCGGCTGCGCCGTTGGTCTTTTCTGGGCATTCACGCCGCTGGTCGGCATCCAGATGGCACTAGTGATGATGACGTGGGCGCTCTTTAAGCCATTTAAACGCTGGCATTTCAGCCCGGTGATCGCCTGTGCGTGGACCTGGGTGACCAACGTGTTCACCATGGTTCCGATATATTACGGATTCTACCTGACCGGCCAGGTGATCCAAGGGCGGTTCGAAGACGTGACCGGATATGGCACATTTTCTCGGGCGTGGAACGAAACCTTCATGGCCGACCAAAGTACCGCCGACGCCATGGCCGCCTACAGCACCTGGATCGCCAAGGAAGTTGGGCTCGCCATGGCCGTTGGCAGCGTTCCCTATGCGATCGGATTCGCCTGGCTCGGTTATCGCCTGGCCCTAGACTACCTCAACCGTCGGCAGGTGCGGCGCGAGCGATTACAAAAGAGCTCACTACCCGCATCATCGGATGGCATGCCATAACGAGCGGGTCAGGCTGGTTTTCCGTTTCAAGAAACCTGTCGGATGCGCGTCGGCGGAATTAGAACGCGAAAAATCGTCCCACCACCCGCATCGGCGCGTTCGATTTCAAGTGTGCCGTCATGCAACTCGATCAATGCCTTGGCCAACGGCACGCCAAGATCAGGTTCCCGTCCATCACTCGAATTCTCGTCAAGGCCTTGCCAGTAGGGCAGTTGCGCCTCCTCCAGCGCACTATCCGCGTCCCCGCCGCCACTGCTGGTGATGGCAATGGCAACGCCCTCGCGCACCATGTCGACGGTTACACGAATATCGCCCCCCGCGAGTGTCGCGCCAACGGCATTGCGCAGAAGGTTGGTCAGAGCTTGACGCAATCGTCGCTCGTCCGCGTGCAGCGCTGGCACTTGGGGAGAGATGGCCGTAACGAAGGTGGTGCCTGCTGAAGCCGCGGCGGCGGCGAATTGCTGACAAGCCTCATTGATGATGCTGCCCGTGGCGATGATCCTTTCATCTAGGTCGATACGCCCGGTCGCCTCAAGTTGTGCGAGGTCGATCACATCATTCAATGTCTCCAGCATTTGTTTGCCGGTGACATTGATATCCCTCATGTACTCGTGATATCGCGCCGCGCCGAGGGGACCAAATTGTTCCGCCACCATCATTTGCGAGAAACCGATCAGCGTGTTGAGCGGCGTTCGTAGGCGGTGGCTGAGCCTCTGGATAAACCGCGACTTCGAAATATTGGCCTGATCGGCCTGGTTCTTCGCGCCGATCATGGCCTCTTCCGCGATCTTGCGAGCCGTCACGTCGATGGCCATGGAAATGGCGATCCGGCGTCCCGACGGAAGTGCGCCCAAGGGGCTCGAATGAAACTCCCAGATGCGTTGTTCACCACTCGCGGTGAGAATATTCGCTTCTCCCGCCTTCACCGAACGCTCACGGTCGAACAAGGCGCGTATGTCATCCGCGGCCGTATCCGCCTCGTCGCCGTAGGCGCGCGAAAGCCAATGGTGGATCGTGGGAATTTCAGATTGTGCATATCCCGTGATTTGCGTCCAACGGTTGGAGATCATCAGCACCTCGCCGTCCTCGGCATGAATCATGATCGGTATCGGTGCACCGATCACCGCGCGCCTGAGTCTCGCTTCACTTTCGCGCAATGCCGTCTCGCCCAACACACGGTCGGTGACATCGTTGGCCGTGCCGCGATAACCGACGAACACCTCGCCTTCGTCAAACAATGGGATGCCGTTGACTTCGATCACACGGCTCTCACCAGTATCAATGCGTGTCAAATAGCGGAAACGTCGGAACGGCCGGCGGGCCTCCAGATCGGCGCGATGCGCCGCCCATTTTTCTTGCTCATTGAGATCGCTGGCAATCTCCCATTGGGTTTTGCCAAGGTAGGCGTCCGCGATCAATCCGAGCTTTGCGCGGTGGCCTTCGGAAAACCAAGAATACCGATGATCAGGTCCACTTTCCCAGAACCAATCCGAGGACATGGTGGCAAAGTCTCGAAAACGATGTTCGCTTTCCCGCAGCGCATCCTCGGTGCGGCGCCGGTCGTCACCGTCTCCCACAGCCATCAAATCACTAAACTCGGCCATGCACTCGGCGGCGAAATCCTCCAACACCGCTTGAAATGGCGCCGTGAAGTGAATCAACTGGCGGCGCCGGTCCTCTGCATCCGGCAGTTTCTCGATCACATTCAACTTTTCCAGCGCCGCCAGCGTGCGAATAGCCGTACTTTTGGATAACCCAGTCGATAAATACACATCCGAAATCGACGGCGGGGATGCCAAGAAATAGCACTCGCATAGAAAATTCATGATCTCGACGCCGGTTCGGCTCGCCCGTTCACCGAGGCGGCGCCCGGCAATCTCGACAATCTTGGCATCAAGCGCCGCGTGAAGACGATGGCGGCGCAATAAACCGAACTTAACAATATGATCGACCAGCGGCTGGCGGAGCGGCGTTGGAATCGGAACGTCTGTATCGGCGTCAGCGCGCCCGTCCCGTCGGTTATTCTCCGAAACTGGCTTCGTCTCGTCCAATGAGGTCGCTTTCCCGCTCAACCGGTCGCGTCGGACATCCATCGTGTCGCTACCCCGTTTACGGATCGAGCATCCAGGTTAGAGCCCGAGGATTTCACCATATCGCCATTCTTAACGACTCTTGGCACTCGTCCCATGCTAGGCGTCAACACTCATTATTTAGAAGCCAATTTGGGTATCATTTGGTAAGAATAAAGGCTCAAAACGTATATATTATGTATCTTTATTATATAAAACGACCCTTAATTGAAATTGTGGCGTCATTGACGATGAAGCGGCATCTTAATCTGAATCCTACAGGTGCATTAATCAGATATTATTTCGAAAGATATCGAAAGGCGGGGGATGTGGGATCGTGGTCACGTAGCGATGCGAAAAGGTGAGAACACCGGCGTCCATTAATCGGAACAGGATTAAATCAGCCCCAGCGCCTTGAACGAGTTGATCCCGCAGCGCGAAACGATCACGTGATCATGTAATGTAATGCCAAGTTTGAGACCCGCCTCCTGCACCTCGCGGGTCATATCGATATCACCGCGTGA
>JAYOFM010000024.1:0-17582 GCA_038117225.1 Rhodospirillales bacterium
GAACACTCTTCGGGAAATGGGAGCATTAGATAGACCGTTAAAGGGGACGAAATGGGATAACTGCACATATAACAGCACACCTGAACCGCTTTAAACGATCAAGGTTTTTTGGCCTTAGCTTAACAATAAAAACAGCTAAAAAAGGACAAAAATTATCCCAGAGCCAACGGCAACTAGCCGTTAGCCTTGTCTCTCCACCATCATCTTTTTTACCTCAGCAATAGCTTTTGCCGGGTTAAGTCCTTTTGGACAGGTCTTGGTGCAGTTCATGATGGTGTGACATCGATAGAGACGGAATGGGTCTTCTAAAGCGTCTAGGCGCTCACCCTTAGCTTCATCACGGCTGTCAGCAAGCCAGCGGTATGCCTGTAAAAGTATGGCAGGGCCAAGATAGCGATCGCCGTTCCACCAATAGCTAGGACAACTTGTTGAACAACAGAAGCAGAGGATGCACTCCCACAACCCATCAAGCTTTGCTCTATCTTCTGGACTTTGAAGACGTTCGCCGTCGGGCGGTGGTGGCGTGACAGTTTTGAGCCATGGCTCAATAGAAGCTAGTTGGGCGTAAATTTGCGACACATCAGGCACAAGGTCTTTGATTACAGGCATGTGAGGCAGTGGATAGACCTTCACATCGCCTTTGACCTCTTCAATGGGCTTTAAACATGCCAAGGTATTTGTACCATCAATATTCATGGCACAAGATCCGCAAATACCCTCGCGACACGACCGTCTAAATGTAACGGTTGAGTCCACCTCAGATTTAATCTTAATCAAAGCGTCGAGGACCATAGGCCCACAGTCGTCCATATCAATTTCAAAGGAATCGACTTCTGGGTTCTTGTCATCGTCGGGTGGACTGGCGGTTACGTGCTCGTCAACTCGCTGATGGCTCCTTATCTGCGGAAATTTGGTTGCTACACGGTGCCGGACTTCATCGGCACCCGCTACGGCGGCAACCTCGCACGCTTCTGCGCCGTCGTCGTTCTGGTCATAACGTCGTTCACTTATGTGACGGCGCAGATCAACGCGACGGGGACGATCGCGGCGCGCGCGCTGCACATTCCGTTCGAGTTGGGTGTCTGGTTTGGCCTGCTGGGTATTCTGCTGTGCTCCATGCTCGGTGGCATGCGGGCCGTCACGTGGACCCAGGTGGCGCAGTACATTGTGCTGATCATCGCCTATCTGGTGCCGGTTATCTGGATGTCCAACAAGCAGGGCTTCGGGATCATTCCGCACTTCAGCTACGGCGATGCGGTCGCCCGAATCCAGGAGCTAGAGCCGTTGATCGGCCTCGGCAAGGCAGCGGCGCAGGCGGCACCGTTCGGTGGCGTTAAGGTCCTGACCGTGCCGCACTTCGATCCGCAGGGCGGCATGGATAGCTGGAAGTTCGCATCGCTCGCGATCTGCATGATGGCGGGTACGGCGTCATTGCCGCACATTCTGATGCGGTACTTCACCACGCCGACGGTGCGCGCCGCGCGTCGTTCGGTGGCCTTCTCGCTGTTCTTCATCTTCCTGCTGTACTTCACGGCGCCGGCACTCGCCACGCTGACGAAGCTGCAGTTGATTGACCCGAACCTGGCGACGTCGATTATCGGCAAGTCATTCGCCGAGGTCTCAAACTTGGAGTGGGTCAAGAACTGGAGTTCGGTGAAGATGCTGTTCATGGCCGACCACAATGGGGACGGTATCCTGCAGCTCAACGAGTTCTTCATGCGGACCGGCATCGTCGTTCTGGCGACACCTGAAATCGCCGGCCTACCGTATGTGATCTCGGGCATGGTCGCGGCCGGTGGCATGGCTGCCGCCATGTCGACGGCGGATGGGCTTCTGCTCGCCATCGCCAACGCGCTGAGCCACGATCTGTACTACAAGATCATCGACCCGCAGGCCGAAACCAGAAAACGCCTGATCGTTGCTCGGGTGCTCCTGATCGCTATCGGGGCGCTCGGTGCGTTCATCGCCAGCTTGAAGCTGACGAGTATTCTGGGCGCGGTCGCCTGGGCGTTTGACTTCGCCATGTCCGGTCTATTCTTCCCGCTGGTCCTCGGTGTCTGGTGGAAACGGGCCAACAGGCCGGGGGCGATCGCCGGTATGGTCCTCGGCTTCTGTTCAGGGTCCTGGTACCTCTACATGGTCAAGTGGGGTGGCATGACGCCGTGGATGGGCATTGACCATCTGCGCTTCGGCATCATCGGTGCTTCCGTCAGTGTCCTTGCGATGGTTGTGGTGTCGCTGGCGACGGCGCCACCGGATGAGGAAATCCAGAAAATGGTCGATGAGACCCGCTTGCCGACGGCAGGTACGATCATCGATCACAAAATGTAAGCGACGCTACAGACCACAAACTTTTGGGGGACGGCTCTGCCGTCCCCCTTTCGTTTTTGCGGGGGCGCCGCTAGGCTATTTTGCCCCTTGCAATCGGTGCCCATGGTGTAGAAAAAACAACCATGACCGCTGACCTCGCCATTCTGCCGCTGCACGTCATCGTCCTGGACTATCTTCTGGGCATGATCATGTGGACGTTGATCGGCCGTGTGGCGATGAATCTTTTTCTGCCCATCGACAGCGACTGGTTCTTCATGAAAATTTTCGTGAAGGCGACCAATCCGTTCCTACGCGCTTTCCGCGTGTTGACGCCGGGCTTCTTGGCCGAGCCGCTGATTCCGCTCTATGTCGCGTGGTTCTTCTTCATGTTCCGATTCTATGCGATGCCCTATTTTCTGGGATATTCGGTTATGGGCATGCTGTCGTTCCCGCTGGAGGGTGAGATCGCCGGTGCGCTGTATCAGATGTTCGGCGGCAAGGGAAACTGATCACCACGCGTCGACCGCGCGGCCGGTGTCGCCTCAGGACGGGATCGCGGCAGCCCCAAACAATACCCAGTGAAAATACGCCACGGCAAACGCCGCAGCCATGCCGACGCCGACGGCGACGGTGTCGCGTAGCGTGGGAACCGTCTCCGTCGCCGGCGCGGCGCCGCGTTTGTTGGCGCTCGCCATCGCGCCAAGCGAATAGAGCAAAAAACCGCCGAACAACAGAACCGAGGGCAGGTCCCCGTTATTGATCAGGTGGACGGTGGCCCAGATGGCGATTCCCCAAAGCATCGGGTGCGCCGTCACGCGCTTGATGTTGGAGCCGAGATACGCCGCCGCGATCAGGATGAACGCGAGCGGCATGAAAAACGTGGCGATTCGGGGGCCTATTTCAGGCGTGATCCATAACAACGGTTTGGGCGATATCCCATAGCCGAAGACGGTCAGGACCAATCCAATGGCGGATCCCACCGCGAACAAGATGCGATAGCCCGTTAGGCCGAGGCCACCCAGCAACGTCTCCCGCATCGCCGGGTTCCATGGCAACGTGTGGATAGTGAAAAAAACGGTTAGGCCGATGATGAGGAAAATCATGACGTGCTTCCCATTTTCGCGAATGACCTGCCGCCATGGGCGACATCACTTTCTACGCCGAAGCCCTCGCCATCGGCAAGAAGGCGAGATCGCCCGGCTCATGTTCAGTCTGACGACCTAGCGTGCGTCGATACCGTCGGCGCCGGCGCCGCACACCACGACGGCGACGACCGCGTCGTTGGGAACATCGACGCGCCCGCTCATCAGTGCCGCGACGCCGGCAGCACCCGCCAATTCCACGCCCAGGCTCATCTCAAACCACAGCCAGCGCGCCGCGTCACGCATCTCGGCATCGCTGACCAGGACGATGTCGTCGACGCTGTCGCGGATGATCTCGAAATTGATGTCGGCACTGCGTCGGGGCGCCAGGGTGACGGCGCTGGTGTCGATGCCATCGAGGGTGATGACCTGGCCGGCGTCGAGGCTGCGGCGCAATGTTGGCGCGCCCTCCGGTTCGATTCCGATAATTCGCACATCCGGCTTGATGGCCTTGGCGGCGGTGGCGACGCCTGAAATCAATCCGCCGCCGCCGACGGCGACCAGGATGACGTCGATGTCGGGGGATTGTTTCATCATTTCGCGGCCCACCGTTCCTTGACCGGCGATCACCGCCGGGTCGGCGAATGGGTGGATGTAGGCCAGCCCGTCGCGCTCGGCGCGGTCCAGCGCCGCCCGGTTGGCATCATCCCAGACCGTGCCCTCGATGACGACCTCCGCATCCCAGGCGCGCAGTTTGTCGATCGCCGCCGTCGGTACGATCTCCGGTAGATAAATGACGGCCGTGGTACCCGATGCGCGCGCGGCATAGGCGACCGCCATGCCATGATTGCCGCCCGACGCCGTGACGACACCGCGAGCCACGTCTTCGCCAGCGAGGCCGAGGATCGCGTTATTGGCGCCGCGTGCCTTGAACGATCCCGTCACCTGCAGGCATTCCAGCTTCAGCATCAAGGGATTGCGGCATACCGGATCGCGGATGAAGCGGGTGCGCAGGCATGGCGTTCGCCGCACACGATTCTTGATACGCTCGGCGGCCGCCTCGATATCGTCAAGATCGACTGGTGAAACGGTTGCCGCCATATCGAATTTCCTTCCTGCCAAGAGACCGCGAGCATAGGGCGGCGAGGAGAACGCGCCAATATCGGCCGTCATCGCTTTGACCTGGCGCGGGAAAATCGGCAGGCTGATCCCGACGTTGCGCAAACCAGGAAGACGAGGTGCCCGTGATTCCCCTGATCGGATATGCGGACCGACTTTCCGTTCGACCCGGTGAACGGATTGAATTCAAGATTTCGAGTCAGGCGGACGACCCCTACGAGGCCGATCTGGTGCGGGTGCGATGTGCCGATCCAAACCCGGCCGGTCCGGGCATACGGGTCGAGCCCCTTCCGTCCGACTTCGCCGGCTCCTATCCCTCTCGTCATCAGGCCATTCATTCAGGCTCCTACGCGCGAAGCGTATGGCCATCGACGGCACCGATACTCGGCGATTTCACGCTGGCGGCAACCATTTGGCCGACGCTGACACCCGCCTCCGCCCAGCCGACAGGCATTCTTTCGTGCGCCGCCGCGGATGGGACGCCAGGTGTTTCCCTGGCACTCGGCGCCGACGGCATCACGGCCCGGATTGATGGAGTGGATATCCTCACCGTCGGGACGCCATTACAGCTTCGCACCTGGTATCACGTCTGGCTCGGCTACGATGCGGCGGCTGGCCGGCTGATCGTGGGTCAACAGCCCGTCGACCGAACCAACCTGATGGCTGCCAAGGCGCTGGCCGAGGCCGCCCTCGACGCGCCCCCGGACATGACGGCAATTTCGACGATCTTCATCGCGGCGCTTGGTGGTGACCCCGTGCGCGGGCATTTTAACGGCAAGATCGAGGCGCCGGCGGTACACGGTGGTGTTGTCGGCCCGGGCGACAGCGAGCCGATCGCGAGATGGGACTTTTCGCTCGGCATGGAAACCACGGTCGTGACCGACACCGGTGCGCACGGTGCGCACGGCGAACTGGTCAATTCGCCGGCCCGTGCCATGACCGGGTCCAACTGGAGCGGCCGGGGCATGTGTTGGCGGCACGTACCAGACGAGTACGGCGCCATCCATTTTCACGACGATGATCTGACCGACTGCGAGTGGGAAACGGATTTTACCTACGACGTGCCGGATGATCTGCCGAGTGGTGTTTACGCGGCGCGGCTTCGTCAGGGCGAAAACGAGGACACAATCCCGTTTTTCGTGCCGCCGCCGAAGGGAACCACGACGGCCGATCTCTGCGTTATCATCCCGACCTTCACCTATGTTATCTACGCCAATCAGGCGCGACCGGATCACGGTCTGGAATGGCACCAGCGGGCGCGCGAATGGCCCGCCGCTTACCCCCATAACGCCACGGACCATCCGGAATACGGCCTTTCGACGTACAATTTCCATGGTGACGGCAGCGGCATCTGCCATGCGTCGCGGCATCGGCCGAATATCGGTATGCGGATCGGTTATTTTCCGATTCCGGAACCGCGCGGTTCAGGTCTACGACACTTTCAGGCCGATACCCATTTGCTCTACTGGCTGGAACGGCGGGGGCATGCCTTCGACATCATCACCGATCAGGAAGTCCACGATGAAGGTGTCGCCGTGCTGGCGCCCTACCGCGCGGTCCTGACCGCCACCCATCCCGAATACCACACGGTAGAAACCCTGGACGCGTTGACGGCATATCGCGATGGCGGTGGGCGTTTCTGCTATCTCGGCGGCAACGGGTTCTACTGGAGAGTGGCCTTGCATCTCGATGATCCGGGCATCATCGAGGTTCGCCGGGCAGAGACGGGAATCCGCGCCTGGGCGGCCGAGCCCGGTGAATATTACCATGCCTTCGACGCTGCCTATGGCGGCATCTGGCGGCGCAACGGACGCCCGCCGCAACTGCTTGCCGGCGTCGGTTTTTCGTCTCAGGGCTTGTTTGAAAGTTCCTATTACAGACGCCTGCCGGCGGCCGATGACGCTCGGGCTTCGTGGATATTTGAAAACGTCGACGATGACGTGCTGGGAGATTTCGGGCTCTGCGGTGGTGGCGCCGCGGGCTATGAACTGGACCGTGCCGACCGGCGTCTCGGCACGCCACCGCATGCCCTAGTCGTCGCCACGTCACAGGGACACGATCCGGCGGCCTTCGTGCTCGTACCGGAAGAAATTCTCACCCATGTGGCGACCTGGCCGGGGGAGCCGGTGGCCGATCTGATCCGCGCCGACATGACATTTTTCGAGGCGCCGAATGGCGGCGCCGTTTTCTCGGTCGGCTCGATCACCTTCTGTGGCAGCCTGAATTGGAACGACGGGGACAACAATATCGCCCGCATCCTCGGCAATGTTATCGACCGGTTTCTCGATACCGAAGCAACGTTTTCAATACCGACGCTTTAGGGCGCCGTGTTCGAATTTGGGTGTTCACCGCGCAGGACTCGGCCCGCCATTACCACGGGCCACCAATACAAGCGTCCGATCTTGTGCCATTGCCCATCGCTGCCATCGCCCAGGCCCATGGGAAATTCTTCCTTTTCCTTGGGCACATAAAGGGTACCGAACAACGCATCCCAAAAGGCGAAGGCGAAGCCGCAGTTCTTGTCCCGATGCCGGGCCAGCGTTGAATGGTGAATTTGATGCTGCGCCGGACTGATGAAGACGTAACTGAGCGGTCCGTAGTCGAGCCACACGTGGCTATGGCGCAAATTACCGATCAAATTGTAAATTCCGTGCGCGATGTGCAGGCCGAGGAACAGGTAGATGGTCACGGCCCCGGCGCCGAGGTAGAGAAACACGCCGGTCACGAGGCCGCCCAGCAGGTTGCCGCCGAACGCCATCACCAGCAGATCGACCGGATGGGTGCGGAACGCGGTGATCGGTGTCAACGCCTCGGCCGAATGATGCACCTTGTGGAACTGCCAAAAGAAGGCGTTGCGGTGCTGTAGCAGATGGGCCAGGAAGCGGCCGAAATCATAGGCGACGAAGAACGTGACGGTGTATGCGACGCGGATGGTCGCCTCGTCGAAAATCGGCGTTTCCCTGGCACCAAGGGTGGCCGCCAATCGGCCCTCGATCCACAGGCCGAATTCGCCGCTGGTCAGGATCGCCGGCGCGAAGATCACCGGGAACAGGATGGCGTTGACCACGTAATAGCGATAGTCGGCCCGCGTCGACGGCGCCCACCAGACATCTCGCCCGAAGGTCTTGGCGAGGGCGGCGCGGATCGATGCCACGGCACCGCGAGACAGGATCGCCGGGATGCCGATGGCAAGGATCGCGGCGGATACCAGATAGGGCCAATAGAGCGACGAATCTTGATAGAGAAACACCGTGAACGGCCGCGCGACGGTGTCGATCAACAGCTCGATTGAATGGTCCATTGTGCCTTCACCTTGCGCCGTAGGGGCGGTGGCCGCTTACGGTGTTTTCACTCGGCCATCGACGCATTAACAATAATAGCGGAAACCCGCGCTGGCGGAAAACCACGCCACGCGCGGCAATGAACGATGCGGGAAACGACTGGTCCATGATCGAAGCCCGGGACCTGAGAAAATCCTTCAACGCCGTCACCGCGCTGGACGGGGTCGACTTCATGGCGCGCGATGGCGAGGTGACGGGCCTGATCGGCCCCAATGGTGCCGGCAAGACGACGGCTCTGCGAATTCTCTATACGGTCATGCGCCCGGACTCGGGTACGGCGACCATCGATGGCTACGATACCGTCCGCGATCGCCAGGAGGTGCAACGCCACATCGGCGTGGTGCCGGACAGCCGCGGCCTCTACCCCCGCCTGACGGCGCGCGAACACGTGCGGTATTTCGGTCGATTGCACGGCATGACCGGTCAGGCGTTGGAAGACCGCATCCTCGAGCTCGACCGTACCCTCGGCATGGGCGAATTCATTGATCGCCGCGCCAAGGGATTTTCCAAGGGCCAAATGCGCAAGGTTGCGATGGCGCGCGCGCTTGTGCATCGACCACGCAATCTGTTGCTGGACGAACCGACCAACGGCCTCGACGTGGCCAGTTCGCGCTCCGTGCATACGCTGATTCGGGAATTGCGCGAAGCCGGCCATTGCGTGTTGTTCTGCAGCCATATCATGCAGGAGGTGGCGAATATCTCGGATCGAATCGTTGTCATCCTGAAGGGCCGCGTCGCCGCGCATGGCCGACCAAACGACCTGCTCCGCGAGGCTGGTGTCGATAGCATCGAGGCCTTGCTGCTGAACCTGATGGGCGAGGTCGAGCATGTGGCGTAACATCGGCATCGTCTTCATGAAGGAACTGATCGATAACGCCCGTGATCGGCGTTCACTTCTGGTCGCGTTCATCTACCCGCTGTTGGGACCGATCCTGCTGGGATTGTTGATAAGCGCGCTGATCGGCGTCGTTTCGACCAAGCCGACAGAGCGGGCGGCGCTGCCCGTGACCGGCCTGC
Organism: Rhodospirillales bacterium; assembly: GCA_038117225.1. Taxonomy (GTDB): domain Bacteria; phylum Pseudomonadota; class Alphaproteobacteria; order Rhodospirillales; family Casp-alpha2; genus JAYOFM01. The sequence goes on from JAYOFM010000024.1 coordinate 8,870, forward strand.
AGAACGCGCCGGAATTGGCGGCATTTCTGACACGCGAGGGTATCAAGGTGGTGCCGGCACCGGCCGATCCCGAAAGCGCGGTGCGCAAGGGGTCCGTCGAAAGCGTCCTGGTGGTGTCGCCGGAATTCGCCGAGCAATTCGCCAACGAGCGTACCGCGCGGATCTCCGTCGTCGTCAATTCGTCGCGGCTCCCCGGCTTGCTGGCGCTCAACCATCTGGCCGGACTGCTGGGCAAGTTCAACCGGGAAGTCTGGGCACAACGCATCGCCAAGCGTGGCATCGACTACCGGATCATACAGCCGCTGGCGATCGAGAGCGTCAATGTCGCCGCCGGCCAGCACATCGCCGAGTTCCTGCTCTTCATGGTGCCGCCGCTATTCATTTTTAATCTGTTCATGGGTGGCGTTTATCTGGCCATCGACGTGACCTCGGGCGAACGCGAACGGGGCTCCCTGGAACCACTGCTGATCAATCCCATCGAGCGCTGGGGGCTGATGTTGGGTAAATACGGAGCGGCGTTGTTCTTCACCGCCGCCGCCGTTGCCGTTCAGTTGATCGCCTTTCGGGTCATCTTCCAGATGGTCGAAACCCCTGATCTGGGATTTACCCGCACCCTCGATATCCTGGCGATTCTCGGCATCTTCGTCATGACCCTGCCGCTGATGATGCTGGCGGTCGGTGTCCAGGTGATCATCGCCACCATCACCCGCAGCCTCAAGGAAGCACAGACGTATCTCGGCCTGTTGCCGCTGGTGCCGGCGATTCCCGGTCTGGTCATGGTCTTCGCGCCCGTGCAGGCGAAGGCCTGGATGATGCCGATCCCCGTGTTCTCGCAAACCGTATTATTGGGCCAGATGGTGCGCGGTGAAACAATCGAGCTGATTAACGTCGCCGTATCCATGTCGGTATCGGCCGCCGTGGCGGCGCTGCTGATACTGCTGGCGGCACGATTATACGATCAGGAAAAGTTCATTTTCGGGAGTTGACCCGATAGAGCGTGAAGAAATCGCCACCGCCAATGCGCTCAAGGCCCACTGGCGGGACCGACGCGCGAGTCTCCGGATGCAGCCAGGCGATGACGTCGAACTGACCGCGCCACTTGCCGACGATTGCCTCGTTCCACATGGGCTCGACCAGCGGATCGGCCTCTCCGACCAGCATCATCGGCGTCGCCGCGCGGGATTTTTCCTGTATCAGATGGCGATAGGGCGGCTGGAAGGCGAGTGGCTGCAGATGCACGAACATCAACGGGAACATGGCGGAGCGCTCGATCACCGCCAGCGACGGCATGTGCCAATAGCCGGAGAACAGACAGTCCCCGGTGACACTCGCCGGCTCGATCACCGGCAGCATCCGGGTGCCGCGCGGCACAGTATCGAGAGCGGCGATGAACGCCTGACCTTTGGCATCACAGCTCGCCATTCGGTCGTTGACCTTGTCCAATCGCAATACCGCGAGCGCGACGACGATTGCTATCACCGCCAAGCGAAGCGGTCGCTCTTCAATGCGGACGTGCAGCCCGGCGATCAACAGCAACGCCACCAACAGGGGAAAGCGCACATGGGTCAGCCAGATGCCGAACAGTTCCACCGGCATCAGCAGGCTTATCGCGGTGAGCGCGATGGCGGGGGCAACCAGGACAGCGGCCAATGTGGCGCGGCGACTGATGACCAGCCAACCAAGCAGCACCGCCAAAACCGCGGCCACGGCGAGATCGAAATCGTTGAAGAACAGGACCGGTGTGGCCACCACCTCGACACGGCTCCACATATTGCCGAATAGGGTCTCGGTGCCGTGGGTCGGTGCCTTGACCTGAAGCCACAATAAGAAAGGCAGAACGAACTGGCCGGCCAGCACCGCATCCTGGTCAAATTCAATGCGGCGGGTTCGCCAAAGCTCTGCCAAGCGCATCACGCCGATGACCAGGCCATAACCACCAAGCGCCATCAGATGTGTAAAGAAAAGCGCCAGAGCGATGCCGCCCATGGCCACTAGTCGGCCTGGCCACGGCCATCGTCGCGTCGCCAGCCAGGCGGCGATGCCGAGCATCACCAGTCCAATGCCAAGCGTGAAGTTGGCAAGGCCGATGGCAACCGGCGCGCCATAGGCGATCAACGCCGTGGCCAGCGGCAGCAGGCCAACGCGGCCAGTGACCTGATGGCGCAGCGCCGCCGCGCCGGCAAACATCAGCAGAATGGCGAGTCCGATGAAGGCGCGGCCAGCCTGATAGGGCGTCATCACCTTCATCAGTGCGAGCATGACCCAATCAATGGCGAGATTCGGGATGATTGACCAATCCGCCCGATAGAAACGGCGGAGATCCGCATCGTCGGCTAGATTGGCCAACACGTGGGCCCGCGCCACGTGATTCAGCATATCGGCGCCGTGCGGCAGTTCGGCGAGGATCAGGGGTGTTAGGGTCACAAGCGGCACGGCCATCCACAGAACGGTCGTGATCACGGGCCGGTGTGGTGTCGGCTCGGTCATGATCTATAGCTTGATAACGATCAGGCCGCCGGCGTTGAACAGCGGCGATGTGGATCGTGTCAGGGTTTCGATGTTGTCCATGAAATCAAGATAGAACCGGGATGCCATGCGCCATTCGGCGCTTGGACCATTCCGATGGAACTCCCAAAGCCGGCGGTTGTACAGACAGCCGCCGGGCACTTGAAAATCACGGAAAGCCACGTGCGAAATGCCTTGATCGAGAAGATACCTCTTCAGCGCTTCGGCACCCTTGAAGAACGGCATGCCCGGGTCTGGGCTGGCGGCGCCGGGCACGTCGACATTGGCGATGTCATTGCGGCGGAAATCGAGCACGAAAGGATGGTCGATGGCCGTTAACACCCGTGCTCTCTCCGGCACGGCCGCTTGCATGCCGACGTAGTGCGTGCGCTCCATCAGCGCGAGGCTGCGATAGCCCCAGTTGTCCGCGAGCCGCCGGATATCCTTGAACATCATCACGGGTGCCAGCGCCAGCACGGTGGCGACGATGAGTATGTTGCCCGGCGAGCGGCCACGAGCGGAATTTGGCGACGCATGTCTCGCTGCATCCAGAAAGGCGACCAACGTCGCGATGAAGGCAACGTTGAGGAACGGGGCCACGTAACGGTGGATGTTCTGCGCATCGGAATAGGTGAACGTCCAGGTCAGCATCAGCGCCGTTACCAGGCTGGCGATGTAGAATGCCAGACCGGCGCGCGACGGCCGCTTGAACGCGTACAACGCCATCGGCAGCATGAACAAGATCATGCGCGGATCGGTGAAAACATCAGCGAGGAAGGCCATTTGGTCGGTCAACACCAACGCTTGGGAATAGTTTTCGAAATCCGCGCGGTGGTTGCCGCGAAATACAGGGTAGAGCCAGCTGCCCGATGAGCGTTGCAGCAAAGCGATCCACGGACTCAGAATTAGCAGCGCCGCCGCGCCAACCCCGATAACGTTGCGGCTCGACGCGGCACAGGCGTTGCCATCGCGCCAATTTACCAGCCACCAGAATGCCGCCACCGCGATCGCCGCGGCGACGCTAAAATGCGCCCGCAGGCTGGCCGTGCCCGCGACTACTGCGCCGAGCAGCAACAACGACCGCCAATCGACGTTAACGGCGACCGTCTCGCGCAGATGATCGAGGCTGCGGAGCAGGGTCAGGAAAAGAACCAGACCCGTCAGGTGGCTATGGCTGTTGAGTAACGGGAACGGCATCAGCACCACCAGCAGCAACGCCAGGGCGACCGGGACGAGATCACCTGACGCGCGGTCGCGGAACAGGCCGAGCACCAGACCAAAGGCGGCGACCAGTGCGATGCCACGGTCCATCAAGTAGGCGTTGGCCTCGGTTCCGGTGGCGACGACCAGGGATTGCAGAAACGTGTGGCCGCCATAACCGGCCAGCCGGCGCAGGCTGAATGGTTCGATCAGGGTGCCGGTCTGCAGCAATCGGACGATCATCGGAAAGTAGGCGATGTCGTCGTCGCCGCAGCTCATGGCCTGATAATGTACGGCGGCGGCATAGCGGGTCAGCAGGGGAATTGCGATACCGATGACGACCAGCAGGGACCAGCCACGATAGTGGATCGCACCGAAACCCTGCCGGCTCAGGAAAGCAACCGCCAGGATCACGCCAACGATGACAAATCCAACGGCGATGGCGACGGACATCAGACCCAAGGCGCTCAGCCCACCACCGATGGCGAGGGCCAATGCCATGCCCCAGCCCGCGCGCAGCCCCCAATCCGGTCGCGCGGTGAATTGCCGACCAAGGGTTAGGTGGAGAACGCCGCCCCAGCCGATGAAGCTGGCCAGCACCAGCCCTCCCCAGGCAAACTGTTGCGCGAAAGCGGCGGCCATGGGTCTCCGTCCTGCGTCGGGATTATCGCCTGAAATTACAGGCGGAATCGTAGTATCGTGGACGTTGATGCACAACGAGTTCGTCGCGCGTGAACGGGAACGGCCAAATTCATGAATATTGAGATCATGCGCACGATCGATCGATGGCTCGGCACACCGCTGTGCCACCTCATGGCCGCCGTCGCTCCAGCGCTGACGCTACGGGCCAAACGTGGACCAGTGGTCGTCTGCAAGTTCTTCGGCATGGGCAGTATCTGTCTCGGCCATCCACTGTTGCTGGAATTGCGGGATAGTGAACGCGAGACGGTTTACCTGACATTCACCGGCAACCGGGCACTGGCACAATTCCTCGGTGTCGAACGCTGCATCACCATCGACGCATCATCGCCGTGGCGATTCATCGGTGACGTGTTCCGCGCGGTCTGGCGATTGCGTGCGCTTCGGCCGGTGGCTTTTCTCAATCTCGAATTTTTTTCGCGCTTTGCGGCCCTTATGTCGGTGATGTCCGGAGCACCCGTCAGGGCCGGATTTCACATGGTGCACTTGCCGGTGGGGCGGCTGTACACCCACCGCGCCAACCTCAATCTCTATCGTCCCATGGCGGAAAATTTTCTGAACGTGGGCGTGGTGGCTGAATTGGTTGGTGCGCATCCGCCGCTCGCCGACTATATCCAGCGTTTCCCAGCGGGGAATGGGGCCTCGCGGCCGGCGGAGGCGCTGGAGCCCTACATCGTTCTCAACGCCGAGAGCAGTCCCGAATTGCGTCATCTAAAATCCTGGCCAACCGTATCCTGGTCCGCCCTGATCGAGGAAATTGGTATCCGCTATCCGGATCACGCTCTGGTCATGATCGGTACGCGCGATGGGTCAACGGTCGCCGCCGATATTGGGCGCGGTTTGACGAACCCGGACTTGATCATCGATCTCAGCGGCCGTACCGACTTTACACAGTTTGTCGATCTTATTGCAGGCGCCGCGTTGGTGATCACCGTCGACAGTGCGCCGCTGCATCTCAGCGCCATGATGCGGCGCCCCACGATCTGCCTGTTTGGGCCGGAAATACCCGTCCTTTACGGCCATGATTATCCGTGGGTATCGACCATCTATCGTGGCCTAATGTGCAGCCCGTGTCTTGCGGTCTATGACGCCAAGACCAGCGTCCTCGATTGCCGCGATAATCAATGCATGAAACAAATCGCGGTCATGGAGGTGTTGTCCGCCGCCGAACGACTGCTTCCGCTCAAGGCGCCCGCTCGGCCAACCACGTGAGACGGCTCAGGGCTTGACGCCAAGCCGTTTGAGCTCCTGTTCCGCCGCCCAATACTGGCGAAAGCCGGTGATGCCGCTTGCCACGGCCTTACGGAAATGGGTGATGGCGCTCGTCCGGTCGCCTTCTAAAAGGCGCTGCTGCCCAAGATAGAAATGCCCGACGCATTCGCGTTTCTTCTGTGTCAGGCGATCACCATCGCGCATGGCGGAGAGAACATCATCGGGTGACGTCTGACCCATCAACAGAGCGAACAGAATACCAGGCCAGCGGCTACGGCTGGTGCGACCGGCGAGGGCGGTACGGGCCTTGTCGATCGAGCCGTCGGCACGGGCATGAGCGAGAAAACTCCACAGCAGCGCGTAGTCGTTCAGTTCCGCCGAGCCCTTGCCGCCAATCGCGACAAAATCGGTGGCTGCTTGGTTAGGAAGATCAGCATAGAGGCGGAGAATACCTCGGCTCAGATGGGCGTCCACGTGACCCGGTGCAACGCGGATCGCGGCACTGTAATCGTTCATCGCGGAATCATAAGCGCCCGCTTGCTCATGCGCCCAGGCACGGCCAACAAAGGCGTCGGCAAAATCGGGTTTCAACCGAACCGCATCGGTAAAACTGCGGACTGCGTTGGCGTGGGCGCCGTTCGATGCATGGGCCCAGCCGCGACCGAAATAGGCGGCCCAGTAATCCGGGCGCAACAGGATCGCTTGGGTGTACTCGTCGATGGCGCGATCGAAGCGGCCTTCCTGTTCGAATGCCTGTGCTCGCTGTACATGTGTTTCCGGCGTTTGCCCCGTTGTTGGCGCTGGCCCAGGGGGGAAGTTTGGTCGAGCGGGAGCAACTGGCTTGCGGGCGGGCCTGACCGTCAGGAGCCGGCTCGACGGGTGCTTGGGTGTGGTGACGAATGCAGGTGGTGGTGCAACAACTGGTGCGGCCGTGGCCTCGGGAATCGCGTTGACGGTGTTCTCCAAGGCCGTTTTCGGGATCGGTTCGGCCTCCGGCTTGGGCGCTGACTGGGTCTCGGCCTGGGCCTGGGCCCCGGGCTTGGGTTGAGGGTCGGGTTGGCGTTCCGGTATTGCCGTGGCCACTGATGGCACCTCAACGGACTTTGGTTGCGGGCGGGTCGGTTCCGCGACGACGGGAGGTGTAGGCTCAGGCGCCGGTGTGGGTGGTTCCGGTTCCTTGATCACTGATGGAATGAACGTCGGTGTCGGTCCAAGAGTCTTCGGTGCGGGTTCGGGTGCGACGGCTCCTTCGGTCGGTTTATGCGTGAGCGTATTCGCCGGTTCGAGTGGCGCTGGCGCGACCGCTTCGGCGGTAATTACAGGCGTCTTCGGTGCCGCGTCAGGTCCGGTTGGTTCAACGGGTTGGTTGACCGGTGGGATGGCGGGTTCGATCGGTGTCGGCGTTACTGCCGCCCGTTCGATGGGGGGAGCAGACGCAACGGTTTCGACGGCATGGTCGTCACCGAGCATCAGCTTGAAGCCGATGGCGCCGCCGAGCAGCAGGATGGAGAACACCAGAGCGATGGCAAGCGTACGGGCTCGGGACGGAAGTTCACTTTCCGACAATCGACCCATGTCGACGTGGCTTTCCGATTCGCCATCGCCGGTGCGTTCCCGTTCTGAACGTTTCAGGGCATCAAGGATCAGCGACATGTTATCGGGCCGCCGGCGCTGGCGGCCGGAACAGATGTTTAAAACCCGGCCAGGTGCTGATCTCCGCGCGCGCCGCGATCGCCATTGGGGTCTGTGATATGCTAGGCAGCAAACGCTGATCCCGTGGATCCAAAACGATGACCGCGAGACCAACGATGATCGCAGCGATACCGGCGCCAGCGACCATCATCCGCCACCGACCCGTTGCGCCCGCAGGGCCGAGCACTTCGTCCGCCGCGCGGCGTGCCAGTGCCGCGTCGACGTCACGGCGTCCGGCCGCATAGGCGCCAAGCAGACAACGGTCGCAAATGTTATTGATTAGTCGTGGCACACCGCGTGATCGTTGCCCGATGACCTTGAGCGCGCTTGGATGAAAGATTTCCGTCGGCACGCCAGCGACACTCAGGCGATGGGCGATGTAGGCCCGGGTTTCAACCGCCTGCAGGGGTTTTAGATGGTAGCGCGCCGTAATTCGCTGCGAAAATTGGTGCATGTCTGGCCTGTAGAGCAGGTCCTTCAGCTCCGGCTGGCCAATCAGGATAATTTGCAACAATTTATCCTGCGCCGTTTCCAGATTGGTCAGCAGACGGATTTGTTCCAGCAATCCGAGTGTCAGGTTTTGCGCCTCGTCAATCATCAGCACGGCGCGGCCGCCGCCAGCATAGGTTTCCAGTAGATAGGCGTTCAGGGACGAGGTTAAATCCTTAATGCTGTACCGCGAACCATCAACGTCGATTGCCAAATCATCGCAGATGCTGGCCATCAATTCCGCCTCGGTCAGGCGGGGATTGACGCATAACGCCAGCTCAACGTTGTCAGGCAGATGATCTGCCAGATAGCGCGATAGGGTGGTCTTTCCAGCGCCGATTTCCCCGGTCAGCAACACGAAGCCGCTGCCGCCCTCGACGCCATAGATCAGGTGCGCCAGCGCTTCCTTGTGACGTCGACTCATGAACAGGTACTTGGGATCGGGGGTGTTGGAGAACGGGTTCTCCTCGACGCCGAAATATTCTTGATACATGACCGTTATCCCGACCCGCCCCGGCCTCGCGTCGGCAACATCAGGATTCGACGAGGCGTTTCAAACGCGCGTGGTCCTTGATCCGCAGGTCCTTGTGTTTGCGTTCGATCACGCCGTCGCGGGCCAGATTGCCGATGGCATCGGCGACCGTCTGTTTATCGGCGCCGACCCAGGCCGCCAACTCCGCGTGTTGCGGCGAGTTTCGGATAATCCAGGCCTGGGGATTACCCGTGTCCGGCTCCGCCAAGCGCAACAGCTCGAAGTAGATGCGTTGGTGATGGGTCATGGTGCTCATCCGCGTCACGCGGGTATTCAGGACGCGAATGACTTCGGCGAACTGTTTCAGCAAGGCCAGCGCAATGCCCGGACAGGTCAGCAGCAATTGGCGGAATGCCTTGCTCGACAGCTTCGCTAGGCGTCCCC
>JAYOFM010000024.1:17592-18105 GCA_038117225.1 Rhodospirillales bacterium
CCGAGCGGGCTTTCAAATCGATCGCCGATAATTCGCCGAATGTTTCGCCGACGCCGAATTCGGCGAACGCCACTTCCTGGTCTTCGGACATATCATCCATGGCCCTGAGCCGGCCGCTGACGACGAAGTAGACGCTGGTGGTGTTTTCATCAATGTCAATCAGGACGTCGTTCGTGGCAAAGTCGATCCACTCGCACTGCGCAGTCAGGCCATCGACGATATCTCGCGGCGCCTCCATCAACAGCTTGATGCCGTCGAGCGGGCCGGATTCCCTGCGCGATCGCGCGTCCGTTTCACTCACCTGGCCAATCCTCCCGACGGTCCGGCGTGCAATCCGGGACCGACGCCGCATCTTGGCAAACGCCGCGAACCCGTGCAAGCCGGGAAGGCCGCGCCTTATCCGCCGGATTTCAGGCGTTTAGGACTCGCCTCAATTTCGGCGCAGCTTCGAATAGACTTCCAAATTCTGCCGGACGGTCTTGTCGTCGAGGTCGATACGGGCCAGGGATTCAG